>DATKTQ010000262.1:0-7644 GCA_035531055.1 Occallatibacter sp. | reverse complement strand
TCGAGGTACCAGTCGCAGAAGCTGCCCCAGAAGAATTGGTAGATGATGTTGGCCGCATCGTCGAATCGGTAAGTTTCGAGCGACTGGTTGACCCTGGCGGCGGTGGAGTGGAGCTCAGCGACAATCCAGCGGGCTTCGAGCGGCGCGTTGTCGGCAACGGTGGGCATGGAGCCGAAGGCCGAGGGGTCGACCGAGATCCCAGCCTCGGCGGCGCGGTTGACGTTCATGAAGAGGAAGCGGGCGGCGTTCCAGATTTTGTTGGCGAAGGCGCGATAGCCCTCGGTGCGGGCGACGTTGAAGGCAATGTCGGTGCCGGGCGAGGCCATGGAGGCGAGGGTGAAGCGCACGGCGTCGGTGCCGTACTGCTGCACGATCTCGATGGGGTCGATGACGTTGCCCTTGGTCTTGGACATCTTTTCGCGGTTGGCGTCGCGGACGAGGGCGTGGATGTAGACCTCGCGAAACGGAACCGAGTCTGCGAGCGAGCGCGGGCTGCCGTCGGGCATGGGGACATCGGCCGCGAACCAGCAGCCGAGCATGATCATGCGCGCGACCCAGAAGAAGAGAATGTCAAAGCCGGTGACGAGGAGACTGGTGGGATAAAAGCTGTCGAAATCGGCGCGTGTCTCTGGCGTGAGATTAGGCCAGCCGAAGACGCTGACGGGCAGGAGGCCGGAGGAGAACCAGGTGTCGAGCACGTCGGTTTCCTGCGTGAGCTGGGCGGAGCCGCAGTGGGCGCAGGCGGTGGGTTCGCCGCTGGTTCCGGGGCGCGGCACGGTGATTTTGCGGCAGGCGGCGCAGTGCCAGGCCGGGATGCGATGGCCCCACCAGAGCTGGCGAGAGATGCACCAGTCGTGGATGTTCTCCATCCAGTTCAGGTAGGTCTTCTGGTACATCTCCGGCGTGAATTTGACGTGGCCTTCTTTGACGGCGGCGATGGCCTTGTCGGCGAGGGGCTGAATTTTGACAAACCACTGCATGGAGAGGCGCGGCTCGACGATGGTCTTGCAGCGGTCGCAATGGCCCACGTTGTGGACGTGGTCTTTCACTCCGGCCAGGAGCCCCTGGGCTTCGAGATCAGCGACGATTTCCTTGCGAGCCGCGAAGCGGTCGAGGCCGGCGTACTTGCCGCCTTCGGCGTTGATGTGCGCGGTGTCATCCATGACGCTGATGGAGGGGAGATTGTGCCGCTGGCCCATGGCAAAGTCGTTGGGGTCGTGCGCGGGGGTGACCTTGACGGCGCCGGTGCCAAAGTCGCGGCTGACCCAGTCGTCGAGGATGATGGGGACGGTGCGGTCGACGAGCGGCAGACGCAGCTGTTTGCCGTGCAGATGGAGGTAGCGCTCGTCTTCGGGGTGGATGGCAACGGCGACGTCACCGAGCATGGTTTCCGGGCGCGTGGTGGCGACGGTCAAGAACTGGCCTGAGTCAGTGCCGTCGGCGTTCAGCACGGGATAGCGGATCTCCCAGAGGTGGCCCTTGTGCTCGTCGTAGACCACTTCGAGATCGCTGATGGCGGTTTGGCAGCGGGGGCACCAGTTGACGATGTAGGCGCCGCGATAGATGAGGTCCTGCTCGTAGAGGCGGACGAAGGCCTCGCGGACGGCGGCGGAGAGGCGCTCGTCCATGGTAAAGTATTCGCGGTCCCAGTCAACGGATGCGCCGAGGCGCTTCATCTGGTCGAGGATGGCTCCGCCGTAGTGGCGACGCCAGTCCCATACGCGCTCGACGAAGGCCTCGCGGCCAAGCTGCTGGCGGGATGTGCCTTCGGCGGTGAGCTGGCGCTCGACCATCATCTGCGTGGCGATGCCGGCGTGGTCGGTGCCGGGTAGCCACAGCGCACAGCGGCCGCTCATGCGCTGCCAGCGGGTGAGGATGTCCATCTCCGTCTGGTTGAGCATGTGGCCCATGTGCAGGCGGCCAGTGACGTTGGGCGGCGGCAGCAGGATGGTGAAGGGGGCGCCTGTGGAAGGTGCGTCGGCGGCGGGCGTGGGCTGCGCGAACAGCTTCTCGCGCACCCAGTAGCCGGCCCAGTGATCTTCAATGGCGGCGGGGTCGTAGGCTTTGGGCAGGTCGTGAGGCATTTGGGGGTGTCCGGCAGTTCCCTCGGAGTCTGCGGCAAGCCCCTGTGGAAACGGGGGTTTTACGCGAGGGTCCACCCCTCACCTTAGCACAGGAAGGGCGCGCGAACGAGGGCGCGGGGCGAAGCAGGCAGAGGGCAAAAGCAAAGGCCGCATCCGGCTGGGGATGCGGCCTTTGCTGCGGAACAACGGATAGCCCTAGAAGGGATTCAGCTTGCCCAGGCCCTTCTTCTTTTTCTTCTTGCTGGAGGACTCGGCGCTGAGGTCAGCCTTGGGTGCCTTCTTCTTTTTGCCCTTGGCCACGACGGTGGGCGCGCTCTGGTTCTCCCCCGGTTTGATGTCGTTGATTTGCGCCGGGGCCGCGGCCGGAGCTACTGCCGCAGGCAGAACCGTGTTGGTGGGCCCGACGGGCTTGATCACGGCGTTGGGGTCTGCGGCCGCCGAACCGGAAGGCGCACTGACGATGGATACGCCTACGCCGGTTCCGCCGCCGGGCGCCGTCATTTGCACGGGCGCCTCAGAGGGCTGGTCACTGCGGGGTGGCTCATTGGCGCCAGTGGGCGTGGCGGCCGCGGCCTCTGCGGCAGGTTTGCCCTGGTTGATGGCGTCGCGGAAGAGCGCAATGTTCTGCTTGGTGATTTCCGGAGCCACGGTGCGCCGGGGATCGGTGAGGGTGGGCTCGCCCACGTGCACGGCTTCCACCACGGTGGGCCCGCGCTTGATGAGGCCGAGAACCTTGTCAGTGAAGCGCAAGGGCTGTTCGCTGCGCTGTTCTGCGTCGCTTTCTGCAATGGCCGCCTGGGTGGGCTCGGGGATGGGCCGGTTCATGGCCACCAGCCGGTCCCGCGCATCTTCCACGTGGGGAGCCATGGGGTAGCGGGTGATCACGCGGTTATAAGCCGCTGCAGCCTTGTCCAGGTAGAGTGAGCGCAGCCGCTCGCGGACGGCGCCGGGCATGCGCGAAGCAATCTGCACGGTGTGGGCTTCGCCCGCATAACAGTCGCCGATGGCCAGCAGCGCCTGGTCGCTCTTGGAGTAGAGCGGGAAAGTGTCCACCACGGTCTCCAGGCGGGCAATGGCGGCGGGGTAATTTTCCTGGCTTTGGTAGTAGAAGCCAATCTCGGTTTCGCGTTCGGCCAGAACCTCTTGCACGTTGCGCAGCTTCTGCTTGGCGCGGGGAAGCAGCGGCGAATCCGGGAACTGGTTGATCATCTCTCGGTACTCGTGCTCGGCGGCCAGCGCGTTGGTGTAGTCGCGGTCGGGCTTTTCCATCTGCTGGTAATAGATGTCGCCCACCTTCATCTGCGCCTCGGCGGCCTCAGGGGCGTTGGGGAAGAAGGTGATGAAATCCTTGTACTCGGCCTCCGCCTGGGTGAGCGCAGCGGAGCCGCCCTCCTTGAACCAGGTGTCGCCGACGGCGAGCTTGGCGCGCATGCGGTACTCGGAGTCAGGATAGGTGTTCAACAGGGTCTGCAGGGTAAGGCGGGCCACGTCATAGCGGCCTTTTTTCATGGAGATCATCGCCTTGTCAAACAGCACCTTGTCCGGCTGCTGGGAGTGCAAGCCGGCCAGCGGATTCGCGCTGAGATCCTCGTTTTTCTTGTGCTTGTGCTTCTTTTCCCGAGCCTGCGCCTGCATGCCGGCCAGAACCAGCACAGCAAGCGCGGCAGCCGCGAATTTTCTGGAGAAATGCTTCATACCACCTCAATTGCGGCGCGCGGGCCAAACTGCAGTCCGCACACCGTCGTTCTGACTCATTGTTGGGAGATGTCCTCTCCCGCAGCCTGGCGGGCCGCCTGCAGCAGAGCCTTTGCATCCCGCTCCGGCTGACCGGCGCCGAAAACGGCACTGCCTGCCACGAGAAGGTCCGCTCCAGCTTGGACGATGGCCGCAACCGTGTCGTGAGCCACACCGCCGTCCACTTCGATTCTAAACGCCAGCCCCAGTTCCTGGCGCAATTCTGCCAGATGGCGGATCTTGTCCAGAGAAAAGGGGATAAAGCTCTGCCCGCCAAAGCCGGGATTCACGCTCATGACCAGTACGTGGTGCACCATGGGCAGAATATCCACCAGCAGGTTGACGCGCGTGGCCGGATTGATGACCACGGCCGGCTGCATGCCGTGCTGGGCAATGAGCTCGAGCGAGCGGTGCAGGTGGCGGCAGGCCTCGTAATGGACGCTGATCCAATTGGCTCCGGCCTCGGCAAAGGCGGGAATGAACTCGTCCGGATTTTCAATCATCAAGTGGCAGTCGAGAGGGAGCTTGGTGGCCTTGCGCAGGCTTTTTACGACGGGCGGACCGAGGGTAATGTTGGGCACAAAATGGCCGTCCATCACGTCCACGTGGATGACGGTGCCGCCGCCGCGCTCGGCTGCGGCCACCTGGTCAGCCAGGTGGGCAAAATCGGCGGAAAGGATGGAAGGTAGCAGCTCGACCATGATTGCCCTGCGGAAGATTTCCGCGCAGGGGCTAGTGTATCAGCCGGGAAGCAGCGCGGTGGCGGCTTTTGCGGCCACGCGCCCCACGCCGCGCAGGATGGCCTTGATGGGCCAGGCGCCGTCAGCGTCCGGGAAGAAGATTTCGCCGGCGCGTCGCGCTTCCGGGCGGTAATACCAGCGTTTGAGCAGGGCCAGATGTCCCTGGCGCAGCGCGGTGGAGGGCGAGGGCGGCTCGGCGAGGGCGGCGAGTGCTTCTTCGAGGCGCGATTCAAGGACGCCGCGGGCGGTGCGGGCTGGGGTTCCCGGCGCGATGGGCTCGGCGGGAGGCTGCTCGGGTACGGGTTCGATGGCCATGGGGTGGGCGAAGAGTGAGCTCGAGCCGGATTGCTCGTTCTGGATTCGCATGCCGAGCGTGGAGAAGGCGGCGGGCCCGCTGAGCGTGCCGTGGTTGTAGAGAAAGACGGCCACCTCGCCGGGTTGTGCCGACGCCTGCAGGAGCACAGCGCGCAAGCGGCCGAGGGGGCGGACCAGCTCCGGTGCCAGGGCGTGGACGGCTTCAACCCGCTGCACCTGGGCGTGCAGGGCGGCGGCGGCTTCAAATTCGAGCGCGGCGGAGGCTTGGTCGCGCTGAGCGCGGAGGGGGACGAGGCGGCTCTCGCCGCGCGTGGCCAGAAACTCCTGCACCGAGGCGGACTCCTCGGCGTAGCGCTCGTCTGTGCAGCCCTGATAACACGGGGCGAGGCACATTTTCATCTCAGAGTAAACGCAGCCGGGGTGGCTGGGATGGGGGTCGAGGTCCTCGACGCAGCGGCGCAGGAGGAAGAGCTTCAGGGCCTCCTCGGCGTAGCGCTCGGCTGCGGCGCGGGAGGCAAAAGGGCCGTAGACCCAATCGGATTCGCGCTGGCTGGGGCGGTGGGTCACGACCAGGCGGGGGTAGCGGTTGCTGCCGAGGAAGCGGACGAAGGCCGGCGCGCGGAGGTGCATGCGAGCAATGACCTGGTTGGGGGACTTCGCGCCGTAGATTTCTTGCAGCAGTTCAAGCTGAACCAGCAGCGACTCGAACTCCGAGCCGGTGAGGCGGTAGTCAATGCGGCGGACGAGGCCCGCGAGCTGGAGGCGGCGCGGGTGTTTGGGTGAAGGCTGAAGCAGGCGTTCGAGGCGTGCGCGCAGGTTGGGTGTGCGGCCGATGTACGGTTCTGCGTGGCTCTGAGCGCCGTAAAGCGCAAAGACAGAGGACTTTGCGGGCAGTTGGGCCAGGGCCGCCCTGGGGTCGGCGGGGTCGAAGGGAAGGGAATGCATCTCACTCGCCACGGCCGCTCCGCTCAGGCTCCCGCGATGGTCATGCCGTCGATGCAGAGGGTGGGCGCGGCGATGGCGCCGCGGAAGTCGAGGTCGTTGCCGATGGCGGTGACGTTGCGCAGCATTTCGGCAAGGTTGCCGGCGATGGTGACTTCCTCGACGGCGTGTGTGAGCTGGCCGTTTTCAATCCAGAGGCCGGTGGCGCCGCGGGAGTAGTCGCCGGTGACGGTGTTGACGCCGAAGCCCATGAGGCTGGTGACGTAGAGGCCTGCGGGAACGGTGGCGAGGATTTCCTCGGGCGTGCGCTCCCCGGGTTCGAGATAGAGATTGCCGCAGCCGATGCCGGGCGCTCCGGCGAGGCCACGCGAGGCGTTGTGGGTGGATTGAAGCCCAAGCTTGCGGGCGGCGTAGGTGTTGAGGAGGTAGGTTTCGAGGATGCCGTTGCGGACGATGACGGTGCGGCGCGTGGGCAGGCCTTCGCCGTCGAAGGGCGAGGTACCAAAGCCGCCGACGCCGGTGGGGAGGAGCATGGTGTGGTCGTCGATGAGATTGAAGGAGGGCGCGGCGATGGATGTGCCGAGTTTGCCTGCGAGGAAGGAGGCGTGACGCCAGATGGCGTCGCCGGAGGCCGCCTCAAAGATGGAGCCGATGAGGGAGCGGGCCACTTCCGGCGCAAAGACGATGGGAGCCTGCTGGGTGGGGACGCGGCGCGCGCCGAGGCGGCGGAGGGTGCGGCGGGCTGCTTCGGCGCCAACCGCTTCAGGGGAGTCAAGGAGCGCGAAGCTGCGGGCGCTGGACCACCAGTAGTCGCGCTGCATGCGGCCATCGGCGTCGGCGACGAGGGGGACGGTGGAGATGCTGGCGGAACTGGTGCGATAACTGCCTACAAAGCCGCGGGAGTTGGCCATTACCTTGCGGCCGGTGGCGGCGTCAAAGCTGCCGCCGGCAGAGTTGGTGATGCGGGGATCGGCGGCGAGTGCGGCGGCCTCCGTGCGGCGCGCCCACTCGATGCGCTCGGGGCCGCTGAGCGAGTAGACATCGTCGAAGTAGAGGTGCAGGTCGCCAGGCAGGGAGCCGAATTCGGTGGTCTCCGGCAGGCCGGCGAAGGGGTCCTCCTCGGTAACTTTGGCCAGAGCCAGTGCGCCCTCGACAAGTTGGCGAATGCCGTCCGGGGTGAGATCGCTGGTGGAGGAGGAGGCGGAGCGTTGCCCGAGAAAGACGCGCAGGCCGAGGCCGCGCGAGCCGGACTCCTGGAGGGTTTCCACCTGACCCAGGCGCACGTTCACGCTGAACTCATCGCCCTCGCCCACGACAGCTTCGGCGTCAGAAGCGCCGCCCCGGATGGCCATGGCCACCACGTCGGCGGCGAGGGATTCGAGGTCGAGGGCGGCGGCAGAATGGAGTGCGGCTTCAGGCATTGGATTCCCGTGAAATGAAGCGGTCAGTGGGTGGGGCTAGCGGCCGGTGCCGCCGACGGTCATTTTATCGAGCTTGATGGTGGGCATGCCGACGCCGACGGGGACTGACTGGCCGTCTTTGCCGCAGGTGCCGATGCCTTCGTCGAGCTTGAGGTCATTGCCAACCATGGAAACGTATTTGAGCGCCTCCGGTCCGTTGCCGATGAGGGTGGCGTCGCGCACGGGCGCGGTGATTTTGCCGTCCTCGATGAGGTAAGCCTCGGAGGCGGAGAAGACGAATTTGCCGTTGGTGATGTCCACCTGGCCCCCGCCGAAGTTGACGGCGTACAGGCCGCGCTTGACCGAGCGCAGGATGTCCTCGGGCGCGTCGTCGCCGGCCAGCATGTAGGTGTTGGTCATGCGCGGCAT
>DATKTQ010000261.1:0-21125 GCA_035531055.1 Occallatibacter sp. | reverse complement strand
CGGCCTGCTCGGCCACCTGCTCCGCGCCACCGCCCGCATCGCGCAGGAAAAGGGCCTGCACAACGGCTATCGCGTGGTCATCAACACCGGCGAGGACGGCGGCCAAACCGTCGACCACCTCCACGTCCACCTCCTCGGCGGACGCCCCACCGCCTGGCCTCCGGGATAGTCAAGCTGCCACTCCCGCACAAACACAAAGGGCGCTCCCGCCCGGGAACGCCCTTTCTCTTTCATCTTGCCTCCCGCCGTTACACCGGCTGCGGCATGTGGTCTTCTTCCTCTTCCAGCCCGTAGCGGCGCAGCAGGTTCGGCAGCCCCTGCGAGAAGGCCGACCGCGGCATCACCGTGTCGCATCCCGCCTCGGTCGCCTTCGCCTTCAGGTCGCCCTGCAGGTGGTTCAGGAATCCGATAATCGACGTCGCCTTCTTCAGCTTCGCCTTGAGTTTTGGAATCATCGTCAGCGGCTTCGCGTTCAGGTTGTTCAGGTCAAAGACCAGCAGCGTGGGCCGCTCAGCCTCGGGCGAATCGGTAAGCCGCGTAAAGACGTCCTTGTCGTTCTTCACGAACTCCACCTTCACGCCCAGCTTCTTTGACGTCTCCTGAATTTTGGCCTGGAAAAACAGATCCTCGATAAAGCAGAAGATCCGCGTGGGCGCATCTTCGCGCACCGGCGGCGTCGCCTGGTACTGCTCCGGGTAGTAGGAGCCGTGCCCGTTGCCCGCCTGCGGAATCGTCGACGGCGGACCGTCTGCCACGTTCCCGTTCACCGTCCGATAGCTGTGGTCCATCGGACCCACAAAGGTCCGCGGTCCCTTTTGCCTGTCCTTGCGGCGGCTCTGCGGCGGCGTCAGGCTGTTGCCGGGCTGCGGTGCGGGCCCCTGGCTCTTGGTGAAGAATTTCTTCTTCTTCCGGCTTTGCCGGCCCTGGCCCTGGCCTTGCCCAGGCTGCTGCCCTCCGCCCTGCGGCTGCGGGGGCGGAGCCGCCTGCTGCTGCGGCTGTCCCGGCTGCGCCTGCGGCGCGCCCTGTTGGCTCGATTTATTCTTGCGGCGGCGCCGGCGGCGCCGATGCCCCTGCGACTGCCCCTGGCCGTTGGCCTGGGCCTGCCCCGCATCTGTCGGGGGCTGCGTCGGTTCTGTCGTCATGCGTGCACTTCCTGGCACTTTGCTGTGTGATACATTACTTTGCCACATCCCGCGGTCGCTGTTCCGGGCGAGATGCCCCTTGCCGACCCCTCGTCCATGTATGAACTGGGAGCCCAGCAGCTGGCGTTCTTCTTCTTGCTAAAAACCTGGATCCGTTGTGCCCGGCTGGTTCTCGTACGCAATCAGATCCGGTCCCCTTAAGCCTGTGCTGCTTGTCCAGTGGTACGCCCGGCCAGCTGCCTTCGGTCGCCGTTCTTCCGGCAACCCCGTCCTCCTGCAGCATTCTCTGACGTACGACCTCTGTAAAAAACACTTTCGTCGCCTGGCGCGCTCAGTCAGATCTGCAACATCGTCTTCCGGTGGTCAGGATCGGTGCAGTGCGGCCTGCGAATTTCCTCGAGTGATGCCCTTCCTATGGGAGCTTTTGCCGCTCGCGGCCTCACTTCGTTGGCAGGCGGGCTTCCAGCGTCCATTGCGACGGCGAGCTTTCACTGCCCTTTCGGGTGGTTCGCATCAGCCGCCGGTTAGGCAAGTCTGATATTACAGCGTGCTGAACCGGCTGGCAAGTCGCAACCCCAATTTCCAACAGAGGAATCAGAATCGGCAGCCCCTATCCCGGTAGATTGGCCGCGTCCAGACCAATTCCGAAGGCCCGGCATCGCCTAACGCACAAAACGCCACTCCCGGTCGGGGTGGCGCTTTGCGTTTACCGCGCTGGTCACTGGCCTCCCAGCAAATTTTGGCCGGTGGTTTGTTCCACCGCGCCTTCAGCAGGCTTTCCCAACCGGTCATTCCCTCAATCTGGGGCCGCTCATTGGCGGATGCTCTTGCCGGGAGTCTGCTAGTTTGTGGGCTGGCCGGAATGTTCCAGCAGCCGGTACATCACTGGCACCCTTTCCTAGTGCAATCCGCGTGCCGTTCCTTCGGCTATTTAGTTTCAATCACTTGAGCAAGCCTCTGGGCCGTCGGATTCTGCATTCTCGTAATTCCGCGCCCCAAAACTCCGAAAAATCATAGAGCACGGCTCGCGCCGCCCCTCACTTCTGGCACGCCGGACAGTAGTGCGTGCTGCGTCCTGCCACCGCAATCCGCCGGATCGTCGTCCCGCACTCCCGGCACGGCTCGCCCCCGCGCTGGTAGACCCGGTGCTCCAACTGGAAGAATCCCCGCACCCCATCGGCGTCCACGTAGTCTGAAACCGATGAGCCGCCCAGTCGGATGGCTGCTCTCAGCACCCCGCGCAGCGCCAGCCGCAGCCGCTCCAGTTCCGCCCGGCTCAGCCGCCCCGCCCGCCGCCGCGGCCGCAGCCCGGCCCGGAAGAGGCTCTCATCGGCGTAAATGTTGCCCACCCCGGCCAGCAGCGTCTGGTTCAGCAGCGCCGCTTTGATGGCCAGACCCCGGCCCCGAAAAAGAGCCGCAAACTCCTCTTTGTCAATGGTTAACGGCTCAGCTCCCGGCGCCCCAAAGCCCTCGCCCCGCGCCAGATCGCGAAACTCCAGCCGCCCGAATCGCCGCGGGTCCACAAAACGCAGTTCGCGCCCGCTGGCCAGCAGCAGCCGCGCATGGGTGTGTGGCGGAACGGGACCTTCCGGGGTGGTCACCAACAGCCGCCCGGTCATGCCAAGATGCACAATCCACTGGGCCGCCGGCTCGCTCGATTGCTCGTCCAAAGCTTCGCCGCGCGCAGCGCCAAGCTCGCACACAATGTGCTTGCCCGTCCGGTGCACGGCCAGGATGGTCCGGCCTTCCAGCCCTTCAGCCTGGCGCGCTGCCGGCGTCTTCATCGGCTCGCGGTGCCGCCCAAACCACGCTTCCAAAATGCGGTCGCCCCGAACGCGTGCCTCCACGCCCCGGGCGATGGTTTCCACTTCCGGCAGTTCTGGCATGGATCTGATTTTAAGTCGAAGCGGGCCGGATCAGCGATGCGGCTTGTGTGGCTTGTGCAGCCGGATGCGGCTGGCCTCAAAGCTCACAATCCGCCATCTGCCCTTGCTGTCCCGCACATACACCCGCGTGTAGCGGTACGGGCCGGAGATATCCCCATCCGGCATCGTCGCCGAGACATTCGCGCGCGACGTCACAACCGCCGTGTCGCCATAGAACCGCACCCGATGCTCCAGAATGTCAATCGAGTGGAATCGCACCGAGCCGTTGCGCAGGCCGGCCAGCGTTTCCGCCTTGGTCTGCAGCAGTCCGTTCGGCATAATGGCAAGAAAATCCTCTGAAAGCAGCCGATTCAGCGCGTTCAGATCGCGGTGCAGCACGGCATTGCGCCAGGCCTCTTCCAGCTGGTCAATGTCGTGTCGGCTCTCATGCCGCTCGGCCCGGCCCATCGCCTGCGCCGCCGGCATCAGGCCTAGCGCCAGCAGCAACAGCGCCGCCACCGTGCAGCGCTTCCATCGTTCGCAGTGCCGTGCCCCGTTCGTCCTCATTGGCGTAACGCATGGTAGTCGCGCCGCGCCAAAACGGTCAACGTTCTTTTGCTGGAGTTGTTGCTGCCCCGTGAATTCGCCGGTATGCATGGCTGGCGAGTCTCCTTCGCCGCGCCATCGTTAGACTGGGCAATCCGCTTAAACGAGAGCGCTCAGGTCCTCGCGGTTCCGCTCCAGCATCTTCTGGAACAGTCCGCCCACCGCGTATTTTTTGAAGTGCTGCGTCTTGCGGTGCGCCTCCTCGGCTGCCGCATCCGCATACTGCTCATAGATCAGGACCGTGTCCGGGTCGCCTTCCACCCGGTGCGGAATATAGCTCACGCAGCCCGGCTCCTGCCGCGAGGCCTCCGCCAGCTTCAGCAGCAGCTCGTTCACTTCAGCCCGGTCTTTCTGGGCAAATTTCATCCGGATCGCAAAGCTGATCATCGTCAGCGCCCCCTCAAAACGGCCTCTCTGCGCAGGCCAACCGCGGCCTCGTGCCGCGCCGTCGGCTCCCCCGGGCGCGCCCGTTCAGTTTAACCGGCAATCTGCTCCAGCGCCGCAGCAAACTCCGGCAGCAGCATCGTCTGCTCGCGGTCCGGCCCCGTGGACACCATGCCGATCTTCGCGCCGCTCTCCCGCTCCTGGAAGCGCAAATACTCCTGCGCAGCCCTCGGCAGCCGCTCAAACTCAGGAATCCCTTCGGTCGAGGTCTGCCAGCCCTTCAGCGTGGTGTAGACAGGCTTGATGCGGCTCAGCCCTTCCACGTCCGCCGGAATCTCGTCCGTCACTTTGCCGTCTATCTCGTAGCCCACGCACACCGGAATCTCGGCCAGCTCGTCCATCACATCCATCTTGGTCACCACCAGCCACTCCGCCCCGTTCACCTGGTTGGAGTAGCGCAGCAGGGGAATGTCCAGCCAGCCGCAGCGCCGCGGCCGTCCCGTCACCGCGCCGTACTCGTGGCCGCGCGCCCGCAGGTGGTCGCCCACCGCGTCCAGAATCTCCGTAGGGAACGGCCCTTCGCCCACCCGCGTCACGTAGGCCTTGGTTACGCTGATCACCGTGCCAATCGCCGTCGGACCCACGCCCGTACCCGTCGCCGCGCCACCCGCCGTCGCGCTGGACGAGGTCACAAACGGATACGTCCCGTGGTCAATGTCCAGCATCGTGCCCTGCGCGCCTTCAAACATCACACTGCCGCCCTCGGCCAATATCCCGTGCAGCAGCCGCCCCGTGTCGGTCACAAACGGCCGCACCTGCTCGGCTGCCGCCGCATACTCGTCAAACATTTTTGCCGGGTCCAGCGGGCCCGAACCCTTTCCGGGGCCGAACAGAGCATGCACAATCGAGTTCTTCTCCGCGCACGCAGCCTCAATGTGCGTCATCAGCAGCTTCTTGTTCAGCAGGTCCACAATGCGCAGCCCGCTCCGCGCCATCTTGTCTTCGTAGGCCGGCCCAATCCCCCGGCTCGTCGTGCCAATCTTCTGCCGCCCCGGCGCGCTCTCCGCCGCCAGCTCAATCATCCGGTGATAGGGCAGAATCACCTGCGCGCGGTTGGACACATACAGCTGCTCGTCCACTTCCACGCCCAGCTCCCGCAGCTTGGCCACTTCTTTCAGAAAGGCAATCGGGTCCAGCACCACGCCATTGCCGATGATCGCCTTGCAGCCAGGCTGCAGCACACCGCAGGGAATCAGTTGCAGCACAAACTTCTGCTCGCCGTGGATTACCGTGTGCCCGGCATTGTGCCCGCCCGCGTACCGCGCCACCGCGCGGAACCGCTCGCTCAGCACATCCACAATCTTGCCCTTGCCCTCATCGCCCCACTGGGCGCCCAGCACCACCGCCGTCTTCGCTCGCATCCGTCCCTGCCTGCTTCTCGCAAAATGGCCCGCCGCAGCCGCCTCACTGGCTCAACTACGCACAGGCAAATCTCTCGGCGCAGCCTCCCGGCCACACCCCTACCGATTCTAAACCCTGCCTGTCTCCCTTCCGCCCAAGCCCACTGACAACTGGCAACTGACGATTGACCTCTCATCTTTTGACACCCCCGCACCGCGCCTCCTATAGTTGCCCCGCCGACGCGGGTCCGCATCAGCCGCACTCCAACCGCCCGCGCCCCCCACATTCTCCAAGGAGCTAGCCCCCATGTCATTGCTTGAAAGTTCGCGCCGGTCGTTCCTGAAACAGGTCACCGCCGCTTCCGCCCTTGCCGCCGCCGCGCCAGCCATCGCCACTCCAGCCATCGCAGCCTCGCCACTGGCCGACGCGCCCGCCTCCACTTCGCCCATTCAGCAACAGATGGACGCGACCCGCGCCAAGCGCATGGCCTGGTGGCATCAGGCCAAGTTCGGCATGTTCATCCACTGGGGCCTGTACTCCATCATTGGCCAGCATGAGTGGGCCCTGGAAGTGGAAGGCGTGCCCATTCCCCAGTATGAGAAGCTCGCGCACAACTTCCACCCCAAGCCGCACGCCGCGCGCGCCTGGGCCAGGCTGGCCAAGCAGGCCGGCCAAAAGTACATGGTGATGACCACCAAGCACCACGAGGGCTTTTGCCACTGGGACACCAAGCTCACCGACTACTGCGCGCCCAAGCAGGGCCCCGGCCGCGACCTCGTCCGCGAGTACGTCGATGCCGCCCGCGAGGAAGGCCTCCGCGTCGGCTTTTATTACTCATTGATGGACTGGCACCACCCCGACGGCGCCCGCTGCAAGACTGACGAGGCCGCCCGCAAGCGCTTCGTCGCCTACACCCACGGCCTCATCCGCGAGCTGATGACCAACTACGGCAAAATCGACGTCCTCTGGTACGACGTCGACTGGCCGCTCACTCCCCAGCAGTGGGAGTCCGAGCGCATGAACCAGATGGTCTTCGATCTCCAGCCCGACATCATCGTCAACAACCGCAACGGCCTGCCCGGCGACTTCTCCACCCCCGAGCAGCACATTCAGGCTTCCGAGGCCGGCCGCGCCTGGGAAAGCTGTATGACCCTCAATGACAGTTGGGGCTTCAACCGCTTCGACGACGCCTGGAAGTCTCCCAAGACCATCGTCAGCAACCTGGCCACCTGCGCCCGCGGCGGCGGCAATTACCTGCTCAACATCGGCCCCGAGCCGGACGGCTCCATCCCGCCCGAGACCCTCACCGTGCTTGAGTCCGTGGGCAAATGGCTCGATAGCAACGGCACCGCCATCTATGAAACCGACCGCGGCAACTTCAGCTGGAACACCAACGCCAACTACACCCGCCGCGGCAACACGCTCTATATCCACCAGCAATTCTGGCCCGGCCACACCCCCGCGGCAGACTGGCTCACCTTCTACCAACCTCAGGCCGTCGTGGCCATCGGCGGACTCAAGGCCAAAGCCCTCTCCGCCAAAATCCTCAAGACCGGACAGCCCATCAAATTCACGCAGGACGAGTTCTCGCTCCACCTCACCGGCCTGCCCCTCGTCGCGCCAGACCAGCCCGCCACAGTCCTCGAGGTCCAGTGCGACGCCGAACCCGTCATCGACCACGAAGCCAACCGCCCCCTCTGGCCCCGCTACAAAGTCGGCATCAGCAGCTAACTCGCCACACACTCACCCGCCCCATCCTTCCGTACCTCGCGGCAGGATGGGCATTTATTTCCCCACGCCCAGCACCTTCGCCATCATCGCCGACGGGTTCTCAGGATTCTCCAGCGCCAGCAGCTTCTCCGTCCGCAGCCGCACCACATCCATCCACTCCGGATGCGTCAAGATATAAAACTGTTCCTTCTCAATCGCGTCGAACACAGCATCGGCCACCTCCTCCGGAGGCGTGCTCTTCGCCAGCAGCGCCTCAAACGCCGCCCGACCCGCCTCCATCTCCGGCGTCGGCGTCGCCGCTTCGTTCTTCAGCTCTGCGGGCCGGTTCCGCTCCACATTGCCAATATTCGTGTGCACCAGCCCCGGACACAGCACCGACACTTTTACCTGCGCGTTCCTCTGCTGCAGCGTCAGGTAAAGACTCTCTGACAACGCCACTACCGCATGCTTCGTCACCGAATATGGAGCCAAGAACCCGCCCACCATCAAGCCCGCTGTCGACGCGGTGTTTACAATCTGGCATTCGGTCTTCTGCTCCAGCATTAGTGGCGCAAACACCTTCACCCCGTGAATCACGCCCCACAGATTCACGCCCACCACCCACTCCCAGTCATTCCACGTCGCCTCCCAGGGCGCACCGCCCGCCGCCACCCCCGCATTGTTGAACAGCAGGTGCACCTCGCCAAAGGCATCCAGCGCCTTCCGCGCCAACTCCTCCACGTCACCCCGCTTCGCCACGTCCGTCCTTACCCCAAGCACCTCCACGCCCATAGCCTGCAATTCCGCTTCGGCCTTGCCCAGCGCTGCCTCCTCCACGTCCGCCAGCACCAACTTCATGCCCATCCGTGCGCACTTCCCAGCAATCCCTCGCCCAATCCCGCTCGCCCCACCCGTAACCACTGCCACCTTGCCTTCGAATTCCTTCATCGTGCCTCCTTGGTCATCCTTCCCGGCGCCTCAGCACCGGCTCCCCCATCCTCAGCCCTCACCGCATCCGGCAGTGGCAATACAAGAACTGTTGCACCGTTCCGAACGGTGTCTCATGCAGCTCTGTTGAGCTTTCCACCAGTTCAAACTCCGCGCCAAACTCCGCGTGCAACCGCTCGGCATCGTAGCGAACCACATCCAGGCCGCTGCACTTCAGCGGACCCTCCGGCCCGAACGTGCTCACCATCACGTGCCCTCCGCGCCTTAGCGCGCGCTCCACCTGGCGCACATAGGCCTCGCGGTCCCGCGGCTCCGTCAAAAAATGAAACACCGCGCGGTCGTGCCACACATCGTAAGCGCCCTCCGCCAACTCCACAGTCCGGATGTCCGCCGCCAGCCACGTCACCCGCTCCCCCGCCGCCCCCAGCCGCTTCCGCGTCGCGTCCATCGCCACCTGCGAAATATCCAGCACCGTCACCCGCTCATACCCGCGCCCCAGCAGGTCGTCCACCAGCGTCGCCTGCCCCCCGCCCACGTCCAGAATCTCCGCACTCCGTTCCGGCGCCGCCGCCTCAATCAGCGCCAGCGACCGCTCCAGATGCGGCCTGTACCAGCTCACCGCATCCGCTGCCTTCTCCGTGTACATGCGCTCCCAGTGCGCCCGCGCGTCCATTTCCATCCCCGCCCGCTGCCTTCCCGTTCAGGCTACACCGCCCGGATCCCGCCAGTGCCGCCGCACACGCCGCCTTGTTAACCAAATCCCTTGCCAGCCGTTGTATGGGCAGAGGCGGCTCTTGCGCCGCCTCGCACCAAGAGAGGAAGTTCCTAATGCACCGTCTTCGCCGCCCGTTCTGGCTTGCCTGTGTCCTCGCCGTCACCGCGCTGGTTCCCGTCTCTTACGCCTCCACCCAGCCTCGCCCGGAACCCGCCCAGCCCCCGCTCAGTGACAAGGATGTCGCGGCCACTCAGGAGCAGCTTCTCCATATCCTCCGCACCAGCCCCACGCTCACCACCGTAGTCTCGCGCGACCCCTCCCTGCTCTCAGATCAGGCCTACGTTGCCCGCAACAATCCGCAGCTCGCCGACTTCCTCACCGCGCACCCGGACGTCGCCCGCAACCCCGGCTTCTATCTCTTCTCCCACCTCGAACACCCCGACGGCCAGCGCGACGAGGCCCTCGAGCGCGCCGTCTGGCCGGACCTGATGCAGGTTCAGCCGCGCCCCTCCATGTGGGCAGACTTCCTCAGCAACCTGCCGCCCTTGCTGGCCTTCGCCTGCTTCCTCGTCGTCCTCGCCTGGATGATTCGCGTCTTCCTCGAGAACCGCCGCTGGAACCGCATCTTCAAGCTGCAGAGTGAGGTCCACACCCGCCTCATTGATAAGTTCAGCTCCTCGCAGGAGCTCGCCGCCTACATGGAAACCGAGGCTGGCCGCCGATTCCTTGAGGCCGCGCCCATCCCCGTGAACCTGGAGCCCGGCCAGCGCGTACCCAATGCCGTGGCCCGCGTGCTCACGCCGCTGCAGGCCGGCGTCGTCATGGTGCTGCTCGGCATCGGCTTCCTGCTGCTGCGCCACGCCAGCAGGGAATTGGCAACCCCCATGCTCGTGCTGGGAACCATCGTGCTCATGCCCGGCGTAGGCTTTATCCTGTCGGCAGGTATCACGTGGGCATTGGCTGCGCGCCTGGGCCTCATGCCCGGCCAGTCCGCGGCGGCAAACAAACTCGACGCACCCTTCGGCTCGCAGGACAGACTGTGAGCCGCGAGGGGAGCGCCTACAGTGAGGAAGCAGCGACGCATGCCCTGGGATTCCGCCATTTCGAACGCGTTGGCAGGCGACGCGCAGCCGCTCGCTCTGGCGGCCGCTCCCGCCGGCATGGATAGCGACCAGTTCGCCGGCTTTTACGAGCGCTCCGCCCGCCCGCTCTGGGCGTATCTGGCCCGCGTCTCCGGCGATCCCGCCCTCGCTGATGACCTCATGCAGGAAAGCTTCGTCCGCTTTCTAACCGCAGACCACCCCTCCGACGGCGAGGTCGCCGCGCGCCGTTATCTTTTCCGCATTGCCACCAATCTGATGCGCGACCACTGGCGTCGTCCGCATTCGCACTCGCTCGAAGAGCTGCCGGAAGACCTCTTTGCCTGCGCCTCGGTCGTCGCCGCCTTGGATTCGCAAATCCTCCTCGGACCCGCCCTCGCACTGCTGCGCCCCCGCGACCGCCAGTTGCTCTGGCTTGCCTACGCCGAGGGCTACAGCCACCGCGAAATCGCCGAGGTCACTGGCCTGGCCTCCGCCGGCATTCGCCTGTTGCTCTTCCGCGCCCGCCGCAAGCTCGCCGCCCTCTTGCAGGAAGAACGTTGCGCCGCCGGGAGGTCTGCATGATGCTGCGCACCTGCCCGCGCGAAAAGGATGTTGCTGCCCTGCTGCGTTGCGGCCACTGGCCCCAGGCCTGCCCGCCGGAGCTGCACGCGCACGTGGCCGGCTGCCGCGCCTGTTCGGATCTTGTCGCCGTCACGATGGCCTTTCAGCAGGCTCGCTCGCAGGCCGCCGGCTCTGCCCGTCTGCAACCTGCCGGAGCCCTCTGGTGGCGCGCCCAGCTGCGCCGCCGCAACGCCGCGCTGCAGACCATCCGCAAGCCCATCCTCGGCGCCGAGCTCTTCGCCTTTGCCGTTTGCCTTTGCGCCGCCGCGTTACTCTTTGTCCAGGCTGGCCAAGGCCGGCAGTGGCTAGGCTGGCTCAGGGATCTCCCAGGCGCGCTCCATTTGGATTCCCTCTGGCCCTCCAGTCTGCCCATCTTTACCGGCAGCCTCTGGATTCTCATGCCCGTTCTGGCCACGCTGGCCATTGTCGGAGGCATCGTCGTCTGCTTTGGATCGGAAAGGCAGTAGCGCCGCTCGCGGTACACTCCCTTCATCGCCTTTCGGGAGCGTCCATGCCTACCTACGTCGTCCTGCTTCGCGCCGTGAACGTCGGCGGCACCGGCAAACTGCCCATGGCCGATCTGCGTAAGCTTCTCGCCGGCCTCGGCTTTGTAAATGTGGAAACCTACATCCAGAGCGGCAATGCCGTCTTTGACGCGACAATCTCCGCACCCAGCGTCCACAGGGCGCTCGCCGCCGCGCTTGAAGCTCGCATGGGCAAGCCCGTCGGCGTACTCCTCCGTACGCACCAGCAACTCACTCGCACCATCGCCGCCAATCCCTACCCCGCGGAAGCCGCTGCTGACGGTGCACGCGTCCACGCCGTCTTTCTCTCTGCGCCCGCCCCCGCATCAGCCACGGCAGAGCTGGCCCGCGTCGTCGCCGCCAACCCCAAACGCCGCGACCGTTTTCATCTCCACGGCGACATGCTCTATCTCCACCTGCCCGAAGGCGCAGCCGACACCAAATTCACTCCGGCCCTCATGAATCGCGCACTCGGCCCAGCCATCCAGTCCACCGCCCGCAACTGGAACACCGTGCTCAAGCTCCACCAGATGTCCGTCCGTTAGCCCGCCGCCAGCAGCGCATCGGCAATCCGCGCCGCTTCCAACGCAGGCTTCACGGAGTGCACCCGCACCACCGCCGCCCCGTGCAGAATCGCCGCCACCATCGCCGCCACGCTCGCCGTTTCGCGCGCGTCCACCGGGGCATCCTCGCCGCTGTGCAGCTCCTTGAGCGTCCGGCCCAGAAACGACTTCCGCGACACCCCTGCCAGCAGCGGCCTGCCCAGCTCCCGCAGCTCCTGCTGCCGCGCCAGCAGCGCGTAGTTCTCCTCAAACCGCTTGCCAAATCCATATCCGGGGTCCAGCGCCACGGCCTCCGGCCGGATACCCGCCGTGAGCGCCTCCGCCAGGCTCGCCAGCAGCCCGCGCCGCACCGTTTCCAGCAGCTCATCGGGCTCCAGCTGCGGTTGCGTGCGCCACTCCTCCGGCCGGCCCCGCGTATGCATCAGCACCACGCCGCAGCCTGCCTCGGCGCACACCCCGGCCATCTCCGCGTCCCACAGCAGACCGCTCACGTCGTTCACCACCTCCGCGCCCGCGGTCAGCGCGGCCCGCGCCGTGGCCGCCTTGTAGGTGTCCACGCTCAGCACTGCCTCCGGCCGCGCCGCCAGAATTCCCCTGAGCACTGGCAGCAGCCGCGCCTGCTCTTCCTCGGCGCTCACCGCCAGCGAGTCCGCGCTCTTTTCGGTCGGGCCTCCCGCGTGCGAGCCCGGCCGCGTGCTCTCCGCGCCAATGTCCAGCAGGTCCGCGCCCTCGTCCAGCAGCCGCAACCCATGGGCCACGGCATCTTCCGTGCGCAGATATGCGCCACCGTCGCTGAAGGAGTCCGGCGTCACGTTCACCACGCCCATCACCAGCGTCCGCCGGCCCAGCGCCAGAGTCCGCGTGCGCAGCCGCCAGTCGCACGCCATGCGCTTCCAGTTGTGCTCCCGCTCCATCCTCGGTCTCCGGCTCCGCCCGCGCCGCGTCTCGCCTGGTCTGCGTCGCACATTGATTGTAGGTTCACCCGCCGAGGCCCTGAAATCTGCTCTCGTCTCACCCGCACCGTTTTCCGCCTGCTAAACTCCGGCCATGCGCATTCTTCGGCCCGCAGTTCTGGTCCTGCTGGCGGCCTCGCTCGTTGCACCCGCCGTGGTTCCCGCACAAACTCGTCACCCTCGGCGACTTCTGCTCCGCTCCGCGCACGCCCCCGCGCCCACTGGAACCCTCGCCCAGCGCATCCAGAAAATCCTCGCTGACCCCGCCATTGCCCAGGACGACTTCGGCATCAGCGTGGTCACGCTCGACGGCAAGCCGCTCTACGGCCTGAATGACAACCGCCTCTTCATCCCCGCCTCCAACGCCAAGCTCACCACCACCGCCGCAGCCTACGCGCTGCTGCCCGTCGAAACCCTCACCTGGACCACCAACGTGGTGGCCGAAGGCACCGTTGATGCCTCCGGCACTCTGCACGGCAACCTCATCCTGCTCGGCGCCGGCGACCCCACCCTCAGCGCGCGCCAGTATCCTTACCGCGAGCCCGAATCCGCAGCCGGAAGCGCAACCGCAGAGCCCGAGCCAAAGCCCCAACCGATGGTCGTTCTCAGCCTCCTCGCCCAGCAAGTGGAGCAGTCCGGCGTCCGCGCCGTCGACGGCAACGTCATCGGCGACGACAGCTTTTTCCTCAGCCAGCCCTACGGCACCTCCTGGGCATGGGACGACCTGCAGTGGGGCTACGGCGCGCCGGCCTCCGCGCTCACCTTCAATGACAACACCACCCAGCTCACCATTCTGCCGGATACCTCAGCTCCCGGCGGCACGCTCACCGCATGGAACCCGCCCATCGACTACTACACGCTTGAAAGTACCCTCACCATAGCGCCCCACGGCCAGGAGGCGCATCCTGGCCTCTCCCGCATGCCCGGCAGCCTGCTGGTGCGGGCCTGGGGAACCGCGCCCGAGCAGGGCTTGGAGACTTCGCTCGCCGTCGACGATCCCGCCGAGTTCACTGCGGCCGCCTTCCAGCGCGCCCTGCTGTTGCGCGGCATTCAGGTCCACGGCTCCTCCACCTCCGCGCATCGGCTGCCCATCGGCACCGGCAACTTTGCCGCCGAGCGCGACGAGCACCTCACCCTCAGCCCCGTCGACCTCACCACCGTCGAGGCGCCTCTCAACGGCCGCCGCGTCCTCGCCACCCACGTCTCGGTTCCCATCGCGGAAGACATCAAGGTCACCAACAAGGTCAGCCAGAACCTGCACGCCGAGCTGCTTCTGCGCCTGTTGGGCAAGCTCTGCGCCAAAGACGGCAGCCTGGAGCAGGGAACCCGTGTCGTTCGCCAGTTCCTTAACGACATCGGTGTCTCCAACGACGATTTCTTCTTTTACGACGGCTCCGGCATGAGCATGGATGACCGCATCGCCCCCCGTGCGCTCACCCACCTGCTCGCCTATGCTTCGCGGCAACCCTGGGGCCGGCCCTGGCGAGACACCTTCCCCATCGCCGGCGTGGACGGCACCCTCGTCCACCGCTTCCGCAACTCGCCCTTGAAGGGCCGCCTCTGGGCAAAAACCGGCACCCTCAACGAGACCAGCACCCTCTCCGGCTACTTGAAAACCGACAGCGGCAAGACCCTCGCCTTCTCCATCCTGGTCAACGGCCATCGCCCCGGCGACGAGGCCCAGAGCCCGGCCATGGAGCGCATCTGCGAGGCCATCGCCGCCGCGGAATAGCCACTACTCCATCAGCTCCGCCGTCACCGTCACCTCTTCCTGCCGCGTGCTGTTCGGCAGGTCCAGCGTGCCCACCAACAGAGGCTTGCCCACCACCAGCGGAACCACTTGTTGCAGCACAGTCTGGTGAATCACCGGGTCCTGCAGCCCCAAGCTCGACTTTGTCTCCGCCATACTTGTCTCTTCCACTTTGGACCGCAGCCGCCCGCCGTCCAGCATTGCGGAGATACTTACACCAATATCCACGTACTGCACCTCGGGGCTCATCGCCGATTTCGCATCAGTTCCCGTCACAATCGGCACGCGCTCACCCCGTTTCAGCTCCATCCGGTCGCCTTCCTCCACCAGCAGCATAAAGCGCCGCGTGTCCACGGTCTTGCCCCCGTCCCGCAGCGTCAGCGTGTAGGTCAGCCGATAGCTCTTCGGCGACTTGTCCAGTTCTGCCAGCATCTTGCGCGCGACATCCAGGTCCGCCTGCGTGCCACGAATCGCCACTGCGTTCTGCGTATACACGTAATAGATGCGCGCTCGCCCCAGCATATTGCGCAACGCTGTCATCACGTCGTTTCCCTCTTGGTTGTTCTTGATGTTCTTGAGCGGAATCACCGCGTAAGTCTCCCCGGCCGGAATCGAATTCGGCGCCTTGGCCGTCGGCTCCTGCGCCCGCGCCGTCAAGCTTCCCATCATCAAAACCGCCGCCACCATCCCCAGCCCGGCCAACACTCCTCCGGGCCACATATCGCGCCATCTCCGCGCTTGCTTCAGCTTTTTCATCGTCTGCCTCTCAGGATTTGAATATCGGAATCGCGCGGCTACCCCTGCTTCGGCTCGCTGCTCAACCGGCGCTTCTCAGCCAGCACGTCTCTGCCAGAAAGACGAGCCCCGGGCCCATTCGCTCAACAATTTCCCCTGCGGTCCACTCCGCCTCCGCCGACACTTCCGCCCCGCCGGCCCAAATGGGAGTTTCTTTGCGGTCAGTTGGTCGCCGTAGGTTTGCCTTCATAGGGCAGGCCTACCCGCTGGGCAACCGCCCTGAAGCGCGGGTCGTTGTGCAGCGCATCGTAGGCGGGGTCATTCAGCCGGAAGACCAGCAGCGGCGCATGCGCGTCAGCCGCCACTTGCAGCAGTCGAATCGCTTCATTCTTGTCCCCCAGCATCGCGTGGAAGCGCGACAGTTCGACCGGCGAGAATCCCGTGGTTCGCGCAATCCGTTCAAAATAGACGAGCTCGCTTTGCACCACGGCGCGATATCCGCCCTTTCCAAATGCCGCACGCGCCGCTTCGCTCAGCTCAGGCTTGCCCTCTGAGGCGAACATGCGCGCAAGCGACTCTACAGCTTCCTTGTCGTGCCCCGTCCAGTGATACGATTCCGCAAGTTCCCCCAGCACATCGCCCGACGTCGGAAAATCCCGCAGGCGCAATTGCGCATCCTGAATCGCCGAACCGAATTGCCGTGTGCAGTTGAAGATCTCCGCCCGGGCTCCCGGATGCACGAAGGCATTCGCCGCCGTCGACTTTGCCTGCACGGCATTCGCATCGTCAAACCGGTCCATCGCACACAGAATCTTCGCCTTCAGGTGCAGTGCCTGGGAGTTCTGCGGATCGAGCTCAATTGCGCGATCCAGTTCCTTCAGAGCTTTGGCCGTGTCCCAATGACCGAAAAGAACCGCCGCGCCCACACAGATGTGACCCAGAACCAGCGAGTCGTCGAGTTCCACGGCCCTGTTCGCCGCGGCTTCCGCTTCCGTTAGGAGCTCTAAGGTCTTCCCTTCGCCGCTCATCGCTTTCAAGTCCAGATACTCTGAGAGCCCCGCCCAGCCCGCTGCGTAATCCGGCTGAATCTCCACCGCCTTTTGAAAGTACTGTCCCGCTTCCTCGTTGCGGCCGACCATCCAGAGGTATTGGCCGCGCAGGTAATCGTCATGAGCTTCCGGGTTGATGGAGCGGACCCGTGCTACGCCCGCCGCGGCATGGTTTAGCCGCTCTGCAATCGCCCGCGCCGCTTCATCGGGCAGCGTCGAAGTGTCGTTGTTGTTGCGGTCATAGCTGTCGGCCCACAGGTGCGTGTCCGTATCCGCACGAATCAACTGCAGCGTCACGTGCACGTGGTCGCCCGTGCGCTCCACTGAGCCTTCAACAATGGCATCCACGTTGAGCGCCTTCGCAATCTCCTTCAGCGGCCGGTGCACGCTCTTGTACTGCATCACCGAGGTTCGCGACGTTACCCGCAGCGTCGAGTCTCTCGCCAGCATCGTGATCAACTCGTCGGTCATGCCCGCGGCAAAGTAATCCTGGTTCGGGTCGCCCGACAGATTGTCCAGCGGAAGCACCGCAATCGAGCCAATCGCCGTCTGGCCGCGATGAAACAGCCGCGGACCGGCCAGCAGCAGCGCCACCGCCCCAAGCGCCACCACGCTCAATCCCCCGGCCAGCCACAGCCGGTTCTTCGCCGTGAGCCAGGTCGCCTGTGCATTCGGTGTCTGCTCCAGGGGAGCCTCCACTGGAGCCTGCACCGTCAACGGACCCTCCACCTCCACCCGCGCAACAAACCGGTAGCCCATTCCCGTCACGGTCTGGAGAAAGCGCGGCTTTTCCGGGTCGTCCCGCAGCACCGCCCTTATCTTGCGAATGGCCGTATTGATTCCGTGTTCGGTGTCGACGTAGACCTCGCCCTTCCACAGCCGCTCGGTAATCTCTTCCCGCGTCACCAGGCGATCGCGATTCTCCACCAGCAGCAGAAGCAGCTCCATCGGCTTGCGCTCCAGCTTCAGGCTCCGTCCTTCACGCAGCAGCTCGAATCGGCCTCCCTCCAGCCGGAAATCGCCAAAAAGGTACACAAGTCCAGCCACGGTGTCCCCCAACGCGAGGGAAGTATAGCATCGACATTGCCGCGAAATATGATGGTTTTCAGCCATTTGGCGCTTCACCAAAACTTCACCTCACGCTTTACCTCCCCTTCCTTGCGCAGCCCGCAGCTTCGGAGTCTTCTCGTCCAAGCCGGCAAACCCGGCCTTGGAGGAACATCACATGAAGACAATGAATTGGAAGCTGTTGCCGGCGGTCGTTTCCCTCTTGCTTGGCTGCGCGGCGGTCCCCGGCGCCTTTGCCCAGTGCGGCCTTTCCTACAAGGCCGTCAAGCCAATGAGCTGGCACCCGCTCCTAAAGGGCGACCAGGATCTTTCCCTCGTGAGGGTCAACTTCGGCCCCTCCATCGTGGGCATGTGGCACGAAAAGTTCACCGCCCAGGCCATGAACGACAGCCCCATTCCCGACACGGTCATCGACGACGCCCTTTCGCAATGGCACAGCGACGGCACAGAGATCATGAACTCCGCCCGCCCCGCGCAGGATGGCAACTTTTGCCTAGGCGTCTGGACCCAGATCGCACCGTCAACCTACTTTCTCAACCACATTCCCTGGAAGGGCAATGACACCGCCAACGCCGAAACCAACGGCATCGGCAATCCTCAGGGCGGCGCGCAGATACTCGAGAAGGTCGTCCTCAGTCACAACGGAAACTCCTTCACCGGATCCTTCAAACTCACGGCATACAACCCCGACGGAAGCGTGGCCATCTGGTTCACCGGCGCGCTCAGCGGCACGCGCATCACGCCCGCCACAACCTTCGGCAGCTTGTTGCCCTGACAAACAAACGCACCAGTTCAGAGGGGCGGCGGATGCGAACTCCTCCGCCCCTCATCTGCTTCAGGCCCTGCAATCCGCCGCGCGCGTCCGGCCTCATCCTCGCGTCTGGCCCCATTTGTGATCGCCCCCACAGAGCTCTTGCCTTCTCCCGATAGAATGGAAGGCAAATGCGAATCCGGCCTTTTGCTTTGGCGCTCTCTGCGGCTTCTGTCTTCGCCTTGGTCCTCGCGGGCTGCCGCCCTCTTCCGCCCTCCAAGCCCGCCTCCCAGTGGACCCCGCAGGAGGCGCGCGGCGCCGCAGTGTTCCACGCAGAGTGCGCCCGCTGCCACTATCCCACCACCACCGCCGGCCTCCATGGCCCCGGCCTGCAGGCCCTCACCAAGCTGCCTTCCATGCCCTCCGGCGCGCCGCCCACCGACGAGCGCCTCACCGCCACCATCCTTCACGGCCACGGCACCATGCCCGCCACTCCCCTCACAGACGACCAGTTGCGCGACCTGCTGGCCTATCTCCGCACCCTCTAGCCCTGCGAGGCCCATGCATGACCGATCTCGAACCGCAGCCCACCGGCCAAGTTTCGCGTCCTTCCCGCCGCGAGCTGCTCGCCATTCCCGGCATTGCGGCCATCAGTCTCTATCTGCTGGTGCTCGCCGCCGTCATCATCCTCGGCGTGGTCTCCGGCGGCCATTATCCGCCGCTCTTCCTCATCCTTTCGGCCGCCTTCATCTCTGCCAGCTTTGGCCTGTTGCTGCTGCTGCGCTGGGCCTGGGCCCTTGCTCTTTCCGCCGTCTTTCTCCTCGCCGCGTACAACCTCTGGATCTTCTCCGTGATGCACCAGTTTCCCGCACTCGTCCAGGGACTGCTCAATCTCGTCTTCTTTCTCTACCTCATCCGCATCCAGGTCCGCAGCCACCTCCGTTAGCCGCGCGATTCCGCTTCCAGACCCCGCCGGGCCGCGTGGTACCCTCTCTGCATGTCGCGTGGAAACCTCCGAACACTCCTCTGCATTGGCCTTTTGTGCCCCGTCGCCTGCGCCTTCTTAACCCCGGCCCGCGCCGCCGATGCCCCCAAAAAGCGCGACATCAACCTCGACGACCTGAACCGCATCCAGAACGTCGGCCCCCCCGTCGTTTCGCCCGACGGCAAGTGGATCCTCTACACCGTCGGCCAGGTGGATGCCAAAGAGGACAAGCACCTCTCCCACCTCTGGATGGTCAGCTGGGACGGCGAAGTCCACCTCCAGCTCACCTACGGCAAAGAGGGCGCCTCCGAGCCGAAGTTCAGCCCCGACGGCCGCTACATCAGCTTCCTTTCCTCGCGCCCCGGCCCCGCCAAGGGCGATCAAATCTGGCTTCTCGACCGCCGTGGCGGAGAAGCCGAGCAACTCACCGCCATCAAAGACCAGAACATTCGCGGCTACAGCTGGTCGCCAGACTCCAAACAGCTCCTCCTCACTCTCCATCCAAAGCACGAGCCCGAGCCTGAAGAAGGCAAAAAGCCCAAGGCCCCCAAGCCCATCGTCATGGACCGCTACCACTTCAAGCAGGACATCCAGGGTTACCTGCGCGACAACGACTGGGACTCGCTCTACCTCTATGACATCGCCACCAAGAAGGCGGAAAAGCTCACCACCACCAAGGACGTGAACGAAGAAGATTCCGTCTGGTCGCCGGACGGCAAGTGGATTGCCTTCGTCAGCGATGAAGACCCCGACCCAGACCGCACCAACAACGACGATGTCTTCATCGTCGCCGCCAAGGCCGGCACAGCGCCGCGCAAGCTCACCACCTTTGACGGACCCGACGGCGGTCATCTCGCCTGGTCGCCCGACTCCACATCCATTGCTTACACCCAGGGCGCCGCGCCCAAGTATCTGGAGTACTCGCAGGACAAGCCGGCCGTCGTCACCCTCGACGGCAAAGTTACCTACCCTGCCTCCGCGCTCGACCGCAGCGTCCGTTCGCCCATCTTTTCGCCCGGCGGCCAGCTCAGTTACCTCGTCGCCGACGATCGCAACCAGTACCCCGCGCAAATGGAGCTCTCCGGCCCCGGCGATACCAAACTCCTCAACCAACAGGGTTCCGTCTCCGCCTGGGATGAGGCTGACGGCCACACCGCTGTCCTCTTCACCGACGACGAAAAACCCGGCGAAGTCTACGCCCTCGAGAGCGGCCATCTCCGCCAGCTCACCCATCAAAATGACGCGCTCGTCGCCGAGCTAAACCTCGTGCCCACCGATGGCATCGAGTTCAAAAGCTCGGACGGCACCGACGTCCACGGCCTGCTCACCAAACCCGCCGATTTCAAATCCGGCTCACCCGTCCCCATGGTCCTGTTCATCCACGGCGGACCCAACGGCCAGGACGAGCACGGCTTCAACTTTCTCCGCCAGTGGCTCGCCACCAAGGGTTACGCTGAGCTCAACGTCAACTATCGCGGCTCCTCCGGCCGCGGCCAGGCCTATGCCAAGGCCATCTTTGCCGACTGGGGCGATCTGGAAGTCAAGGACCTCCTCGCCGGCGTCGACAAGGCCGTCGCCATGGGCGTCGCAGACCCCAATCGCCTCGCCGTCACTGGTTGGAGTTACGGTGGCATCCTTACCGATTACTCCGTCGCCAGCACCGATCGCTTCAAGTGCGCCATCAGCGGCGCAGGCGTCGCCATGCCCATCTCTTTCTACGGCTTCGACCAGTACATCCAGCAGTACGACATGGAACTCGGCCAGCCCTGGAGCCACCTGCAGGAGTACATCAAGCTCGGCTATCCCTTCCTTCAGGTCGACAAGCGCGTCCACACCCCCATGCTCTTCATGGGCGGCACCTCCGACATGAACGTCCCACTGCTCGGCGGCGAACAGATGTACCAGGCGCTCAAATCCCTCAACCGACCCGCCGAGTTAGTCGTCTACCCCGACCAGTTCCACGGCTTCACCCGTCCCAGTTACATCCGCGATCGCTACGAGCGCTGGCTCGCCTGGTGGAATAAGTACACCAAACCCTAGTCGCAACACATGCAAACCAAAAAGGGGAGAAGCTCCGGCGCAGGCCGATAACTTCTCCCCTTTCCTATCTTCTAACTTCCTTCTGACTAAAGTTACTTGCAGAGATTCTCCAGCTTCTCCTCCGGCTGCGGTGCAAACCGCGGATAGGTCAGGTGGCGCGAGTCCATAATCTGCTCCGTCAGCGTCCCGCCATTCTTTGAGGCCGCGTCGGGATCGATCCGGTAGGCCGCGTT
>DATKTQ010000260.1:0-7110 GCA_035531055.1 Occallatibacter sp. | reverse complement strand
CTGCATCGAAGGCAGAGATGGGCTGGCGCCTGATCACCGTTTTGGCAACGATGCCGCCGGCGCAAATCAAGAAAAGCAAGCAGGACGGGGCGACAAGAGCCCAGATGCCGAGGTTGGGGTAGTCCGCGCGGGATGCCTGTGGACCGCTATAGATGAAAAGCTGAGACGAGAGCACAGCATCGGCAGCGAGCGCAACCAGGAGGCGAACGGGCCGGTCATGACCACGCGCGGCCGGGTACTCAAACAGCGCCACCATGAGTAGCAGCGCGGCAAGGAACGGCGGGAACTGGCGGGTGGCCAGAGCGAGCGCGAGGGCAAGGATGCAGGCGGCTCCCTGCGCCATCCAGAATCCTCCCGACGGGCTGGCGTGCTGGTCCCGTCTCGGGTCTACTCGCAGGTCCACTCGAAAGTCCAGCAGAGCGGCCAGAAGCGCGTAGGCGGCCAGTACCGCCGCACAGGCAAGGGGAGTCAGCACGTGGAAACTGAGGGCAAGCTCCCAGAGCATAGGCGCGAGGATGAGGGCGGAGGTGCCCGCATAGACAGCACGGGCAAACGGTGAGGAAGCCGATGCCCGCGCAGCGACCACAAGCCATGCGAAGGCATAGACAAGCGCCAGAACGGCAACCAGGAGACGCGAAGCTGGGGCAGAATCGGCGACGGCTCGCAGCACGTAAGCGCCGGCAAAGCCGAGCATGGCCCGGCCGAGCACGGGAGCGACGCTGCCGGCTTGATCCGCTGCCTGGTCCCCGGACTTGTTCAGGGAGGATTTGCGAACCGCAGCACGAAGCTGCGGCGAGAATGCCTGCAGCGGCTGAACCGGAGCGACAACCGGCGCGGAGCCGAGCTCAAGCGCAGCCACTCGCCGTTCCAGCCCTTCCATTCTGGCGGTGAGAAGTTCCAGAGTTTCCGGAGGATCACTCATGGTCTCCACCCAGGAATCAACTCGTTGAACCTACAACCCCGACGTTAGTCTGCCGCGGCGCCATGCGGCGCGTCTTCCTCCGGCCAGGGAGGCAGCAACTTGACCAGCACCCACAAAATGCCCAGAGGGAGGATGGTCAGGAATATGGAAACCAGCAGTCCTTCGCGGGTGACCAGCGCCATCTTGTAGGTTGTGTAACCCAGAAAACTCTTGGAGAACAGCTGGCCACCAATGACCACATTCCAGCGCATGGCGAGTACGCTGATGAGGGCCAAGCTGCCGGAGATGGCGTAGAAGTACTTGCGGACAATTACTGGGAGCTTTACAACCTGCGCGAGAAACAAGAGCACCAGCGGAACGAGTGTGCCGATGAGTATCTGGACCACGATCTGCGAAAAGTAGAGTCGGGTGTGAACCATGAAGTTCAAGCTTCGGAACGATTCGTTGGCCTCGTAGATGCGATGCACCAGATCCAGCATTTCCAGGCTGAAGTCAATGATGAATGTGTAAAACAAGTACATCGCAATGGAATCCAGGCAGCGCATGTCGATCGTTTTTCCGCGCAGCCTGGTGACGGCCATGTAAAGCACCATGACACCCGCGATGCCGGACACCATGGCCGAAAAGATGAATACCACCGGCATCAATGGCGACGACCACCATGGATTGGACTTGAGCGAGCCGAAGATGAACCCCACATATCCGTGCAGCAAGATAGCCGAGGGAATGCCGACCAAGGTGACCACCCAGCCCACGCGCTCGTCGATGTGGAGGGAACGTTTGCCGATATTGGAGGAACCCAGGGTCATGATCTTGTAAATCAAGCGTGCCGCGCCTTTGGTACTCTGCGAGAAAAGGACGATATCGCGTCTGTAGTCGAGCCATATTTCAAAGGTAAGCACGGCCATCAGGTACCAGAGGTACACATAGCCGAACATGGCCATGGCCGAGGTGCTGTGGGGAGTAAAGTACATCTCCGGAGAGCGGAATGGATGCCCCAGATGCAGGACCAGCGGCAGAGGTGCAACCAGCAGGAACGCGAGCGCAGTCAGCAGGGCCAGCCTGTACGTGGGCTTCACCGCTTCCACGTGGAAGACACGCTCCAGCGAGGCGAGGATAAACGCGCCGGCCACCAGTCCAGTGATATAGGGATACAAGACGATGAGCACACTCCAATAGAGCGTGATCTCGTTCGGATACATGTAACCTTCAACACCACTCATTGCCGTCACCTGCTCCCTGACTTGTTTTCATTGTCCAATCGTTCCTTAGCGCACAGACCCATCCAGGTCGTTGTAGAAGACTTTGGCACCCGTCGCCATCTGCGGCTTGAGCACGTCCACACTGTGCGTTTTGAGAAATTCATGGATTGGATCTTTGGGGTTCTTCAAGTCCGCCAGCTGACGCGCGCCGGTTGGACAAGCTTCGCAACACGCCGTCGTCAGCCCCTTGGTGATGCGGTGATAGCAGAGCGTGCACTTGTCGGCGACCTTCTTGGTGGGATGGATGTAGCGGCAGCCATAGGGGCAGGCCTGCACGCAGTAGGCGCAGCCCAGGCAGTAGGACTGGTCCACCAGCACCACTCCGTCGGGAGCGATGAACGTGGCGCCAACCGGACACACCTGCGTGCAGGGCGAGTCCGCACACTGGTTGCACATCTTGGGTACGAAGAAATAATCGCCACCATCGTCATTGACGGAAGGAAATCCTTCCTTGCCGCCGTCGGGAGAGATCACCTGAGGCTCCTCGAGATGCCAGTCCGACCTGCGGTAGCGCTCTACCCATGTGCGGAAGTGACCGTCGGGAACATCATTCTCCTCCTGGCAGGCGCGGACGCAGTTGCCGCAGCCGATGCACTTGGGGATATCGATGAGCATGCCCCACCAGTGCTCGCTCATGGTGTAGTTGGGCGCCTGCTCAGGGGTGCCGGCGAGGACCGACTCCCAGGCAACGGCGGCGGCGGGCAAGAGGATGAGGAAATGTCGCCGGGACATGGTCATTTGGCACCTCCGGCGGTCTGCAAGGGGTTGTGTGGGTTATGGCAGGTTTCGCACGGCATGCCGCTGGAGTGCTGCGCGGAGACGACCTGGGGGAATGTTTTTGGCCGGGCGGCGCTGTACTCATGGCAGCGGACGCATAGGCTAGCGGTTTCCAGCTTGGCGGGCACGACGGCGGATGGATCCGCGGCGTGGGCGGCGAGCGGCCCGTGGCAAGCCTCACAGTTCACTCCGGCGTGCTTGCCGGTCTTCTTCACATCGAGCACATCGGTGTGGCAGGTTTCGCAGGCCTGGTGGCCGGCAAAGTGCAACGGCTTGGCTGCCATGTCCTTGATTGCGTTGCCGCGATAGTGGCCGTACTCTCCGAAGCTCTTGGGAACGACGAAGACGCGTATGACAAGGAACGCGAGAAACAAGAAAACGAAGATGCCGGCGAATCGAAACAGATGTCCGGAATCCTTGAAAAAACTCATCCTGGCTTATCCCCAACCGCTGGAATTACAGCGCCAATCCGTCAGCGCTCGCGCAATCCAGCTCTTTCACGAGTGGCACAAGAGTACGCAGGAGCTTGCAACGACTGTATGTGCGTCGGATCACACGGCTATGTGATCTGGATTGCAGGAAAGGGCTTGCGGGCCCCAACCAGGCCCGCGAAGGGAGGATGCGGAAAGGACTGAGCGGAAAGGAGAAAGCGGAAAAGCGCGGCCTATGCGAGGTTCAGCGCGAGGCCGTCCTCGCCTGTGGCCAGACGTGTGAGCGTAAGCACCGTAATATCGTCGTCCTGACCGAAGTTGACGGCGGCCTGGGTGGCCTGGGCGGCGCTGGGATGACCGGCGAAGAGCCGCTCCAGGCGGGCAAAGCTGTAGAGTTCGCCGGCCTGATTGCGGGCCTCGAGCAGACCGTCGGTGTAGAGCGAGAAGCGATCGCCGACTTCCAGCTGAAAGACCGATTCCTCGTATTGCACGTCATGCGCGATGCCGAGCGGCAGGGCGCCGGGCAGCTCCATCTCGCGGTCGTTGAGGAAGGGCGCAGGATGCCCGGCACTAGAGACGACGCAGTCGCCGTTGGTCTCAAGCCGCATGATGACGCAGGTGGCAAAGCCGCCCTGGAGCCGGCCGAAGAGGCGGCGGTTGAGCAGGGTGAGCAACTCGGCGGGGGCGGGATGCTCTTCCACCAGTGCGCGCACCGCGCCGACAATGAGTGAGACGGCCATGGCGGCCATGAGGCCCTTTCCGCTGACGTCGCCGAGTACGACGACGGTGGGACCGGATTCCAGCGGAATGATCTGGAAGAAGTCTCCGCCCACCTCCTGCGCGGGCCGGTAGGCACTGGTGAGCGTGAAGCCGGGAATGATGGGCAGCGAGGAGGGAACCAGCACGCGCTGCAACTCGCGGGCGCTCTGGAATTCCTGTTCGAGCACGGTGGTGCGGCGTCGATGCTCAAGAGAGAATCGGGTGACCGCATACAGGATGGCGAAGAACAGCAGGGTGCGGAAGAGCAGTGTGATTTGAATGGGGTTGCCGGCGAAGGTGAACAAGGGCTCGTGCATCTTGTCCGGCAAAGTCCAGTGGGTGAATCTCACGCCCTGCGAAGCAATGTTCTGCAGAAAGTAGAGCATGCCGTTGAGGAAGGCGACGGCGGCTACGATCCAGCGGGCCGATTCCAGCGGCTTGCCGCGGAGGAAGGCGTAAGCCACGATGATGATGGGCAAGGCCTCAAAGAAGATGATGGCCGGTGTGATCAGCGCATCGATGATCTGGGTGGTGACGGCGCTGAGCAGGGTGGGATAGAAGAGGATCAGCAAGCCGTCGAGGGTGCTGGCGGTGACGCTGACGAGCGCAGCCTTGCGGACAAGGACGACGAGCCTGCGGTTGTCCTGCAGCTTGAGGAGCCAGAGCAGGAGGAACCAGAGAGACATTTCACGGATGGAGATCTCCGTCTGGGTGACACAGACCAGGGCGGCGGTGGAGATCTGCAGTCGAAGGCCGCCGAGGAACAGCTCCGCCACCAGGCAGGTGGAGTACATGGCCATCCAGAAGAGGAGCCACTGCTTCTGATCGCGGTACCAGAAAAAGAAGCAGACGATTGCTGTGAGGCCGTACAGCGAGCTGAGCGCGAACTGGAACTGGTTTCGGCTGAGCCAGTGGAAGTCAAGGTTGCCCTTGGCCTGGGCGATGGCCTGGGGACTTCCAATGATCGGCACACCCTGAAACCCGCCGCCGGTGCCGGGATCGGTGGAGTAGAGCGGGGACTTCCAGACGCGGATGGCGAGCACGCCGCTGGTCGCGCGCCCCAGGCCGAAAGTTTGCGCGGGCACGCTGGAATACCAGACCCAATGGGGCGGCATGTGGCCAAGGTGTCCGATCTCCTGGCCGTTCCAGTAGATCTGATAGACGTCATCGATGCCGGGAAGAAGCAGGGCCAGATCGGGCGAGGCGCCGGGCGCGGAATGAATGTCGAGATGAATGCGATACCAGGCGTAGCCGGTATAGCTCTCATGACCCTGCATGCCCCAGGGTTTGTCTGCAGAGAGCGCAGACCAGAAGTAGTCGTCGAAGGCAGGAGACGACCAAGCCGGGTTGTCACCCAGGTGGAACTGCCACGGGCCGTTCAGCGGCGCGGTGCCTTTGCCCAGTCCGTCAATGGTGAGGACGGAGGCGGGAGGCGGGGCAACCTTCGGGGAAGAATCTGCCCGCAATGTGACCGAACCGAGAGCGAACAACGCAGCCGTCAAAAGGACGGTAAATCCCAACTTGCGGGGAAGCATGTGCAAGGATACCTCGGAATTGACTTGGAAAGTAAAGGAGAATCGGTATTTTACACATGAGTTTCGGCGAGCGTGGGGTTCCAGACGATACGATGAAAACGGGAGATTTCTGAGGTTTATTTATGCAGAAGTTACTAGATGGAACGGCGATTGCCGCGACCATCAAGCAGGAAGTGGCGGAGGGCGTGAAAGCCCTTGCGGCACAGGGAATTCGGCCGGGGCTGGCGGCAGTGCTGGTGGGCCAAGTGCCGGCGTCGGAGATCTACGTCCGCAGCAAGGTGCAGACGTGCGCGGAACTGGGCATCTACAGCGACCTGATTCGGCCGCCGGAGACGGTGACGACCGAGGAGATGCTGGAGCTGGTGCAGGGCTTGAACGACCGCGACGATGTGGACGGAATTTTGATCCAGCTGCCGCTGCCGAAACAGGTGGACACCAAGGCGCTGTTGGACGCGGTGCTGCCGGCGAAAGACGTGGACGGATTTCACCCGGTGAATGCGGGGCGACTGCAGGCGGGACGACCGGCGCTGGCGCCGTGCACGCCGGCGGGCGTGATTGAGATTCTGAAGCGGAGCGGGCTGCCGATTGCGGGCCAGCATGCGGTGGTGGTGGGGCGCAGCGACATTGTGGGCAAGCCGGTGGCTATGCTGCTGCTGCATGAGAACGCGACGGTAACGATTTGCCACTCGAAGACGCGGGACCTGGGCGCGGTGACGCGAGAGGCGGACATTCTGGTGGCGGCGATTGGGCGGCCGGGACTGATTACCGCGGAGATGGTGAAGCCGGGAGCGACGATTATTGACGTGGGCATCAACCGGGTGACGACGCGGGAGGAGTTTGACCGCTTTTTTGCCGGGGATGCAAAGCGGGAGGCGACGTTTGCCAAGCGGGGCTCGACGCTTGTGGGCGACGTGCACCCGAAGGCGTTTGAGTTGGCGGGGGCGTATACGCCGGTTCCGGGAGGCGTGGGGCCGCTGACGATTGCGATGCTGATGGCCAATACGCTGCGCGCTGCGAAGATGCGGAGAGGTTTGTAAGCCATGCTACGCGTTGGCCTTACCGGCGGGCTGGGCAGCGGCAAGAGCACCGTGGGAGAGATGCTGCGCGAGCTGGGCGCCGAGGTTGTGGAATCCGACGAGCTGGGTCGGGCGTTGATGGAGCCGGGACAGACGGTTTTCGACGAGATTGTGCGCGTGTTTGGGCGCGAGGTGGTGAACGCCGACGGGCGGCTGAACCGGGCGCGGCTGGCGGAGATGGCCTTTGGCGGCGGCCGGGTGAAGGAACTGAACGCGATTGTGCATCCGGCGGTGATTGCCGAGCAGCAACGGTGGATGCGAGAGGTTTTTCAGCGTAACCCGGCGGCGGTGGCGGTGGTGGTTTCAGCGCTGATTTTTGAAGTGGAGCGGGATGCGCGGGCTCGGGGC
>DATKTQ010000259.1:0-4610 GCA_035531055.1 Occallatibacter sp. | reverse complement strand
GAGATGGGGACACTCGTAACCCGCCTGCTTGGGGAGATGGAGGGAAATACTTTGAAGGGACGAAGAGTCCGTCGCCGATGGACAGGTGCCTGTCAGGGAAAAGAACCAACAGTATGGGTTTGTTGGTTGGGACTGGCTTTGGCGGAAAGGAAAGATTGAGGGAGAGAGTTGAGGATTCCTGGGCAGAGCGAGGGGAGAAAAGAGAGTGATGACGGATCCAGCTTCGGCGCTTTCTAAGATTGACCCGGGTCTGCTTTCCAAAAGTGACCCACTTGGCCTGTAACCAAGATTGCAACTGAGTATCGGCGCAGGTCTTGGGGATGATGGTTCATCATGCCCGTTGCCTGGAAGCGCCCCTGTTGCATCTGCCACCGCTGGTTTCGTCCCGACAATCGAGTTGGTTCCCGACAGCAGGCATGCAGCAAGCCTGCGTGCCAGGCCTTGCGCCGACGGAAGAAGCAGGCGGCGTGGCGAGCGCGGAATCCCGATTACTTTGCCGGCCGCCGGATCCAGGCGCGTGGTGCTTGCGATGCGCCGCCGGATCCGCTGCGTTTGCCGGCTCCGTTGAATCGACTTCCCTGGGACATCGCACAATCTCAGTTCGGCGTACAAGGCGCTGATTTCATAGGTGTTATGGGCGCACTTCTGCTGCACTCCACGCAATCCCAGTTGAAGGCATATCGTATTGATTCCGCTGGAGATCCGGCGACACTACCCCATGTCGTTGCGCAATCCCAGATTCAGCCAGGCGCAGAGTTGATCTGTCGAGGGAATGTGGGAGATGCGGCTGGAATTCCACCAACTTGAGCGGCGCCTGGAGCACCTTCGCGTGCGCCGGCCGGAGCGGCAACGGCGGTTGCTGGCGTCGCTGGCGGCCAGCGGTCAGCAAACGCCGATCGTGGTGGTAGCGGCCGAGCAGCCTGAGCACTATTTGGTCATCGACGGCTATCAGCGGATCGCGGCCCTGAAGCAACTGGGGCAGGACACGGTGGAGGCAGTGGTCTGGTCGCTGAGCGAAGTGGAGGCCCTGCTTCTGGACCGGTCGATGCGTTCGGGCGATCACGAAACGGCTCTTGAAGAGGGCTGGTTGCTGGTTGAACTGGAGCAGCGCTTCGGCTATGGGCTGGAGGAGTTGGCTCGCCGTTTCGATCGCAGCACGAGTTGGGTATCGCGCCGGATGGGTCTGGTGGAGTTACTTCCCGACAATGTGCAGCAGCAGGTGCGCGACGGCGCGATCGCGGCGCATGTTGCGATGAAGTTCCTGGTGCCGGTGGCGCGATCGCTGCCGGGCGACTGCCGGCGCATGGCCGAGGGGTTTGCCCGGTACCGGTTGAGCAGTCGAGAAGCGGGACAGTTGTATGCAGCCTGGCGAGGCGCTACAGCAGCAGTTCGCGAGCGGCTTCTGGATGAGCCGCAACTGTTTCTGAAGACGCAACGGCAGCATGCCGCGGTGCCGCCCTCACCGGCCATGGTGGAGCTGGATCGTGATCTGGAAGTAGTAGTAGCGATTGCGCGGCGGGCCAACCGTCGCTTGTCCGGCGCCACGGTGGAGTTGGACGCACAGCAGTGTGCCGAGACGCACCGCAAGATCCAACAGGCGATCGATGATCTTGGCCGCCTGGCCGCAAAGATCCCACACCAACCCGTCTCACACGAACCGATTTTATGCAATGAAGGAGCGGAGGATGTTGAGTCAAAGTCAGCGAACCGCGATTCTGGAACTGAACACACAAAAGGTGAGCAAGCGCGAGATAGCGCGGGTGCTGAAGGTGAGCCGGCTAACAGTGCGCGAAGTGTTGCGCTCGGGATCAGCGGAAGTGCCGCCGTTATCGCGGGCAGAGTTATGCGAACCTTACCGGCAACAGATCCTGAAGTTATTACCGAGCTGCAAGGGCAATCTGGTCCGGGTTCAGGAAGAACTGCTGGCCAGTGGAGCGAACCTGTCGTACTCGGCGTTGACCGCCTTCTGCCGCCGGCATGGAATCGGACAAGCGCCGGTGGCGGCGGCGGGCCGCTACCACTTCGATCCGGGAATCGAACTACAACACGACACATCGCCGCACCAGGTTCAACTGGGCGGCAAACTTCGCAAGGCGCAGACCGCGTCGGCGGTTCTGTGTTACTCGCGCATGCTGTTCTTCCAGTTGTATCCCACCTTTACTCGCTTCGACTGCAAGGTCTTCCTGGTCGAAGCGCTGCGCTACTTCAACGGCGCAACCGAGCGGGTAGAGATCGACAACACCCACGTTGTGGTGTTGCGCGGAACCGGGCGCGCGATGGTTCCAGTGCCGGAGATGGCGGCTTTTGCAGATCGATTCGGCTTCCAGTTCGCGGCACATGAACTGGGTGACGCTAACCGTTCGGCTCGTGTCGAGAGACCGTTCTGGTTCATCGAAACAAACTTCCTGGCGGGGCGCAGCTTCGCCAGTTGGCAGGATCTGAATCAGCAAGCGCGCCAGTGGTGCGACAAGGTCAACGGGACTTACAAGAAGCATCTCCACGCCGTGCCACGCGAGCTGTTCGCGATGGAGCAGCAGCATCTGCGCCCGCTGCCGGTCTGGGTTCCCGAAGTCTACCGACTGCACGAACGCGTGGTAGATATGGAAGGCTACGTGACAGTGAATACGAATCGCTACTCGGTACCGGTGGACTGGATCGGCCGCCGCGTCGAGGTGCGCGAGACCGCGAGCAAGATCGAGATCCAACTCGATGCCCGTCATCTGGTAACTCATCAGCGAATAGCCGAAGCGGAGAATCGCCACGTCATGCTGGCCGAACACCGGCCGCCGCGCGGCGTCAAGCGTCCCGACCCGCATCCGGAGGAAGGGCTCATCCTCAAGGCCGCGCCTGAAATCGCCGGTTATGTTGCGGCGCTTAAGCAACACAGCCGCAAACTTGTCGTCCTTGCCCTGCGCCAACTGCTGCGCATGGTGCGCGAGTATCCCAGGGCTCCGCTGCTGGCCGCGGTCGCAGAAGCCGCACGCTACGGACTCTACGACCTGGACCGGGTCGAACGCATGATCCTGCGGCAGGTCGCACGCGACTACTTCCTGTTGAGCAACGATCCGGAGAGAGAGCCATGAAACCGAGTGACGAGCTGGAACAGCTGCTGAAGAACCTGCACCTGAATCGCATCCTGGATATCTACGGCGAGCAGTTGAGCGCCGCCGAGAAAGAAGATGTCCCGTACTCCGAGTTCCTCACGCGGTTGCTGCGAGCGCAGTGGCATCATCGCCAGGAAACCGCACTGGCGTGGAGAATCAAGCGCGCCAACCTGCCCGAGAACTGGTCGCTGGCCAGCTTCCCCTTCGCGCGCCAGCCCGGTGTGAACCGCAAGCAGATCCACACGCTGGCCGAGTTGGAGTTCATCGCCAAGGCGGAGAATCTGGTGCTGGTTGGGCCGCCCGGCGTGGGCAAGACAGGACTGGCGTCGGGCCTGTTGTTGAAGGCGCTCGAGAATGGATACCGCTGTCAGTTCATCCGTGCCCAGGACTTGTTCGATCAGATGTATGCCTCACTGGCCGACCGTTCATCGCGTCAACTGCTCAACCGCCTGAGCAGGCTTGATGTACTTCTGATCGACGAGCTTGGCTATCTGACGCTGAAACCCGAGCAGTCCAACATCTTCTTCAAGCTGATGGAGGAGCGCTATCATCGCCACGCAACGATCATTACAACGAACTTGAGCTACGGCGAATGGGGCAACTTCCTCGGCAACCCGACCATGGTCGATGCGCTGTTGAGTCGCGTTCGCCACTACTGCCACACCATACAAATCGACGGACCATCCCTGCGCGATCCGCAGGGCTGAGGAGACGGCCATGGATCAACAACCATCGGGCCGCGAAGACTACGTGCGCAAGGTTCTGGAAGCCTATCGCAACACGCCGGGAACCTGCGGCAATCTGCGCCGGCCGGACCGCCTCCTGGCCATCCAGCTCTACCAACGTGGCGTCCCCTTGCACAAAGTCGAGAACGCTCTCGTGCTGGCTGCGGTCCGCCGCCTGATCCGGCCCGCAGATGCACCACCGCTGACCACCGTGCGTTCACTGGCGTACTTCCTGCCGGTTATCGAGGAAGTCCTTGAAACGGAGGTCGGAGAAGAATACTTCCAATATGCACGGCAAAAGCTTCAGAAGCTCCGCCGATCCTAAAGATGCATGCAGAGCGCATGCCGCAGCCACGCCTTCGGCGTCGGATGACGTGTAAAGCCAAACCCAGCCGCGCCTGCGGCGCGGGATGATGCTCTATAAATCCTTACCTCTCCCAATCCTGTTCCTACCCTGGATCACTTCTGGCGAGTACAAGTGGATCACTCTTCCGTAGCGCCGAAGCATCGGTCGCAGGAAGTCTACGAGACCCATCCTTCGATTCGAGACGCGTGCGACATTTTGCTGACGGCTTTGGCCCCCTGGTCGCACTCTCTGTCCGCAGCCAACGCCACATCCAAGTACGACACGATCTAGCCATGAGCACATGCCTGGTCTAAGCCCTAAGCGGCCGCCTAGTCAGAACCCCAGACCGCACCTAGTCTAAGTCCTGCGCCATGCCCTCCGCGGCGCTCTATGCGCTCACCGGTCACGGGCGCTTGTAACCGTACTAGGATCAGG
>DATKTQ010000258.1:0-8896 GCA_035531055.1 Occallatibacter sp. | reverse complement strand
GCTCGCAACCCGTGATCACCATTCGGCAGCCATCCTCGTGTGGAACTACCACGATGTGAACCAGCCGGGGCCGTCCATTCCGACCAAGATATTCGTCAAGGGAATTCCCGCCGCGGTCCATCGCGTGCTGCTCCAGAACTTTCGCATTGACGATCAGCACAGCAACGCCTACGCAGCATGGCTGGCGATGGGTTCGCCGCCGCATCCGAGTCCCCAGCAGTACACGCAGCTGCACCAGGATGGACAGCTCAAGCTGCTCACCTCGCCTCAGTGGCTCGACGTGCAAGACGGCGCAGTCGAAATCCCCATCAGTCTGCCACGCGAGTCGGTGTCTCTGCTCTGCCTTCGATGGGAGTCCAGCACGCCGACAAACCGGATCACTCATTGAATAGACCTCCACGACCGGGGCAGATGGATACCGATCGATGGCGGCTTGTGCTCATCCATTGGTAGCCAAAGCGCGGCTCATCGCAATGCCCGCGCATGCGCGCGCCCTTGTCTCGCTCGCGCGGCCGGTCCGGCAGAACCGTAGGTTAATATGGGTGGATTACGGCGACAGCGCGTGCTCGAACCTTCGCGACAGTCTCGCATGCGGCACAACTTGGCACCGGAATAAAGGAAAATCCTCATGAACAAACTTCGCTGCGCAGCCTTTCTCATGCTTTTCTCACTGGCCTTCCTTCGAACCACCTGGGCTGCTGCTCCGGCACCCGCGGCGTCCGCCAACGGATGGGCCATCGCCATCCACGGGGGCGCGGGCGAGGATGAGTGGGAGCACATGACTCCCGCAACGGCCGCGGCGTATCACCAGGCGCTGGCCAGAGCGCTGGCCGCCGGAGTTGCCGTACTCAAGCGCAACGGCAAAGCGCTCGATGCGGTCCAGACAGCCGTCGAAGTGCTGGAAGACGATCCGCTCTTCAACGCCGGCCGCGGTGCCGCTTTTGCCGACGACGGCAGCAATGAAATGGACGCTGCCCTCATGGACGGATCCACGCTGGCCGCCGGAGGCGTTGCCGCCGTGCACTTCACGCGACATCCCATCGCGCTCGCCCGCGCGGTCATGGACCACACCCCCTATGTTCTGATGGTCGGCACCGGCGCCGACGCCTTTGCGCGCCAACAGCGCATTCAGCAGGAGCCGCCCGCCTACTTCTTCACGGAGATGCGCTGGAAAGAGTTCTTAATGATCATGCACGCCAGCCACAAACCCATTCCCCCGCTGCCACGCGGCGTCGCATCCGCCAACAACTCTTCTGGCGCAACCGCATTCTCAGCACATATCTTTCTGCATCGTTTCGGAACCGTCGGTGCTGTTGCTCGTGACAGCGCCGGACATCTTGCAGCGGCCACTTCCACCGGCGGCATGCAGGGCAAGCTCCCCGGCCGCGTTGGCGATTCGCCTCTCATCGGCGACGGCACCTATGCCAGTGACCGCACATGCGCCGTCTCAGGAACCGGCGTCGGCGAATACTTCATCCGCCTCAACCTGGCCCACGAAGTCTGCACGCTGGTCGGGGAAGGACGCACGCCCCAGCAGGCTGCCGACCATATGATCCACTCCGAACTTCCCGCGCTCAAAGGCGGCGAGGGCGGAGTTATCGTCATCGCTCCCACCGGCGCTCCCGTGTGGAGCTCGAATACGTTAGGCATGTTTCGTGCCCGTCAGCAGGCAGGCCAGGCTCCTGAAATTCATGTTAGGTAGATCGGCACAGTGCGGCCGGGCTCCGCGTACAATCCTGCCGGGCCTGCCGTCTGCAACCATCACGCCCATCGCTTCAGTTCCGGGTATCGTGCATAGATGCGCTGCTGATCGTCGGTGGGCAGTTGTCCCAGCCGGACAGGTTTGTCCTGGGGCCGCGTGGCCTTCTGGTTCAAAACGTTCATCAGGCTCCACTCGCGCTGCAGTGCCTTGGGCTCGTGTGCGGGCAGGTCATATTGGGTAAAGTCGATCACCATGCGGGGACTGTCGGTTACCCAATCATGCAGAAGCGCGAGGCGGAACTCCTGGTTCATGTACCAGAGGATTTCCAGTTCCTTTTCTGATCCGGGCGCGCCCGTTCCTTTGGCATCGAAGCGGTAATTGAGTGCCGTATTGTTCGGAACATGCCTGCGCCACTCCATGCCAAATTCTCCTTCGGTCATAACGCGCGTGTCCGGCCATTTCTCTTTGACCGTCTGCAGCCACCAGGTCAGATCCTTGTCGTGGCCAATCGATACCTCCCATATTCCCGTCACCCAGCCGAACCCATTGAGTGCGCGGCCCCGGTCAAAGTGCATGGCGGTGGTAGCCAGCATCTCCTTGCGGCCAACCTGTTCTCCCAGATCGCCCACCGTCTCAATGGGTCCGACTCCCATGCGGCTGTTGAAGCCTCCCTGAAAGCCGTTGCGGCGAGCTGAGAGGAAGTCGCAGGTCCAGCCGTCAAGGCAGACGCAATCGATAAAGTCAGATGGCCCCTGGGCTGGCTTCAGATAATGCTCTCGGCTTGGATAGTAGGGGTAGCAGATTCCGCCATCGCCGTCGCCGTTGTCAATGCCGTGCTGGCTCCAGATCTGGCCCTGACAGACATGAATGCCTTCTTCGGTGGCGAGGAAGCGCTGGTTCTCTGCATCCATAAACCCAGCGATCAAAGACTGTGGACGATAGCCGTTGCCCACTATTCGTGTGATCCGTTGCAGCGCCTTGTGAATCGTCGTCCGGATTTGCTCGCGCGTGTTATACATCGGCGCAAAGTAGCCACCGGGGATAAAGGTGATTTCGTCACCATACCGGTCGTGATACGAAGCGAGCAGTCGCCGCGCCTCAATGTATTCCTTGCGCGAGTCGTTCAGCGCGAGCCAGCTAATAGCCCAGGTCATTCTTCCTTCCGGACAGCCGCGGGCAAACGCTTCTCGTCGCGAGCGGATATGCTCCGGGCTGTTAGCCGGGGCTTCGTCCTCTCCAATGGATCGGTTGGGAGACACCTCGATCTGATTCACGCGCACAACTGAGACATGAGTTAGGAATCGCCCCTGCATAGGCGAGTGGGCCGCGCCCCCTGCCAATCCCTCTCCGCCTCCCCGCAATGCAACCGCGAGCACGGGCACAGATCCGACTGCGCTGCTCAGAAATTTACGCCTGGTCCAGAGATGGTCCATCGTTTTCCTTTCTAACTGTTCTTGAGTAGACTGCGGCAACCTGCTGTCATGGCCGGTATTCCTCGGAAAGGACGGCCAAAGCAATCCTCAGAGAGGCCAGTGTGAAGAGCGAGAGCCGGGCGGTCGTAATTGAGTCTCCCTCGGCCAGCCTACAAGGACGTTTCTCGCCTGGAACGGAACCACGCTTGCACGCGCTGGCGGGAACACTCCGCATCATGTCTCCGGAATCCCGACAAGTTGATTCAGTAGCCAACGCTGGTTGCATCTCGACTCTTCATGGCGTTTTCTCTTTGCCGAATCTGTTCCCATTTGCACTTTGTACGCATTGTGCGGCTGCTTTGGTTGCCCGGCTCATCAGGAAGCCGGCTTTTCTGCTCTTGCGAATGTGGCATTGGTGATGATGGGTTTGGACCACAAGCCTACGCTCAACACGCAGCCGAACGTGAGGTAAAGAAAAGTCATCCCGAGGCGAAGGCCCACAAGATCGCCTAATCGGCCGATGATGAGTGGAACCACCGCGCCCCCCACGATTCCGGTACACAGAATCCCGGTGAAGGTGCCGTGGTGTTCCGACACAGAGTTCAACGCCAGCGATATGATGGTGGGCCACATGATGGAGGCAAAGAAGCCAACCAGGGGGAACGCGTAGAGCGAAGCCGCGGCAGATCCGAACAGTGCGGCACTCAGCGCGATCAAGGCGCCTATGGAGAAGCCAAGCAAAACGCGTCGGCTGTCGAACGCCTTGAGAAGGATCATTCCTACAAAGCATCCAATCGTCATCATTCCCCAGTACCAGGAGACGATGCCCGCCCCCGTCGTGTGCGGATTGAAGCCGTGGTACTGCGAGAGAAACTTGGAGATCCAGTCCGCGGTCCCTTGTTCCGAACCCACGTAGGCGAATATGCATCCAAAGTATAGCCAGACCATCCTGCTCCGCAGCATGTCAAAGTAGGTCCTTGCGGTGCCCGCCTTCTCGTCTTCTTTACGCTCAATGCGAGGGAACCGGGCCGCGGCGATTACGATCACCATCGCGAGGGAAACGGCAGCGAAAATCCAGTAGATGGAGACCCACTGCAAAGGTCGCGGCGTTATTCGCGCGATTGCCTGAAGAATGAGACCGTGCTCGGAGGCTCTGGAAAGACTGGTCACCATGTATGAGTAAATCAGAGGGCTGATAAACGAACCTGCCCCGAAGACAAGCTGCGCAAACGCGGAGTTGAAGGCGAAATGTTCTTCCCCGCCGGCAACGCGGAGCAGGGGATTGATGGCCACCTGAAGCATGGCCATTCCTGCTCCGATGGTGAACAGGGATGCAACAGCGACCCAGTAGCTGGGATACAGGGTGAAGCTCAACGCGCCCAGCATCGCAGCCAGAAAGGAAGCTGTCATGACCGGCTTTTCGCTGAATCGCTCCACGAGGAAACCGGCGGGAATCGAAAGGAGGCCGTACGCCAGAAAGAAGGAGAAGGGAAGGAATGCAGCCGCGGCCAGACTGACATGGAAGCTGTCAATGATGTCGGGAATAATCGGCCCCAGAATATTCGTGAGCAGCGACAGCACGAAAAAGACAAGGAGCACGAGGCCGACAATAAAGGGGTTCCTACGCACATTCACCTCGCAGAGCGGCCGCATTTCTTGTGACCGCCTTGAAGCAATTCCATTCAGGACAATGTTGTAAGGGAGCGAACCGCGCACACTGGCGCGATCCGGTCGAACACCATGCACCACGACTCATCCGATCCCGACCAATACCCGCACCCTGAATTTCGAAGAGACCGATGAGCCTGCCAATGCTTGTAATCAATGGTGGTTCTCCAGCTTCTCTCGCTCCAGAATATGCAGGACAAACTCGCCCGCGCCGTATCCGACCGTGGGCAACGCTCCTGTGAGATCGCCGATCTGCCCTGGAAACAGTCTGCAGGGCAACATACATCTCGGGAATCAGATTGTGACCGGTTGCCGCCTTGTCCGCAATGCGTTTCAGCATAGCATCCGCCTCGTCATTCCTGCCCAAACGCCGATACAACTCAGCCAGGTTGAAATCGGCAAACAGGAACTCCTGCCGCTCGTACCAATACTCATAAATCGCCGGATCTGTGTACGTGCTGCGCACGCGACGGTATTCGCCGGAGTCCACTTTCAGCAGTTCCATCCGGTCCACGGTGCTATGAACGATTGCGGGATCCGTGACGACACCGAAGTGAATGATCTGCGCCACGCCGCCGTGAGGGGATGTTGCACGATGGGCGGCGCGGGATGATCGGCAAAAGAGAATTTGACTTCGGCGAATAGGAACGCCCTCGTTGCGTTTCATGGATGCACCGGGCTCTTCAGGTCACGCGCCCAGCCCTTCCAAACTGCTTTACAAGCGCGAATATTGAGTTTAGGCTTCTCACCTGGCAAACGTTTACCTGCCGATTTGGCGCCTGCAATATCCAGGCTTCAAAAGCTCAGGCTTCCATCGAGATGAAGGACTTGGAGTGTCACCCATGAAGAACAAATCGTTCTCAGGCTTACCGGAGAATCTCGCCGCAGAATCGATCCAAAATGAGCCCCCGTGTGAGCCGAACCGGCGCGAGTTCCTGACGGGCCTTGGAGGCACTGCCGTCCTGACTGCACTCTCCGCGAAGAGCAGTTTCGCGCAGGCCACAACGAGCGCAGCCAACGTGGCCAAAGTCGCGGTTCCGTCGAGCCAGATCATGATGAGCGAAAACAAAATCGCGGCCCTGAACGACGGAAGCGTACCCGAGAACTCGTTTGACAGTTCTCACCCGCGCTATGCCATGTGGGCGGATAGATCCTCCGGCAGCCGCGCAAGCTGGGTGCAATACGAGTGGAGCGAGCCGGTTCTCATCGACAAGGTTGAGATCTACTGGGCGGCTGACCGCCCGCGTCCTGCGGCAATTCCAGGCAGCGGAGGTCCAGAAGTCCAGGCTCCGGAGAGTTACCGGATTCTTTACTTCAATGGAAAGGGGTTTGTCCCGATCCAGAAGGCCCAGGGTTTGGGAGTGGCGTTGGATACCTTCAATTCGACAGCTTTTGAGCCAGTGAAGACCAGCAAGCTCCGGCTCGAAGTGACGCCTCAGGAAAGGCACCCGGCGGGCATTCTAGAGTGGAGAGTTTTCAATTATGGTCCCGCTCCTGCGCTCTCTCCCATGGTGGATGCGGGCGTGGACCGCTCCGTGGTGAGCGATGGAAAGACCTACCTGTCCGGCAAGGTGGCATGGCTTGAGGATTCCAAGCGGAACCGGGCACGCTGGGAGAAGACCGCCGGGCCGGGCGCTGTGGCATTTGCCGCGGCCAGTGCGCCGGTTACAACGGCAACGTTCTCTGAGGCAGGTGACTACGTCCTGGCTCTTGTAGCGTCAGGCAACAAGGGCACACCCCCCTCAATCCATGTGCACGTGGAACAAGCCCCACCGGCAGATCGCCTGGATGTGGTGTATACCCGCAAGTATTCCATTGACAGCCCACTTTGGAATCAGCGCGCAAAGGTCCTGATCGTGGATTGGATTCCGCATTGCATTGCGATGTGCGAGCGGACCGACATTCCGCCGATGCGCGGAGACGGGGGAATCGACAACTTTATTGAGGCAGGCAAGGCAAACCGCGGCGAGCCGCACGGCAAGCACAAGGGATATGTGTTTTCAAACGCCTGGGTTCACCAGACGGTGGAGTCGATGTGCATCGCGCTCATGGTCGATCCACAGGGAGACCCGGAGATCACCGAAGCACATCAACTGATGCGCGCAACGCTTGCGCGCTGGATCCCGATTATTCTTGCTGCGCAGATGAAAGATGGTTATCTGCAAACCGCATACATCCTGGCGGATCGCAAGGAATGGCCGGAACGGTGGTCGCCCGATCATCGCGGCAATCATGAAGGCTATGTAGCCGGCTACTTCATCGAATCGGCAATCAATCACTACACGTTCACCGAGGGCAAAGACCTGAGGCTCTATAACGGCGCCAAGAAACTTGCGGACTGCTGGGTTGCGAATATCGGACCCGGCAAGAAGCCATGGTTTGATGGGCACCAGGAGATGGAGCAGGCACTGGTTCGCTTCGGCCGCTTTGTAAATGACCAGGAAGGCAATCATCGCGGTGACGCATATATCTCGCTGGCAAAGTTCCTCCTCGATTCGCGCCGTGGCGGGAATGAATATGACCAGAGCCACCTGCCTCCCGGCCAGCAGTATGAGGCGGTGGGACACGCCGTACGCGCAACCTATTTCTACTCGGGCATGGCAGATATCGCAGCGGAGACTCGCGATCGCGACTACCAGAGTGCAGTAATTTCCCTGTGGGACAACATGGTCAATCAGAAGTACTATCTGACGGGTGGCATCGGAAGCGGCGAAACGTCGGAAGGGTTTGGACCAAATTACTCTTTGCGGAATGAGGCGTACTGCGAGACGTGTTCCAGCTGCGGGCTGATCTTCTTCCAGTACAAGCTGAACCTTGCCTATCACGATGCAAAATACGCAGACCTCTACGAACAGACCATGTACAACGCTTTGGCGGGCGGACTCGCGCTCAACGGAAAGAGCTATTGCTATACCAATCCGCTTGTGAACACCGAGCGCGCCAAGTGGCACGTGTGCCCCTGTTGCGTCGGCAACCTGTCACGCACTCTGCTCATGATTCCCACGTGGGCTTATGTGAAGAGCAAACAAGGACTCTACGTGAACATGTTCGTGGGAAGCCGCGTCCAAGTTGGCCAGATTGCAGGCACCAGCGTCGAGGTCCTGCAGAAGACGGACTATCCCTGGCGTGGCGCCGTCTCAATCACTGTGAATCCCGAAGAGGCCAAGACTTTCTCAGTCTACGTGCGCATTCCGGATCGACATACGAGCAAGCTTTACACGGGGTCTCCGCGCTTACAAGGCGTGAAGCGATTTGCCGTGAATGGGCAGGAGCAGGTCCCCATCATGCAGAAGGGGTACGCCGTCGTCACGCGCGAGTGGCAACCCGGCGACCGCATTGAACTCGAGTTGCCGATGGAGCCGCAGCGTGTGGACGCCGACAGCCGCATCAAGGCTGATCTGGGATTGGTCGCACTGCAGTACGGCCCGCTCATCTATAACGTGGAGAATGCAGACAACAAAAGTATTCACCGCAAACTGAGCGATGAGCCTTTGCGCGCCGAGTGGCGTCCGGATCTGCTGGATGGCATCATGGTGATCACAGGCACATGGCAGGATGGATCTCCCATGCTGGCGGTTCCCAATTTTGCTCGCATGAATCGCGTTGGGCCGCCGCCTGAGTATCCCGATGAAGGCGGACCCGCTCATATGCCCGAACCGAGTCCCTCCATCGATTCGAAAGTGTGGATCTAACTTATCTTCGCCAAGCCAACTTTTGTTTCTGATTTGCGTCGTCTATAGGCTTCAGCACTTCAGACTTTCTAAAAAGAGGATATAGAGCAGCAATGAATGTGACGCGAAGAGAAGTGCTGGCTGGGTTGTGCGCGAGTTCAGCCCAGATGCTCTTTGCCAGGCGACTGCTGGCCTCTGTGCCGAAGTCGCCTGCCGCGGACCAGGACACAGCACCTGCGGGGGCGCTGGATCTGATGCTCTCCGCGCTTTCGCCCGGGACACTTCGAATCAGCATCGCACCCGCCAATGCGGCGGTTCGCTCCACGGAGTTGGGCGTGATGGACCGCCCGGAATCTTCGCCACTGGTTCCTTTCGGACGATCGCATGCCCAGGCAGTAAGGTGGGGGAGGTACAACGTCCATGTCAGTGATAGCCCCCTGTGC
>DATKTQ010000257.1:0-4647 GCA_035531055.1 Occallatibacter sp. | reverse complement strand
GGTCGTCGAGGGCGAACCCGAGCAGGTGCTGGAGGTGATCCTCCGTTGCCATCGCCGCGTGCTCGAACTGGCTCCCCGCGTACTCACCAACATTACGTTGGACGACCGCAAGGGGGCCACTGGCCGCCTTCGGGGTAAGGTACGCGATGTTGAGCAGATCCTCGGAAAGCCGATCTCCCGCATCTGAAACAGCGCCCCCGGGGTTCCATACATACCCCATCAATCGATTCTGTGCCGGACAGAACTCGTCAGCAACCAGTTTTCTTCAGCTACGGGATGCGGCGACCCCAAGTCAGCTATGCGCTACTGTATCCAGGCTACGCAGCCCAGAGATCTCAGTGCAGCAGTGAAGAGCTACGCCCGCGCCAACACTGATAAAGCCGGAGCCGAGAAGCCGCAATAAAGGAATACTCATGGCGATTGGGAAAACATTCCAGAGTCGCATGGAAGGTGAACTGCAGCGCCTTGGAAGGTCAACCGGGGACACATTCGGTGGGCGAAGGATAGTGGCTTCCGGGCTCGGCTTTTTTATGTGGATGACTTTCACTTTTTCATCCGCCATACTTCCAGCATGTTCCAAATGCGATCCGGTCGGAAGCAGTTCGTGGTCACCTGCAAGCGATGCCACAGTTATGTGTCCACAGGCTTGAAGGAGTTTTCCTTCCAGTCCATTTCTGTCACCTGCCCGCTTTGCGGCGATTCGCGCCGCTATCTGCCTTCTGAGACGATCCTCGGCACACCGCATCCGCCACCTGGTGGAAGCGCGGGCGCGATCTGAGATGGCGCTGACGTACTTTCTCCGGACGTAGGATAGGTGGCGCTGATCGCATGAACGGCGGCAGGGAAATCCACCATCAGACCGTCATGTTAGCGTGGAGTAATGCTGCATCGACAGTGGCATCACGATGGCGGGAAACCACAGTCCCACGCGAAAAACCCTTTACACATTAGGGCAAGATCGAGCTTGTACTCTGTACCCTTGCGTGGTACATTGACTCGTGGTGGGGCTGCGGAATGATTTCGGACTTTCGGGACGACTGGTTGCGCGATTTCTTCGTCAAGGACATCCGAACAAAGAAAATTCCCTCCGAATTGGAAGTCCGATTGTTCCGTAAAATCCAGATGATCGACGATGCAACCACGGACCAGGACCTGCGGGTGCCACCCAGTAACCACTTTGAGAAACTGCATGGCAAACTGGAAGGACTCCAGTCGATCCGTGTCAATAAACAATGGAGGCTGGTCTTCCAGTGGGACAGTGGCCGTGGAGAAGCAAAGGACGTCTATCTGGACGACCACAGTTATCAGTGAGGTGGAACATGTTAATGACGAAGCGCAAGCCCGCGGGCATAGGAGAAATCCTGGTCGAAGAGTTCATGAAACCGATGGGGCTGACACAAGGCGTGTTGGCCGATGCGATGGGCGTGCAGCGCAAACACGTCAACGAACTGTGCAACGGACGCAGGTCTGTTACCGCGCCGACTGCACTTCTTCTTGCCCGTGTGTTTGGCAATGGTCCTGATTTTTGGCTGAACGTGCAGAGGCGCAGCGATCTGTGGAACGCACTGCATTCACCTCGCGAACGCGAGCGGATCAAACGTGCCCGACCGCTGACCATCGCCGCGTGACATGTGCGCCACCACAACTACGCTGCGGGGAGAACCGTGTGAGCAATATTGTCCTGCTTTGATTCCGTACGAAACGGACAGCAGAATTTTCCTGTTTAAACGTCCGTTTACGCAGTCCCTGGCTACGACAGCAGCAGTTCGAGGTCCTCTGTACGCAAGTTGCGAATCAGACTGTTGTCGGCGCCGATGATGGCGTCCGCCAGGTCGCGCTTCGTCGCTTGCAGCTCCAGGACTTTCTCCTCGACGGTGTCCCGCGTGATCAGACGATAGGCGAAGACCTGTCGCGTCTGCCCTATACGGTGGGCCCGGTCCACAGCCTGCGCCTCCACGGCCGGGTTCCACCACGGATCGAGAATAAACACATAGTCGGCGGCGGTCAGGTTCAACCCCAGACCGCCGGCCTTCAGACTGATCAGAAAAAGCCGGCAGGCCGGGTCCTCCTGGAAGCGCGCGACCCGCGCCTGCCGGTCGTGCGTCTTGCCATCCAGATACTCGTAAGTAACCTCCTCGCGCTCCAGGCGCAAGCGGACGATGGCCAGCAGACTGGTAAATTGCGAGAAGACCAGCGCCTTGTGCCCCTCGTCGAGGACCACGCGCAGTTGCTCCAATAGCACGTCAAGCTTGGCGCTGGACGATTCCAGATGTTTGGGATCGAGGAGACTGGGATGGCAGGCGGCCTGGCGCAAACGCAGCAACGCTTCCAGTACCTGGATTTTGGACTTCTCCGGTCCTTCATTCTGAATCCGCCGAAGCAAGGAATCGCGATAGTGCTGGCGCAACTCTGCGTAGAGCTTGTGTTGCCCAGGCTCCATTTCACAATAGATCGTCTGCTCATACTTCGCGGGCAGTTCGCGGGCCACCTGTTCCTTGGTGCGGCGCAATAGAAACGGCCGCAGCGCGCGGGCCAGCAGCTTGCGGGTGTCTTCATCGGGACTGCGCAATGCCCCGCCGGCCAGTCGCATCACGCTTGCCGCGCCGAGCATGCCTGGGTTGAGAAACTCAAAGAGCGACCAAAGCTCCCCCAAATGGTTCTCGATCGGCGTACCGCTCAAGGCCAGGCGGTTCGTTCCATGCAGCAGGCGCACGGCCTTGGCCGATTCCGTGTTCGCATTCTTGACGGCCTGGGACTCGTCGAGGACCACATAGTCGAAGCGACCTGCTGGAGACGCAGGACATCGCGCCGCAACGTCCCATACGTGGTCAGTACCAGATCGTAGGCGGCCAGGTCCGTGTCATTGCGGGACAGGCCCGTGTAATCCAGAATGCGAAGCCGCGGCGTGAAGCGCGCCGCCTCCTGCTTCCAGTTGAAGATCAGCGATTTGGGGACCACCACCAGCGAAGGTCCCGCATGCTCGCCCTGGACACGTAGCTCGCGCCGCGTTTCCAGCAGCGCCAGCACCTGGGCAGTCTTCCCTACGCCCATATCGTCGGCCAGACAGCCGCCAAACCGGAAGCGCCGCAGGAAATGCATCCAGCCAAGGCCCTCGCGTTGATACTCCCGCAGTTGCCCCACGAACCCCGCCGGTTGTTCGGCGGCTTCCACCCCTTGGAAGCGCCGCAATTCTTCGCGCAGGTGGGTGAAGGTTGCATCGCAGTCCGCCTGGGGCTGGGTGGCGAGCATGGCATCGAGCAACCCAACCTGACTTTGGCAAAATCGGACGTGACCGTCCTTGAGTGCGCCCATTCCGGCGATGGGCCCAATCCGGCGCAGCCACTCCTCCGGCAGCATGCCGTAAGAGCCATCATCGAGCAGGACCATGTTGTTGCCACGGCGCAAGGCCTCCAGCAATGCGGGAAGCCCTGCCTTGCTTTCTCCGTATTCCACCTCGCCGCGCAGTTCAAACCAATCCACCCCGCTCGAAACCGCAAGGTGAAACTCGCCCGGACACCGAAAGAGCTTCCCGTCGGCTTCCACATGCCAGCCCTTTTCCACCAGCGAGCGCACAATGCGTGGCAACTTGGTTGGCGCCAGTTCCCTGCCCCAGGTCGAAGCTGGATATTTGACTCCAACTTCATCGAGCAGTTCGCAGGCTGCCTTTTCCGCCGCGCCATCACGGCGCACCAGCCTTCGCGTGGAGGCATCGTAAGACCCTTGCGCCATGGCCATCTCCGGCACCAACCACCCTTCGTACTCGAAGGACAACTCCGCCTTCAGCCGTTCTCCTCCGTAATGCAAACGCAGCTTGGAAATTCGCGGGTTGGGACGCGGCTGAGGCCTCGTTTCCTCGTATTGCAGCTCCTTGGGCATCTGTAGCGGCGGCAGTTCAGCAGAGCCGAGCAATTCGGTCAGAAATGCGTCCAGGTCTGCCTCTGGCACTTCGATGGATTTTTCTCTGCGGAGATACGGGACCCATCGAAACGATATCTCTTCCGTATGCGGCGCCACGCGGTCATGTGTGAACAGAAAGTCGCCGGAGGTGACCTGCATCGGCGTGCTCACATCCATCCGCTCCTCCCCGCGATGGAAGACCCCGCCCAACGTCCATCCCCCCTGTACCGCTCCGGCGCAACTCCAGGGCGAATGCCCAGGGAGGGCCATCGTCCCACGCCAGCACCACCATCCCTTCCCCGCCCTTTGCATGCGGCAGATAACAGCGCCCAGTACGGACCCACCCGAGGCAGGAGCGTGCGCGCCAAAACTGGAGAAAGGAGAAACGAGATTGGACCCGAAGCATAGGTGTCGAGGTAGTACCCGGAATACTGTTTCCCCCCCAAGCAGTGCGGACAATATCTCACGGTCCTCGGGAAGTGGCAGGAGCGAAATCAGGGAACGCTTCAGGGCAAGCGGTCTGGGGCTGTTCCAGTCGCCATTCTTCTTTTGATCATGCGATTCCAGGGACAGGACCGCACTGACACCGTCTCCGGAAACACTCACGATGTAGAGGACCTCCCGCTTTGCCGGCCATGCGTTTGTGGAGTGGGGATCCCAGGCGTCTGCCCTGGAAATCTCGCTGATGCGCCTCTTCCAGTCAGCCGGCTTGCGGGACGGCATGGTGGCCGCCTCGCTCTTCTTCAAAAC
>DATKTQ010000256.1:0-6828 GCA_035531055.1 Occallatibacter sp. | reverse complement strand
CTCGCCGAGCACGCTGGCGGCGGTGGTGGCGGGGCTGATTTGCGCGGCGGAGATGGCGCGGGCGCGGGGAACGGCGGAGCAGGCCACGTTTGTGGAGGAGTTTGCCGACTGGATTGAGGGTCACCTGGAGGACTGGACGGTGACCAACAACGGGGTTCTGCTGGCGGAGGTGAAGCGGCACTACATGCGCATCAAGCCGCCGGAGCTGGGCGAGGCGTACGCGTGCGAGAGCTGCGGGAAGGAAGTGTTGCGGCTGCAGAACCGGCCGCCGGGCACGCGGACGGAGTTTGAGGCGCGGGAGATTATCGACGGGGGTTTTCTGGAGCTGGTGCGGTATGGAGTGCGGCGGGCGGACGATCCGCTGATGGCGGATTCGCTGAAGGTGGTGGACGCGGTGCTGAAATGCGAGCTGCCGCAGGGCCCGTGCTGGCACCGGTACAACTGGGACGGCTATGGGGAGCGGGCCGACGGAGGACCGTTTGAAGGCTGGGGCCAGGGGCGGGCGTGGCCGCTGCTGGTGGGCGAGCGGGCCCACTATGAGCTGGCAGCGGGGCGCGACATTACGGAGCTGATCCGGACGTATGAAGGCTATGCGACAGCGGGGCAGATGCTGCCGGAGCAGGTTTGGGACGAGGAGAATCGGCCGGCGCAGATGCTGGTGAAGGGCGGTCCGGCGGGTTCGGCGGCGCCGCTGGTGTGGGCCCATGCGGAGTATCTGAAGCTGATGCGGTCGGCGGTGGATGGGAAGGTTTTCGACCGGATTGACCCGGTGTATGCGCGCTACTGCGAGCCGGAGGGGCGCGGCAAGGTGCGGCGCAGGCTGGAGATCTGGAGCCTGCGGAGGCCGATCCAGCGTATGGGCGCCGGAGGGACGCTGCGCATTCTGGATGCGGAACGGTTTGAGGTGGTTTGGACGGCGGACGCGTGGAAGACGACGAACCATACCCAGAGCGTGGAACGCGGCAGCGCGGGGCAGAGCGCGGACCTGGAGACGAAGTCCGCGCAGGCCGGTACGCGGCTGACCTGGACGCTGCACTGGCCGGAGGCTGACCGGTGGCTTGGATACAATGTGGACGTGGCGCTGGAAGCGACGACGACAGACTAACAACGGGTTGCACGGATGAAGGATGGATCCCCGCGATGGGCGAGAACGCCCGCCTGGGGAGGGAAAGGAACCGGTACAGACGATGACTGCCAGCCTGACGGAACGCTCACTTGAGGAACGGTCGATTGATACGCTGCGGCTGCTTGCCGTGGATGCGGTGGAAAAGGCCAAGAGCGGCCATCCGGGGGCGCCGCTGGGCTGCGCGCCGATGGCGTATCTGCTGTTTCACAAGCTGATGAAGCACAATCCGGCGCACGCGAAGTGGGCGGACCGGGACCGGTTTGTGCTGTCGAACGGGCATGCTTCGGCGCTGCTGTATTCGACTCTGTTTCTCTCCGGCTATGATGTGACGCTGGAGGACCTGAAGTGCTTTCGGCAGTGGCACTCGCGGACGCCGGGCCACCCGGAGTACGGCGACACGGACGGCGTGGAAGTGACGACGGGTCCGCTGGGGCAGGGCATTGCGATGGCCGTGGGCATGGCGATGGCGGAGAAGCACCTGGCGGCGGTGTATAACCGGCCGGGGTTTGAGGTGGTGGACCACTACACGTTTGCGATGCATGGCGACGGCGACCTGATGGAAGGCGTGTCGCACGAGGCGGCGTCGCTGGCCGGAACGCTGGGGCTGGGCAAGCTGATTTTTCTGTATGACGACAATTTGATTTCGCTGGACGGGCCGACGGAGCTGAGCTACACGGAGGATGCGCTGGAGCGGTTTGAGGCCTACCACTGGCACGTGCAGCGGGTGGCGGACGGCAACGATGTGAAGGCGATTGAAGCGGCGATTGCGGCGGCCAAGGCGGAGACGGGCAAGCCGTCGATGATTGCGGTGCGGACGGTGATTGGCTACGGCAGCCCGAAGGCGGGCACGAACAAGGTGCACGGCGAGGCGCTGGGCGCGGCAGACACGGCGGCGACGAAGAAGTTTTTTGGGTTTCCGGAGGACCAGAGCTTTGTGGTTCCGGAGGACGCGCTGGCCAATTGGCGGCAGGCGAAGGCGCGCGGCGCGGCGCAGGAGGCCGAGTGGACGAAGCTGTTCGCGGGGTACAAGGCGGCGTTTCCGGAGCTGGCTGCGGAGTTTGAGCGGACGCAGAAGGGCGAGCGCAAGGCCGGCTGGGAGAAGGCGATTCCGTCGTTTGGTACGGAGAAGCCGATGGCCACGCGGAACGCGGGCGGGGCGATTTTGAACGCCATTGCGGGCGAGGTGCCGGAGCTGTTTGGCGGGGCGGCGGATTTGACGGCCTCGACCAAAACGATTTTCAGGCCGGGCGCGAACTTCCATGTGGATGCGGCGGGGCGGAATGTGTTTTTCGGCGTGCGCGAGTTTGGGATGTGCGCGGCAGTGAACGGAATGGCGGCGCACGGCGGACTGGTGCCGTTCGGTTCGACGTTTTTTGTGTTCAGCGACTATTGCAAGCCTGCGCTGCGGCTGGCGGCGCTGATGCAGGTGCACTCGCTGTTCATTTTCACGCATGACTCGATTGCGCTGGGCGAGGATGGGCCGACGCACCAGCCGATTGAGCACCTGATGGCGCTGCGCGCGGTGCCGGGGATGACGGATTTTCGGCCGGCGGATGCGAACGAAACGGCGGCCGCGTGGCGGCTGGCGCTGGAGCGCACGGGGCCGAGCTTTTTTGCGCTGACACGGCAGGATTTGCCGGTGATTGATGCGGCCAAGACGGACGTGTATGCGGGCGTGAAGCACGGCGCGTATGTGCTGCAGGATGCGGAGAAGCCGGCGGTGGTGCTGATTGCGACAGGATCAGAAGTGTGGCTGGCAGTGGATGCGGCGAAGCTGCTGGCGGCGGATGGAATTGCGACGCGGGTGGTGAGCATGCCGAGCTGGAAGCTGTTTGAGGAGCAGACGGCGGCCTACAAGGCGAGCGTGCTGCCGGCGGGCGTGCCGCGGCTGGCGGTGGAAGCTGGCGCGACGCTGGGCTGGTGGAAGTATGTGGGCGAGACGGGCGACGTGATCGGGCTGGACCGATTTGGCGCTTCGGCTCCGGGGCCGAAGGTGATGGCGGAGCTGGGATTTACGCCGGAGAACGTGACGGGGCACGCGAAGAAGTTGCTGGGGAAATAAGCTGAGTGCCGGTCAGTTAGGGGTGAGTTAGCCTTTGAGTTAGAGGAAGTGGAAAGGATTCGACGTGAAGTTAGTTATCAGTTCCGACCACGCGGGGTTTCCTTTGAAGGAGGAGATTCGCGCCTATCTTGCGAAGGCGGGTCACGAGGTGGTGGACCTGGGCGCGTATAACACGGAGCCCTCGGACTATCCGGATTTTGCCGAGAAGGTGGGGCTGGCGCTGCGGGACGGCGTGGCGAAGAAGGCGATTCTGATTTGCGGGTCGGGCGTGGGCGTGTGCGTGGCGGCGAACAAGATGCCGGGGATTCGCGCGGGGATTTGCCACGACACGTATTCCGCGCACCAGGGCGTGGAGCACGACGACATGAACGTGGTGGTGCTGGGCGCTCGAATTATTGGCCCTGCGCTGGCGTTCGAGGTGGTGGACGCGTTCCTGAAGGCGCATTTTATTGCCGGGGAAGAGCGCTTTGTGCGGCGGTACAAGAAGGTTCTGGCGATAGAGGCGAAGTATCTGTGTGGGGACGGCTCGAAGAATCCCGCATAAGCGGCTCGGCCTGATTCAGGGCGGATGGGATGGAGGTCGTGCCCTCCGCTGCAACCGGACAACGCAGCAGGCAAACAGCGAGCAGGATAGCGCGAAGCCATTCCTGAGAGGTGCCGATGTTCCCCTTCGACGTAATCCTCTTTGATGTGGGCGGAGTGCTGCTGACGAACGGGTGGGACCACTGCGAGCGGTCGGTGGTTCTGGACGAGTTCGGGCTGGACAAGGCGGAGTTTGAAGCGCGGCATCCGCGGCCCTATGACGCGTGGGAGCGCGATGCGATTCCGATGAGCGCGTATCTGGATGCGACGGTGTTCTACAAGCCGCGGAAGTTTACGCGGGAGAAGTTCTTCGCGGCGATGTGCGCGCAGTCCAAAGAGCTGCCGGACGGGGCGCTGGGCATCCTCGGCGAGCTTTCGGCATCGGATAAGTGTGTACTCGGCGCTTTGAACAACGAAGCGCGCGAGACCAATGAGTACCGGTTTGAGCGGTTTGGGCTGCACGCGTATTTCGAGTTTGCGTTCAGTTCGTGCTATTTGGGGCTGCGGAAGCCGGAGCCGGCGATGTACAAGAGGGCGCTGGACCTGCTGGCGAAGCCGGCGGAGCGGGTGCTGTTTATCGACGACCGCAAGGAGAACGTGACGGGCGCGGTGAAGGCGGGAATGCGGGCGATTCAGTTCAAGGGCGCCGAGGTGCTGCGAGACGAGCTGGCAGAGCTTGGAGTTCTGTAACCAAGGATTGGAAGGAGAAAAGCTATGCAACTGGGATTGATTGGACTGGGCAAGATGGGCGGCAACATGGCGGAGCGGCTGCGGCTGGGTGGCCATCAGGTGGTGGGCTTTGACTTTAGCGCGGAAGCGGTGGCGAAGCTGACGGCGTCTGGCAATGTGGGCGTGGGTTCGCTGGAGGAGATGGCGAAGAAGCTGACGGGGCGGAAGGCGATCTGGATTATGGTGCCGCAGGGCAAGCCGGTGGACGAAACGATTGCCAAGCTGGAGCCGCTGCTGAACAAGGGCGACATACTTATCGACGGCGGTAACTCGAATTACAAGGATTCGATGCGCCATTACAAGGAGGTTACCGCGAAGGGATTCCAGTTTGTGGACGTGGGGACTTCGGGCGGCGTGTGGGGCCTGAAAGAGGGCTACAGCATGATGGTGGGCGGCGACAAGGAGGCGGTGGAGTATCTGCGGCCGATTCTGGAGACGCTGGCACCGGCGGCCGACAAGGGCTGGGGGCATGTGGGCCCGGCGGGCGCGGGGCACTTTGTGAAGATGGTGCACAACGGCATTGAGTACGGGCTGATGCAGGCCTACGCCGAGGGCTTCACGATCATGGAAAAGAAGGAAGAGATGAGTCTGGACCTGCCACAGATTGCCGAAATCTGGCGCTACGGCAGCGTGGTGCGGAGCTGGCTGCTGGACCTGACGGCGGATGCGCTGAAGAAAAATCCGGCGCTGGACGGGCTGGAGGCGTATGTGTCGGACTCGGGCGAGGGGCGGTGGACGGTGTTTGAGGCGATTGATTTGAACGTGTCGGCGCCGGTGATTACCGAGTCGCTGATTCGGCGGATTCGCTCGCGGGAGGAGAACAACTTTACCGACCGGATGCTGTCGATTATGCGGAATGCGTTTGGCGGGCACGCGGTGAAGAAGGACTAGCTACAACAAGTTATCGGCAGGAGGTCAAGGGAGTTATGGCAACAGTTCAGATGAGAGTGAGCCCGGAGGATCTATCCCAGATTCCGCAGGGCGGAGAGCGCATTCCCGAGCCGGGGATTCTGGTGATTTTTGGCGCGTCGGGGGACCTGACGAAGCGGAAGCTGCTGCCGGCGTTGTTCCATCTGGAGCAGGCGGGCCTGCTGCCGAAGGAGTTTGCGATTGTGGGCGTGGCGCGCCGGCCGCTGGGCGACGAGTTTGCGGCGGACATGCGCGAGGGCGTGCTGGAGTTTGGAGGCGTGGAGGCGAGTGACCCGAAGCTGGAAGGCTTCATGAAAAACGTGAGCTACTATGCCCTGAACTTTGGCGACGCGGCGCACTACGCGGGGTTGAAGGAGGAGCTGGACCGCATTGCCAAGGAGAAGGGCATTGGCGGGGACCGGCTGTTTTATCTGGCGACGGCGCCGGAGTTCTTTGCGCCGATTATTGAGAACCTGGGCGCGCAGGGGATGGCGCATCCGGAGAAGGGCCGCGTGGGGGTGGTGATTGAAAAGCCCTTCGGGCACGATCTGGACTCGGCACGCGCGCTGAACCGGGAGGTGAATTCGGTCTTCGAGGAGAGCCAGGTCTTCCGCATTGACCACTACCTGGGCAAGGAGACGGTGCAGAACATTTTGGTGTTCCGGTTTGCGAACGGGATTTTTGAGCCGATCTGGAACCGGAATTACATTGACCACGTGCAGATTACGGCGGCCGAGACGCTGGGCGTGGAAGGGCGCGGGCCGTTCTATGAGAAGGCCGGGGCGCTGCGCGATGTGGTGCAGAACCACGTGATGGAGCTTCTGAGTTTTGTCGCAATGGAGCCGCCATCGAGCTTTGACGCCGAGGCGGTGCGGCGGGAGAAGGTGAAGGCCTGGCGGGCGATTCCGAGCCTGCCGTTGCATCACGCGGTGCGCGGGCAGTACGGGCCGGGCATGGTGAACGGCGAAAAGGTGGTGGGCTACCGGGACGAGGAGCGTGTGAATCCGGAGAGCGGCACGGAGACGTTTGCGGCGGTTCGGCTGCAGATTGAGAACTGGCGGTGGGCTGGAGTGCCGTTTTATCTGCGGGCGGGCAAGCGGCTGAAGAAGCGCGCGACGGAGATCAGCATCCAGTTCAAGCAGCCGCCACTGCTGATTTTCAACCGCATGCAGGGGGGCGGATCGTGCCAGGAGATTCAGCCGAACCTGCTGACGATTCGCATCCAGCCGGACGAGGGGATTGCGCTGCGGTTTGGGGCGAAGGTGCCGACGACGCCGGAGATGAGCGTGTGCCCGGTGACGATGGACTTTGATTATGCGGCGGCGTTTGGCAAGTCCAGCGCGAACGGCTACGAGCGGCTGCTGCTGGACGCGATGCTGGGCGACCAGACGCTGTTTGCGCATCGCGACGGCGTGGAGAC
>DATKTQ010000255.1:0-3212 GCA_035531055.1 Occallatibacter sp. | reverse complement strand
CACGGGGTTCCCTAAGAAGGGAACGCATTCGGTGGGCGTGGCCCGGCAGTCCTGCGGGCAGTTGGGCAAGCAGGAGAACTGCCGAGTGGCGGTGAGTGTATCGCTGGCCACCGAAGAAGCCAGCATTCCCGCGGCATACCGTCTCTATCTTCCTCAGCTGTGGGTAAGCGACAAGGAGCGGCGCAAGCAAGCCGGCGTGCCCAAGGAGATAAGCTTCCAGACCAAGCCGGAGATTGTGCTGGGACAGATCCGTTCGCTGGTCAACGAGGATGTTCCGCGCGGCGTGGTGCTGGCTGACGCTGCCTACGGCGACAACTATACATACGCGCATAAGTAAAGGGAGATAGTGATCAGCAAAAAGGAGTCAGGTAGGAGCGGATCAGTTCGGGGTGGGACTGCATTTCCCCAAAGACCCGCGTCAGGGTGGCGAGCAGGGCGTCGACGCCGCCGAAGAAGCGGTTGTGCGTTCCGTTCTTGCGGGTGTGCTGCCACAGCCTTTCGGTAGGGTTCAATTCCGGCGAGTAGGGTGGCAATGGATGCACTTCCAGGCAATGCCGGTTGGACTTGAACCATGCCCAGACCTCCGCATCCTTATGGTAGGAGGCGTTGTCCTGAATCAAAATCGCTCCTTGGCGGCGGTACCGCCGAGCGAGATGTTCGAGGAAGCCGAGGTACGTGCCGGCATTGAAGACGGTGTCCTGGCGGTAATCGAACCGCGTGCGCCAAAGTTCGATGGCGCCGAAAATCTTCACGCTCTTGCGCTCTCCGGTCACGGGGATTTCCGGGGGGGCGCCCGACCCGGCTCCAGGTGGCGTGGAGGGTCGAGTCTTGCCGGAAACTGGCTTCGTCGGTGAAGAGCAGCGCCCCGTGTCGCGAGCGGGCTTTTTTTTAAGAGCGGGATAGATGCGGCGGCGCCATCGGTCCTGCGCTGCGGCCTCGGCGCGGGCCAGCACGCGGCGGGGCCGTTGCATTGAAAATCCCCAGCCGTGAAGCAATTTGCGCACATGGCCGGGATGATACTGAACGCCGAACTCCGTTTCGATCACCCAGGCAATCATGGGCGAGGTCCAGATGCCAGTATCCAGACCGTAAGCTACCGGGCCACGGTCGAGAATGTCCCCCAACTGTTGCTCTTGCTCTTCTGTCAGTTCCGATGGCCGACCCGAACGATACCCTTCCAGTAAACCATCGACACCAGCGGCCTGATATCGCTGCAGCCACTCCGATACCTTGGATCGCGGCGCCTGCAGGATCTCCGCTAAGGCTCCGCTGGTATGAGCTTCGCAATTCAGCACCACGGCGCGCAATCGTTTCGCCACACGGTAGGCCCCATCTCTTTCTGCTTCTTTGCTCAGGCGAACCAACCGCTGATAGCTGCTGGGATGCAATCGCAACATGCGTGGCAGCATACGGCCTCCCAGAACAAGCATGCCATATATGTCCCTTCCTTTATGCGCGGATGTATATCTCCCAAATAGGTCAAATGGCTGTAAATCTAGTCAGCATGGAGTGACCGGTCCACTGCGCTGACCGTGGGTTAAGCTGTGAGCCGAAGCGGCACACAGATCAGAGCCGCAAGCGGAGGAACCGGTCATGCAGGAGACGATACGATTTTTGGGCATGGATGTCCATGCCGAGACGATAGCGGTTGCCATAGCCGAGCCGGATGGCGAGGTGCGCAGCCTTGGAACAATTCCCAACCGCGCGGAATCGATTCGCAAGCTGGTCAAGAAGCTTGGTTCGGTGGAGCAGCTGCGCGCTTGCTATGAAGCGGGCCCGACGGGTTATGTTCTCTACTGGCAGTTGACGGAACTGGGCGTCGAGTGCCAGGTAATTGCGCCGACGCTGGTTCCAGTGAAGTCTGGCGACCGGGTGAAGACGGATCGGCGGGATGCGGAGCGGCTGGCGCGCAGCCATCGTGCCGGCGATCTGACGGCGGTGTGGGTTCCCGATGAAGGATCGGAGGCGTTGCGCGATCTGGTGCGGGCACGCGAGGCGGCGAAGCAGGATCAGTTGCGGGCAAGGCATCGGTTAAGCAAGTTTCTTCTGCGCACCGGGCGGCGTCCAGAGAGGAAGATAAAGGCGTGGACCGGTGTGCACATGACGTGGGTGCGGCAGCTCCGTTTCGAACAACCGGCTCAGGAGTCCACGCGACTGGACTATCTGCACGAGGTCGAGCACATGGGGGAGCGGGTGCTGCGGCTGGAGCAGGCGATCACGGAGGCGATCCAGTTGGCTTCGCCCGGGATGCAGGAAGTGATCCAGGGTCTGCAGGCGTTGCGCGGCATCGCCGAGATCTCGGCGGTAACGATTGTTGCCGAGTTGGGCCAGTTATCCCGCTTCGAGAGCGCGCGACAGTTGATGGGATACAGCGGCGCGGTTCCCAGCGAGAACTCCAGCGGCAAGCGAACCCAACGGGGGAGCATCACCAAAGCGGGGAACGCACATCTCCGACGCATCGTCGTCGAAGCGGCCTGGAGCTATCGACTGCGTCCGGGCATCGGTCCTCGATTGCGCAAGCGACAGGAGAATGTGCCGGAACAGATCAAGGAGATCGCCTGGAAGGCGCAGATTCGGCTCACGAAGCGCTATGCCAGGCTGGCTGCCGCCGGCAAGGACCAACGCAAGATCGTCACCGCGGTGGGCCGCGAGCTGCTGGGCTTCATCTGGGCCATCGGGATCAAGGCGGAAACGGCCAGCAAGCAGCGGATGGCGGCATGAAAAGCGAAGAACAGCAAAAGCAAAAACTTTCCAATGAATGAAAACCAAAACGACAGATGAATCACTTTAACCAATTCGAGTACAGGGCCAGCCGCAGCCGGAGCAAGCACGAAGGAGAATCCTCGTCTTCCCTATGCGACAGGCTCAACCGGACTCGCGTCTCTAGTCAGAGGCAGCTCCCGACGGATCAAGATTATGCGGTTTCGACCCGCGAATATCAGACGGATCAATCGTCGCCCAAAACTGCCCTGGCTGCGGCTGGCCCTGTCCTCGAACAACAACAAAGACAACCCCACAGATGTGCAGCAGTAGACAGGTCACTCCATATCAGGGAAGCTCTGCACAGGTGGTTGATTTGACGGGCGACGATGGGCAAGCGGCTGCCTGCAAGCTGTGTGCGAGAAAACATGATTGAAAGCGATGCTCCGGCAAGTTGATTTTGAAGTTCAGGAGGCCATTTCCCGGCCTCCTGGCGCACTACGCCCTCTGCA
>DATKTQ010000254.1:0-2530 GCA_035531055.1 Occallatibacter sp. | reverse complement strand
CGCCAGGCGTCCGATCATGCGGTCTGCAACAAAGCGATGGCCGTTCAACCTGCTTCCTCCGCCGTGCTGCCAATCGGATGTTCAGGCGGCGCCGCTTTGCCATTTGCGGAGCGCCACCATCCAAAGAACCCCTGGAACTATCATAACGAATCCGAGGCCGGCCGCAAGCTGGCGCGCCGTCAATCCCCAGGTGTCCAGGCCCAGTCCCATCAGGTAGTTGGAGATCGCGATCGTCAGCATGAACAGGCCGAAATCCACCGAGAGGACGCGGCCCCGAACGTGGTCGGAGGTGTTGATCTGAAGCAGGGAAGTGGACATCACCCAGATGTTGCTGGCGCCCATGTGCGCGATCAGGAGGCAGAGCAGCGCCACGGCCAGGGTGGGCGAGCAACTGAAGGCGATGTAGGCGGCGGCTGTCACGAAGAAGCTGACCCCGATGATTCGCCACATGCGGTCCTGTAATTCTCCGGTGAGCCGGTCGCCGATCAGGGGGCCGATCCCGGAGCCGACACCGCGCGCCGCATAGAGCAGTCCCATGGCCAGCGCGCCGTGGCCTTCAATGGGGAAGATGCGCTCGCCAAATATCACCATCAGCAGCAGCGAGCCTCCCAGGAATCCCACACCCGTCTTGGCCAGAACCAGCGTCAGCACCTTGCCGTTGGTCCAGAGGTAGGCCAGACCCTCCCGCACGCTGGCGGTGGCTGCGGAGACGCTTTGCGCCACCTTGCGCATGGTGGCGACGTGGGGCTCGTGGACGTGGATGCGGAGGATCAGGAACGCCGAGACAAAGAAGGAGACGGAGTCGGCGACAAAAGCGACGTTGCGGCCCAGCAGCGCCGTGACCGCTCCGCCCAGCGCCGCTCCCGCCGCCAGCGCCACGGACCAGGTGGCCGACGACAGCGCGTTGGCGGGAAGGATCTCGTCCTCCGTCACCACGTTGGGAAGAATGGCGCCGCGGGCCGGCTCAAACAGCGAGGCGAAGATGACTTCCACTCCGAGCAGCAGATAGATCAGCCGGACGTCCGTCATGACCCAGGACAGCAGCATGCCCAGAACAATGAAGCCGCGAAAGAGGTCCGCGGCGATCATCAGGGTCCGGCGCGGAAAGCGGTCGGCAACGTATCCGGCGAGCGGCGTCATGAAAAACCACGGCAGAGTCTCAATGATAATGGCCCAGCCGACGGCGGCGCTGCGGTGGGTCGTGACCAGCAGCAGATCATAAATCGCCAGGCTGTAAAACCAGTCGCCCAACTCACTGATCAGTTGCGCCAGCCAAAGCCGGCGGAAATTAGCGTTGGATCGCAGCAGCGACAAATAGCGAAGGTGCATGGCGGCCGGCGGCGCGCCCGAAGACTCTGTGGCGGGAACGGGTGAGGGCTCTCCATTCATGGATGGCTGGATTGTAGCATGAGCGGGATGATGTTCTCAGGCCGCATCAGGTGCGCGAGAATTTGGATTGCAGATAGCTCAGGGGAACGTCGTAGAGCAGGGCTTTGGGAGAGTGGCGCAGGCTGTCGTGGATAAAGCAGACGTGCGTGCACCAGCACTGGTCGTGAACGATGGAGGCAGGTTCGTCCCGGCGCGCGCCGGCCTGCCAGAATTTTTGGAAGTCACAATCAAAATCCCGCAGGCTGGCGAGCTTGCCGCGCAGTTCGCAGGCCCGCACGTCGCCGTTGTAATCGATGACAATGGAGGTCTCACTCGCGGTGCAGGGCATGGGCCAGGGGTGCGGAGAGTCCATGTTCTCAAGCTGGACCTTGTTGTGAAAAGCCAGCACGCCCTCGTAATACGCCCGGCCGATCCTGTGCTTCAGGCCGCCGGAATGCCGGGTGGCAATGCGCGCATAATGGGCATAAATTTTGCGGATTTCGCCATAGAGTGCGGGCAGGCGTTCGGCGGGAATCCGCTTGAGCGTGGGATCTTTGGCGCTGCCCCGGATCAGGTTGAAATAGTGGCCGTCCACCCGGCAGTTCTGCCGCACGAAGCGGGCGATTTCAAGGATGGCGTCGAAATTCTCAGCGCAGACCACCGTGTTGATATTTACCCGCAGGTTGGCAAATTTCTGCCGGCAGGGTTGAAGGGCCTCCAGGGTTTTCAGCGTCTTCTCAAAGTTTCCGGGCACGGCGCGGATGGAATCCTGGACCTCGTAGAGCCCGTCCATGGCAACGTTAAGATCGAGCTGGAGTTTGGGGTTATCGGTGCAGATTTCCGCCACCCGCTCGGCGGTCCGCTCGGGGAGCAGTCCGTTGGTGGGCAAATTCACCCAGCGGACGCCATTATTGACATAGAACAGATGGAGGATGCCGGCAAGCTCGCGGCGCAGCATGGGTTCGCCGCCCGAGAGCCACAGGTCCGTGAAGGGCGGCATGGTTGCCGAAAGTTTCTGGATCTCATCCCAGGTCAGGTCCCCCTTCTGGTTGAGCTCCTCCCAATAGAAGCAGGTCCGGCACCTGGCATTGCAGACGGAAGTGACAAAGAAGATCACCAGCTTCAAGCGCTTCTGGCGCTGCAGCAATTGATAGATTCTGCG
>DATKTQ010000253.1:0-4234 GCA_035531055.1 Occallatibacter sp. | reverse complement strand
AATCGTCGCGCCTCGCAGTTCGTCCAGGCTGGGCGCGCGCAGTTCCACCCGCGGGCTGGCCGGGTCGCCCTTGTCCTGCCCGCTCAGCGTGCGGAACATTAGGTCCACATCCTTCATCGTCCGCGCCATCGGCCCAATCGCGCCCAGCACAGAAAACGGCCCCACGCACGGCGGCAGATGCCCGCGCCCAGGCACCCTTCCGGGCGTGGGCTTCAGCGAGCAGATGCCCGTAAAGTGCGCCGGCACGCGAACCGATCCGCCGCTGTCGCTTCCCAGGCCCGCGGCAGACATGCCCGCGGCAATCGCCGCCGACTCGCCACCGCTCGATCCGCCCGGCGTCCGCTCCAGGTCCCACGGATTGCACGTCCGCCCATGCAGCAGGTTGTCCGTTTCGTAGGCCATCAGAAATTCCGGACAATTCGTCGTGCCCAAAATCAGAGCGCCCGCCGCCCGCAGCCGCGCCACCACCACGGCATCCTCGCGCGGAATATCTCCCTCGTGAATGAGGCTCCCGATTTCGCAGCGAAATCCCGCCGTCGCAATCGACGACTTCACCGTCACGGGCAGCCCGTGCAGCGGGCCGCGCGGCTCCTTCGCCGCGTCCCGTCGCTTCGCCTCCGCCCGCACCCGCTCCGCGTCCCAGTCGGCAAAGGCGTTCAGCTGTGGCTCCAGCCGCTCAATCTGCGCAATGTGCGCCTCGGCCAGCTCCGCAATCGAGAGCTCTCCTTCGCGCAGCATCTCCAGCTGCCGCCACGCCGGCTGCAGTACCACGCTGCTCATGGCCGGTCTGCCATGCTGGGCATCGGCGCCGCGTCGTCCTTCGGCGTGGAGGGCAGCGCCTGGAAATCAAACCGGTACGACCGCACCGGCGCTCCCGTATCAAACCGATCGTTCCAGTCCAACTGGTACTTCAGCCCATTGGCATCGTCCGGGAAGCTCTCGCTCGCCGGATATGGATAGGACGTCATCTCGTGGAACGGCAGTTGCGCCACCGTAAACGGCGAGGCATCCCACCAGTCCATGTCCTTCACGTAGCCGTTCGCGTAGAAGAAATAATCCCGCTTCCAGTGGGCAGGCAGTGGCGGCAACTTGCTCACGTCAAACTCCGTCGCAATCTCCTCGCCGCTCCCGAAAATCGCGTAGCGATCATCCACGCCCTTTACCAGCGCCGTCACGTTGCCAAAGTGCGTATAGCTCCCGCGCTGATGCTGGAACGGCCCTGTCAGGCTCACCTCGTTGTAGTTGTAATTCAGGTCGCCGGGGCTCGCGCCCTCCGTCTGCTTCGGATACCCGCGGAACTGCTCGGTCGCCAGCGCCAGTGGCGCCTCCATGGTGCGCACCGCGCCCTGCGGACTGTTATCCACCAGCACCTGGTCCCAGTAAATCTCCAGGTTGCTCACCAACCGAATACGATGCGCGCCCGCCGGCAGCTTGCCCGTCAGGTCCACCACAATGGTCCGCTCCAGGCCCGCCGGGAAGCCCGCCTCGCCTGGAATCCGCTGCCACCGCCCGTCCGGCAACTGCGCCTCCACGTAGGGCGAAATCGGCTTCACCCCCGCCTGCCACGCGGCGTAGAGCGACGTCGCGCTGAAGTAGTTCACATACCCGGTCATCAGCAGCCGCAGCGGAGCCCCCGGCTTCAGCGTGCCCAGGTCCAGCGTCAACATATGCGTATTGGCAAAGCCATCGTAAGGCAGCGGTTGGAATCCGCTGGCAAACTCGTGGTCGCGCAAGCTCAGGGTCTTCAACACATCTTTCCCCTTGCCGTCCCACGCGCCCACGGGCAGATGCGCATCCTCTGAGGCCACCACGCGCCCCGTGGCAAACGGAGGATCATCCAGGAACTTCTCATCCGGATTCACGTCCACATTCTCCGGATGATCCACCGCCACCAGCTGCAGCTGGTCAATGTAATTCACTTCCTCCATCGGCTCAATAAAGCGCAGGCTCACCTTGCCGTCCACCGGCTTCACCTGCGCCCCGTCCACTTTCACCCACTCGCTCGGGTTGGGCGTGTTCCGCCGCGTCGGCGTAAACCAGTGCCCCACCACGCCTGCGCCAATCACGTCCGTCACCAGCTTGTACTCATGCCCATTCCACGCAAACAGCACAGGGCAGGAACTCCCGCGCCGGTCCGCTTCCTTCATTCCAATCACGTGCGTGTGCGGCAGGTCGATCTCATCCTGCAGCACGCCCGTCGGCCAAAGAATCCGCAGCAAGTTGATGTGGTCCGCCTTGCCCAGACCCACCAGAATCTGTGGCGGCCCCTGCGTCGCCAGGCCAGCCGCGCCCGGCAGTTCCCACTTCTGCCACTGCCCGTCGGCAAAAATCTCCACCTTCACCCCGATGGCCGTCTTGTTGTCCGCGTAGCCCGTCAGGTCCAACCGCACAAAGTGGTTCTTGATCGCGCCGATGTTGCGCAGCAGCACCGGCGGCGCGTCCTTCTGCGTCACAATCAGGTCCGGAGCGCCGTCCCCATCCACATCGCCCGCAATCAATCCCCGAGGAGCGCTCAGCTTCACGCGGTCCAGCCCAAGTTGACGGCTCACGTCTTCAAACGTTCCATCCCCGCGGTTGCGGAAGACCTTCACCCGCGGCCCTTCCTTCGTCTGCACAATCGCGGCCAGGTCAATCCAGCCGTCGTTGTCAATGTCCACCGCCGTCACGCCCCATCCGCGCTCGGCTCCGTGCAGCGGCAGCGGAACACGCTCGAACCGCCGGCCCACCTGATTGGGCCCCGCCACGTTGCGCCACAGCGTCAACCCCGGCGCGCCCGCGTGCGTCACCGCAATGTCCATCCAGCGGTCCTTGTTGTAGTCCAGCACCGCAATGCCTTCGGTCGGCGGCAGCTTCTCGTCATAGAGAGCCTGCGTGGGATACTTCCCTTCGCGCGGATTGATGTAGAGCGTTGGCGACGCGCCATCGCCGGTCATCGCCAGATCCACCGCGCGGTCGTTGTTAAAGTCCGTCAGCATCGCGGACGCCGTGCGCCCGCTGCCGCCCAGTCCCGTCGGCTCCGTCCACTCCGTAAACGTCTTGTTGCCGTTGTTTCGCCACAGCACGTTCGATTCGCCGCCCGCCTTCAGCGGCGAGCCTGTTACCAGCAGGTCCAGGTCGCCGTCGTGGTCAAAATCCACAAAGCCGATGCCCGTGGGCTTGTTCCGCGGCGCCAGTCCCGCTTCCTTGGTCACATTTTCGAACTTGCCCTTGCCCAGGTTCCGGAACAGCAGAACCTGGTCGTCCATCGCCACGGCCAAATCATTCAAGCCGTCCCCATCAAAGTCGCCCACCGCGCAGGCCACCGCATGGCCCGCCACGCGCAGCCCGGCCGCCGCCGCATCCCACGGCTTGAAGCTCCCATCCGCCTGGCGATGCAGCACCGCAATCGCCTGCGCGCCCGCCTCCATCAGCACCAGGTCCATGCCGCCGGAACCCGTCGCGTCCAGCATGCAGGCCCCGCCCGTCTCGCGGCTCTTGCCCTTCCCGGTTGAGAGTGTCTCCGCCTCCAACCGCACCGGAATCATCTTCCGCTCCACCTCTTGCGGCATCTCCACTGGGAGCACCGTCGAGTAGTGTCCCTGCTCGCCGTAAGCCAATCCAATGGCCGAAGAAATCTTGGTGCTGGTCATGTGCTGGAACACCTTGAAGTGCTCCCGCGCCTCTTCCGTGTGTCCGGAGCGCTGCAGCGCACGCGCCAGTGCAAACTCCGACGAGGCGTGCAGCGGGTTGATGGCCAGCGCCTGCTTCAGCACCCCAATCGCCTTGCCGTACTGCTTCATCTCCTGGTAACACACGCCCTCAAAGTAGTAAGAGTCCACGTCGCGGGGGTCATCTTTCACCGCGTTTTTAAAGCTCGTCAGCGCCGCATCAAGTTCGTTGTTGGCGTGCTCGGCCAGGCCCAGGTTGTACCACGCCTGCGGATTGTTCGGCTCCAGCGCCAGCGCCGCATTCAGGTACTTCTTGGCCTCGTCCAGCTTCTGCAAAGTCATCAGCGCGATGCCTTCGTTGATTGCCGCCTGCGCCATCTTCGGATCCTTCTGGAAGGCCTGCGCAAATGAGGCCTGCGCGCGCTCGGTAAACTGCTGGCCCATCTGCGCCACGCCGCGATTGTTCAGCCGGATTGCCTCCGTGTTGTAATGCGTCTCCGCCGATGCGCCAAAAGCGCTGAGCGCGCACAGCAGTGCCGCAGCGCACCCGCCAAATCGAATCCATCTCGTCGCCAAATTCATCTCCA
>DATKTQ010000252.1:0-8432 GCA_035531055.1 Occallatibacter sp. | reverse complement strand
CCTTGCCGTAGTCGCTCAGGTGATACAGCCGCGTCACCGCGTCGATGATCCCGGAGATCACCACCGTGTCAAAGCCAAACAACAGCCCGCCAAGCGCCCCCGTCAGGGTCGCCTTCATCAAATTCACATTCGGTCGCATGGTCTTCCTTGTCGATTTCCAGCGAGGATCAACGAGCGGGCAGCACGGGCACTGCGTTCGCCGTGGGCGTATGCAGCGGCAGGATGCAGGCGCCGAGCAAGCCAGCCTCCGGACCAAGTTTTGCCGGCAGTACCCGCGTGCCTCCGCCCGGCATTGCTCCCGCAGCAGGACGGCCAGGCGCGGTCAGCGCGTAGACATAGCTGCGATGCTCCAACTCTTCAAACAGAGACGCCGAAAGCAGGTCCCAGGAATTCGCCACACCCCCGCCAATTACGTAGAGCGGCAGGTTGAGAATATTGATGAGACCCGCCACGCAAAGCCCCAGGGACTTTCCCGTCCGCACGTAAATGGCCATGGCGTCCGGATCGCCCTGCCGTGCGGCCTCCGCCACATCCAGCGCCGTGAGTGAGGTACGCTCGCCCTTGATGAGCGTCAGGCCTTGCCCCTTGCCGGAGGCAATCAGCCGCTCCGCTGCGCTCACCACCGCCGTTGCCGAAGCGCATGCCTCCAGGCATCCATGGCTACCGCAGCCGCAGGGAGGGCCATCCGGCTCGACCGTCATGTGCCCTGCTTCCCCGCCCATCCCGGTGGACCCGTGCCAGAGCCTGCCATTCAACACAATGCCATTGCCCACGCCGGTGCCCAGCGTCAACATGCAGAGGGAATCCACTCCCAGATCTTTGCCAAGCCCCAGCGCATATTCGGCCAGCGCGGCCGCGTTGGCGTCGCTCTCCAGCACCACCGGGCGCTGCAGGCGCTGCTCAATCTCCGCCAGCAGGGGGAATCCGTCCCAACCAGGCAGGTTCGGCGGGTGATGCAAGCGCCCTGCCGGCAGTTCCAGTGGACCCGGCGATCCCACGCCAATGCCGGCCAGATTGCGCCCGTTGAGATTCTCCTCCAGCAACCGGAGGATGGCGCCGCACATGTCGTCCACCACGGCTTCCGGGCCGGCCTCCAGCCGGGTCCGGAGCGTAACGGAGTTCAGAACGCCGGCCTCGGAAGTGTAGGCGGCAATTCGAAGACTCGTTCCTCCAAGATCGATGCCGATCGTCAGGTCTTGCGCATTTTCCAGGGCCATTATCTAATCACCGCGAACACAAAGATTCGAGCAAGGAACCAAGGGGCTGACAAGTTCTGGAGACAGAGGAAGCACAGCGAATCCGACACTACAGTGTGATCCGAATTCAGGTTTCCGCGCACTCTCTCGTTGCTCTTGGAAACGATACCATACAGAATCCTTTTGCAGCTAGCACGCACAGAACTCATGTTCCGCTCCGGCCAGTTGTACGTATTGGAAACGGCTTACCCCCTATGCCGCGAGACGGAAGGGACACCGCGAAAGTCTCATTGCGGGCGAAAGTGCGCTCTTGAAATGGTATCGTTTCCAGAATCCCGCGGTACGGACCGAGCGCGCGCGGCATCTTTCAGCCGCCGGCATCTCCGGAATCGGGATTGCTGTCTCCGGCTTTAGGTGGTGCTCGGCGCGCAGCCGCAGGATGCCCGCGGAATAAGCCGCGTCTCCAGCGTCACCTGCTGGGCCCGTCTGGAGTGGCTTGTTCCGCCGGCCTGGTGCGTGCTCACAGTCACGCTCGCATTGTGCGTGCCCAGCAACTGGTCAAACAGCAGTTCCGCCGTCACCCGGCCAATCTCCTCCACAGGTTGCTGCACCACACTGATGGACGGACGAACTGTCGAGGCCAGCTCAAAGTCGTCAAATCCCAGCAGCGCGACATCCTTCGGGATTGCAACGTTGAGCTTCTGCAGCGCTTCAAAGGCGAAGATCGTAGTGCTGTTCTTCAGGGTGAACAGCGCGTCCGGCGGATTGGCTCCCGCGAGCATGCTCTCAATGGCATATTCGGCAGATTTGTAGTCCTTGATGGAAGTGTTCAGCACATAATTCAGGCCCGCTGCTTCCACCGCCGCGCGATAGCCGCGGATGCGCTCCTGAATGGTGAACAGCGTGCTTTCTCCGGTGAGGCACACAATGTGCTTGTAGCCGTGCTCAATGAGGTGCTGCGTAGCAAAGCGCGCTCCCTTGAAGTTGTCCGTCACCACAGAAGCCACCGAGGACCCTTGCACCGGCCGGTCCATGGCCACCACGGGAACTGAGAGCCGGTCCAGCATGTCGCGCAAGGCCGGGCCGCGCGAGTTTGCCGGAGCAATAATCAGCCCGTCCGCGCGGTGGCTGATGAGGATGTTCAGGTTCTCAATCTCAATGTGCGGATCGTTGTGCGACGCAGTCACAATCAGCAGCGAGTCATTGGCGCGCGCCACGGCCTGCGCCGCCTCAGCGCAGCTGGAAAAGAACGGGTCTGCGATGCTGGGAATAATCAGGCCGATGGTCTTGGTCCGGTCTCCCTTGAGCACGCGCGCAGCCTGGTTGGGCATGTAGCCCATGGCCTCAATCACCCGGCGCACCCGCGCCAGCGTCTTCGGGCTCACCCGTTCGCCGCCGTTGATGACGCGCGAGACTGTGGTGGTTCCGACGCCGGCTTCCCGCGCAACTTCACTTAGCGTGGCAGGTCTGCTTCTCTTTGTCATAGGGCGATGCGGCGCCGCCAACTCCCTCCGCACGAAGAGTCTATGCCAGTGCAGGCGCACCGCACAACCGCTGATTCCCACCATTCGTGTCCCGCATTGACCTTTCCCTGTCAAAGCAGGTAAACTACCTTAGTTTGGCGATTCCTGCCTGCCGTCGTGGAGCCAACTGCTCGCACCGGACAAATGTGCTGGAGCCTACCACGGCGCGGAAGTTTCCGCCCGAGCTAGTTTATGGATTGCATGAGCGCACCTGCTGAAGCGGGCTCAGCTCTGGAGGATGTATGTACGCGGTTATTCGTACCGGTGGAAAGCAGTATCGGGTCGCCCCCGGCGACGTCCTGAAGATTGAAAGCGTTACCTCAGAAAACCAGACCGTCGAGTTCAGTGACGTGCTGGCCGTTTCCGGCGAGGCCGGAACCGTGGCCAAGCCCGGCACGGCCAAGGTCACTGCGGAAGTGCTCGGCGAGGGCCGCGGCAACAAGATCCTGGTCTTCCACCTGAAGCGCAAGAAGCAGTACAAGAAGCTGCAGGGGCACCGGCAGAACTTTACTGAAGTGCGCATCAAGACCATCGAGGCGGATGGCGTCACCTACAACGCAGCCAGCTAGGCCGCGGACAAGATTGCAGAAAGGGATTCGGCAATGGCACACAAAAAAGGTGGAGGCAGCTCCACAAACGGACGCGATTCCAATGCACAGCGGCTGGGCGTAAAAGCCTTCGGCGGCGAACTAGTCACCGGCGGATCGATCATCGTTCGCCAGCGCGGCACCCGCATCAAGCCCGGCGCCAACGTGGGCCGCGGTTCGGACGACACGCTCTTCGCCAAGGTCTCCGGGCACGTCAAGTTCTCCAGCCACGGCAACCGCGGGCGCTTTGCTTCCATTGAACCCGTCGCCGCCGAGTAAAATCACCGGCAGCGCGCATCACCCGGAAAGGCCACGGCATGCCGTGGCCTTTCTGCTTGCCGTCACCCAGGTTCTCTTCGCGCAAAAAACAGGGCCGAACTCCGAGGAGCCCGGCCCTGTTTTTTCACCCCCTGGAGATCCGGTTAGGACTTCGATTCCCCGCTCTGCAGATTGCGCGTCAGAACCTTGTCGACCACCTTCTCCACATCGCTCAGGAAGAAGCTGTTGGCAGGCTGCTGCACGGCGACCTGCGTTCCGTGTCCCAGCGCCGCGGCAATCTCGTTCCAACGATAGACTGTCGAGTTGGCCGGCATCACCATCGGCCTGCGCGCCGGTTCCGGCAGCGCGAAGTAGGCCACCCAGACGCACAGCGTGGCCAGGATGATGGATTCGCTGACGAACTGCAGCGGAGAGGTCAGCGACGTGTTGTGCGACAGCAGCGAACCCACCAGGAAGTCGCTGGTCGACATCATGCCGAAACCCAGTGCAATTCCGAAGGCCAGGTCTCGCGCCGTAAAGCGTAGCGCGTTCATGCTGAGGCACAGGAAGCCGAGCAGGCAAAGCTCCAGAATGCTGACGGACCGCATCAGTCCCAGCGCGATGTCCGGAATCACCATCACGCCCCGATGCGCATAGGAGATGGGAAGCAGGCTCACGATCAGCGAGGCCAGAGCGGCCCAGCGAAACACCACCAGACCCAGACGGATAAGGCCAGAGAAGGAGGCCAGCACGGAGCGGAACACTTCTACGCAGATGAAGTACAGCGTGATGGCGCTGGCAATGTACACCGCCCAGTAGGCGTAAAAGTACATCGGATAAAACCAGTCATTCATCCAGTGTTGCGACTGACCGTACAGGAGGAAGAGAAGGACCGGCATGGAGCCAACGCGCAGCGCGAGATAGGAGCTCATCGCAGGGAAGCGCTGATGCAGACCTTTGGACCAGAAAAAGAAGCCAAGCGCAGACCAGAGCAGAAATTCTGCCCCACTCATCAACGACATCGCGGTATTCAAAGGCATATCGGGCCTTCCATCCTGAGGGTTTTCTCAGGATAGCGCCCAACACCCCCCAATACAAAAGGAATCTACACTGCGCTCATAGCACTTTCGTGCTATGACCTTGGACTACTTGGCCTTGCCGGTCACGCAGCCCATGTGGGGTCCGCAGCAGGGAATCGGGAGAGCCGAGGCGGCCGATTGGTGGCTCAGCATTGTGCGTGCTGGAGCAGACGAAACCGAGGCAGCTGCGACGCCGGCAAAGACGATAGAGAGTGCGAAAACGCGAACGGTAAGTTTCATAATTGGTAACCCCTCTTTGGATATGGCTGAGCTGGGAGTGACCCTCCCATAACACCAACAGGGTAGACGAAATCGCGAAGTAAGTCCAGCTTTTTCATGTAGTTCAATTAGTAGCCACCCGCCTTATTACTAACGTCATATACCGCCTTGGTAATCTGCCCCCAGGTAACCACTTTTGGCGTTCCCCCGCACCCCCGGATTCCCGCCTCCGACGTGCTAAAATAGCACTAGGAAATTTCGCTCAAAGCCCTCGTCTTTCAAGCGGTTATTCCCCACTGGACCTTCGCGCATCCGGCCTCCAGATACCGCCTCCGGGCCTGACGGCGAGCCAAAACCCACCGATCGGAACTTTATGGCGACTTTAGTACCCAGCGACGATCTTCTTCCTGACGGCAACGCCAGCTACACCGGCGAAAACATCAAAATCCTCGAGGGGCTTGAGGCGGTCCGGCTGCGCCCTGCCATGTATATCGGCTCCACGGGCGAGATGGGATTGCACCACCTTGTTTACGAAGTTGTAGACAACTCCGTGGACGAGGCCCTGGCCGGATACGCCAAAAAAGTCGAGGTCGTCATCCACGTGGACAACTCCATCACCGTGGTCGATGACGGACGCGGAATCCCCGTGGACATGATGCCAGTGGGCGAAGGCAAAATGATGCCCGCCGTCCAGGTGGTGCTGACCAAGCTGCATGCCGGCGGCAAGTTCGACGCGTCGAACTACAAGGTCTCCGGCGGACTGCACGGCGTGGGTGTCAGCTGCGTCAACGCGCTCTCGCAGGAGTTCAATGTGGAGATCTGGCGCGATGGCCACACATGGGAGCAGGACTACGCCTGCGGCCAGCCCGTGAGTGAGCTGCGCCAGGCAGGCACCAGCAAGAAGCGCGGCACCAGGATCCACTTTCTGCCGGACAAGTCGATCTTCACCATGACCGAGTACAGCCACGACATTCTGGCACAGCGACTGCGCGAGCTTGCCTTCCTCAACAAGGGCCTGGAGATCACGCTCACCGACGAGCGCACAGTAGACCCCAAGACGGGTGACTCCCGCCGCACCGAGTTCCGCTACGCGGGCGGCATTGCGGAGTTCGTCAAGCACCTCAACCGCGGCAAATCCGTCCTGCATGAAAAGCCCATCGTCATGGAGGCCTCCCGCGACAGCGTCGAGATTGAAATCGCGCTCCAGTACAACGACGGCTACTCGGAAACGGTATTCAGCTTTGCCAACAACATCAACACCGTGGATGGCGGCGCGCATCTCTCCGGCTTCCGCACCGCGCTCACCCGCACCATCAACGCCATCGGCCAGTCGCTCGGCCTCTTCAAGGACATGAAGGATAACCTCTCCGGCGACGATGTGCGCGAGGGGCTGGTCGCCGTGGTCAGCGTCAAGCTGTCCCAGCCGCAATTTGAAGGCCAGACCAAGGGCAAGCTCAACTCCGACATCGCCGGCACCGTGCAGGCGTTTGTGAACGAGCGCCTCGGCATGTTCCTCGAGCAGAATCCGCCCATTGCCAAGCGCATCATCAACAAGGCCATTGAGGCTGCCCGCGCCCGCGAGGCCGCGCGCAAGGCCCGCGACCTGACGCGCCGCAAGGGCGCACTGGACGGCGGCGGCCTGCCCGGCAAGCTCGCCGACTGCTCCGAGCGCAACCCCGAACGCTGCGAGCTCTATCTGGTCGAGGGCGAGTCCGCAGGCGGCACAGCCAAGCAGGGACGCGACCGCCGCTTCCAGGCCATCCTGCCGCTCAAGGGCAAAATCCTCAACGTGGAGAAGGCCCGTTACGACAAGATGCTCGGCCACGAGGAAATCCGCGCTATGATCACGGCCCTCGGCGCCGGCATTGGCAAAGACGACTTTGACCCCGCCAAGCTCCGCTACGGCAAGATTATCCTGATGACCGACGCCGACGTGGACGGCTCGCACATCCGCACGCTGCTGCTTACTTTCTTCTTCCGCCACATGACGGAGCTCATCAAGCGCGACAATGTCTACATCGCGCAGCCGCCTCTCTACAAGATCAAGAAGGGCCGCTTTGAACAGTACATCAAGGACGACCGCGAGTTCGTCAAAGTCATGGTCAACCGCGCCGCGGAAGGCATGGTGGTTCGCCACGGCGAAGCCGCCAGCCGCATTGAAGGCGCGGACCTGACCCGCTTCATGAGCCACCTTAACGAGTACCTCAGCTTTGTGGAGAAGGTGGACAAGCGCATGCGCAATGAGGCGGTGACGGAGATGCTGGCACGCGCCGAGCTCACCCACCGCGCCGACTTTACCGCGGAGAGCGAAGGCAAAGTGCCCCAGAAGCTCGCAGAACTCCGCGCCCAGCTGTCCGAGCGCGCCGCCGAGTTCCAGTACACACTGTCCGAACCCGTGGAAGACGAGGAACACCACACCTGGTCTCTCTGCCTCACGGATGCCCAGGGCGCCGTCCGCTGCATTGACTGGACGCTCGCCTCCAGCCCCGAGTTCCGCCAGATGATGGTCAAATACTCCCTCATCAAAGGTTTCCTTGAGCCGCCCTTCCTCATCGAGTTCGCAAGCAAGACGGCCTCTGCCGAAGCTGCAAGCGACGAAGAGGCGGAAGGCGAGGAGCCACAGGCGAAGACCGAGACCAAATCCGCCCGCCGCGCCAGCCGCATTCCCCGCGACCCGGTGGAGAAGCAGACCGCGCGCGAACTCTTCGCGTACATCGTGGAGCAAGGCAAGAAGGACTACCAGGTGCAGCGCTACAAGGGCCTGGGAGAAATGACGGCTCCGCAGCTGTGGGAGACCACCATGGACCCCGAACGGCGCACCCTGCTGCAGGTTCGGCTGGAAGACATTGCCGAGACGGAGGCCATCTTCACCACGCTCATGGGAGAAAACGTTGAGGCCCGCCGAAAGTTCATTGAGGACAACGCCCTAGACGTGAAGAACCTCGACGTTTAGAAGTGACCAGATTCCTTGTCGGGTTGTGACCGTTTTGTTGGGATGCCTGTGACCATACCGTGTGACCACGCGGGTGTCAAGTGGTCACACGTGTGACCGGGGGCTGTGACCGGGCTGTGACTTGGCGGGTCACGGCCCGGCGTGAGCCGGGCCGGGCGTCAGCCCGGACGGGTGGCCGGGGGCGTTGGCTGGCGCTCGGCCTCGGCCCATGCTTGGAGGCATTGCAGGCCGCAGAAGTGACCGCGACGCCAGCCGAAGCCAACGAGACGGGGAAGGCTGAGGGCGATGTGAAGGCGACCCACGGGCCGACGGCACCACGGGCAGTGAGGGCGATGTTTGGTTTGCGTGTTCATGACTGCTTCGGGCATGGCGAGTCAAGGGCGCGGAGCGCCGCGAAGCGGGCCTGACCCTTGACCGCCATGCGACACACTGGACCTGAACGCGCAAACCGCAGGATGCTGGCACGGCGCGCAGCCTGCTTTTCGGACGCCGTGAGGCGTTTGCTTTTTATGGTTTTTGCTTTTCGGGCGAGGGGGTGGGCCGATGCTTTCGGGCCCACCCTGCCATCCGGCGGTTCCGCCGGATGGCGAGGGCCAGCGCAGGGCGGCGGGAGCCGG
>DATKTQ010000251.1:0-17309 GCA_035531055.1 Occallatibacter sp. | reverse complement strand
GGGCCTGGCGGTGGGCGATTACCAGAACAACGGGATGGTGGACGTGTTCGACACGGCGTTCAGCGACAGCTACAAGCCGCTCTACCACAACGAGGGCGACGCGAACATGACCGACATGAGCTACCAGATGGGACTGGGCGAGATTACGGTGCCGTTCCTGGGCTTTGGCGATGCGTTTATCGACTATGACAACGACGGCTGGAAGGACCTCCTAATGGCCGACGGGCACGTGTATCCGCAGGCGGACAAGTACAACTGGGGCACGAGTTGGAAGCAGCGGCCTATGCTGTTCCACAACCTGGAGGGCAAGCGGTTTGAGAACGTGCCGGCGGTGGAGGGCACAGGACTGGCCGACGTGATTGCAGGGCGCGGCATGGCGGTGGGCGACCTGTTCAACGACGGCAAACTGGACGCGGTGATCAACGTGATGGATGGGCATCCGGTGCTGCTGAAGAATGTGAGCCCGGATCACAACCACTGGCTGGAGCTGAAGCTGATGGGCGGGCCGAAAAGCCCGCGCGATGCGGTGGGCGCGGCGGTGTTTGTGACGACGGGCGGCATGAAGCAGCGCGCGGACGTGCTGAGCGGAGGGAGCTATCTTTCCTCGAACGATCCGCGGCCGCACTTTGGGCTGGGGCAGGCGACCAAGGTGGACGACATCGAAGTGCGCTGGCCGAGCGGCAACGTGGAGCATTTTGCGGTGCCGGGCGTGGACCGCATTGTGACGCTGAAGGAAGGCACAGGCAGGATGGACACGGCCAAGCCTGCGGCGGCCACCGAAAGCAACTGACGCCGGAGACGGAAGCCAAACGCGAGCCGCGGGAGGAAGACTTCCGCGGCTTTGCCGCGCTTCGGGGGCAGAGAATTCAACGAGAATTCACGGGGGCATCGACATCGATTTGCCTTTCTGCAGAAGGCGCGCGATGGCGCGATGGTTTTTCGGGAGTGCCGTGATAGTCTGCCGATGTGCAAACCGAGACAAACGCCGCTCCTGACGCGGATTCCCTTCCCCCATCGAGTGCCTCGACGCACTTTACGGCCTGGCACGTGGCAACCATCGCCCTGCTGGCGTTCGGCTACTCGGGCTACTACTTTTGTCGATCGAACCTTTCGGTGGTGCTGCCGGATCTGATCCTCTACCTGGGCAAACATGGGATGACGGCCAGCGAAGCCCAGGTGCGCCTGGGCTTTCTTGCGTCTGCGGGCACGGTGGCCTATGCGGTGGGGAAATTCATCTGCGGGTCGATGGCCGACATGTTCGGCGGGCGGCGGAATTTCCTGGGCGGCATGGCGGGATCGATCGTGTTCACTGTGCTGTTTGTGATGAGCGGCGGCTTTCCGCTGTTTACGCTGGCGTGGGTGGGCAACCGGCTGTTCCAGTCGTCGGGCTGGGTGGGGCTGGTGAAGGTGACGTCGCGTTGGTTCTCCTACTCGACGTACGGAACGGTGATGGCGGTGTTGAGCCTGAGCTATCTTTTTGGCGATGCGGGCTGCCGGTGGGTGATGGGGCAGCTGATGGCCTGGGGGCTGGGTTGGCGCGGGGTGTTTCTGGCTGCGGCGGCGTCCCTGGCGGCGCTGCTGGTGGCCAACATGATGTTTCTGCGCGAGACGCCGGAGGAGCGCGGGCTGCCGGCGCCGGAGGCCAATCCGTTGAACGTGTATGCGGAAGAAGAACGCGCGACAGGCGAGGCAACCACGGGGCTGGGCGCGATTCTGCGGCCGCTGCTGAAGAGCTTTCCATTCTGGATGGTGTGCCTGCTTTCCCTGGGCACGACACTGCTGCGCGAGACATTCAATTTTTGGACGCCGACGTATTTTGTGCAGTACGTGGGGCTCTCGGCAAGCTCGGCGGCGGAGCGGAGCGCGCTGTTTCCGCTCTTTGGCGGCATCAGCGTGCTGGTGGCCGGCGTGCTGAGCGACAAGCTGGGACTGAACGGACGCAACCTGGTGCTGGTGGGCGGGATGGCGGCCAGCACGGTTTGCCTTCTGGCGCTGGCGCACACGCCGGGCCACACCAATCCGTGGACACCGGTGATTCTGGTGGCGATGGTGGGCTTTCTGATGCTGGGCCCCTACTCCTACCTGGCAGGCGCGATGAGCCTGGACTTTGGCGGGACGCGTGGCAGCGCAACGGCGGCGGGGATTATTGACGGCGTGGGCTATCTGGCGGGGTGGCTTTCCGGCGACACGGTGGCACGCGTGACGGTGGCGTATGGATGGAAGAATGCTTTCCTGGCGCTGGCGGCGACGGCCTTTTTGACTTCTGTGGTGGCGCTGGTGCTGGCGTTGCATCAGCGTTTTCACATACCCGCGGATGTGGAGGCGTAAGTGGCATGACAACGATTGCGAACATGGACGCGCTGTTTGAGTTGCTGGCTGCGGGCGGCGAGGAAGCCTACTTTGGCGAGCCGGTGAGCGTGCTGGAGCACAGCCTGCAGGCGGCATGGTTTGTGCAGCGGAAGGGCGGCGACGACGCGCTGGTGGCGGCGGCGCTGCTGCACGACCTGGGGCACCTGCTGCACCACGAGGGCGAGGATGCTGCTGCGCGCGGACTGGATACGCGGCACGAAGAGCTGGCAGCGGAGGTGCTGGCCGGGCACGTGAGCGCGGCCGTGGCGGACCCGATCCGGCTGCACGTGGCTGCCAAACGCTACCTGTGCTTTGCCAATCCGCGCTATCTTGCGGCGCTTTCGCCGGCATCCGTGGAGAGCCTAGCACTGCAGGGCGGACCGATGACGGCTGACGAGGCGGAGGCCTTTCTGGCGCTGCCGAACGCGCAGGCGGCAATCACGCTGCGCCATGCCGACGACGCGGCCAAGGTAAAAGCGCTGGCGGTTCCGGAGTTGGAAAGCTATCGGCCGGTCCTCGCGGCGCTCTGGCAATAGCACCTGGCGGAAAACTCCGGCGGAGTGGCCTTTTTTACCATGTGAAATTGCTGTTTGCATTCCGGCACGGGGAATGTTTCAATCAGCATATTGAAACAGGGGTGCTCCACTGGGTGGGGCTGAGAAATACCCTCGAACCCGATCCGGATAATACCGGCGTGGGAAGTTTTCGAAGCCAAGAAGCCTTCAGAACTTCGCAGTGTGAGTTCTCCTGTTTCACGGAGTTGAAACGAGGGAACCATGCACGTTTGCGCTTCCACAGGCGCCTGCCGAAAGACACGATTCCATTTACACAACGTCCGCAGCAACGGGCGAGCGTGGCTGTGCATTGCGCCGTTGCTGGCGTTGCTGGCGGGTTTGACCGCGGCGCCGGCTGCGTTTGCGCAGAGCCAGCCGAGCGAACCTGCCAATCCCGCCAAGCCGGGAAAAGCGCAGAGCGGGCAGGCGCAGGGCGGACAGGCACAGCCGCTGCCACGCGTGACGACCACCGTGGTGGTGCAGGGACAGGTGAAGGACGATTATCTGCCGCAAGCAGTGACGGCCGGAAGCCTGGACGGCGTGAGCCTGCAGCAGACGCCGGTATCCGTGGTGGCGGTGAGCGGCGCGGTGATGAAGGATCAGATGGCGCGGGTGCTTTCTGACGTGGTGAAGAACGACGCATCGGTTGGCGAAGACTACGCGCCGGTGGGCTACTACGGCGACTTTGAAATTCGCGGATTTCCGATTGACCTGGCCACGGGGCTGGAGATCAACGGGATGACGATTGCGGGCGAGCAGGATGTGCCGCTCGAGAACAAGCAACAGGTGGAGTTTGTAACGGGCGTGGCGGGCGTGGAGAGCGGCGTGGCCTCTGCGGGAGGCCTGATCAACTACGTGACCAAGGAGCCGGACCCGGCGCAGCGCACCACGTACACCATGGCCACGGACCATCGCGGAGGTTCCTACGGCGCGCTGGACACGGGGCGCTTGTTTGGCGGGCGACTGGAGCCGGGCTTCCGGCTGAACGTGGCGGGCGAGGACATGCACACCTATGTGCAGCACGCCGATGGCTGGCGCGGTGTGGGCGCGCTGGACAGCTCGTTCCGGCTGAGCGAAAAGACGCATCTGTACGCGGACTTTGAGTATCAGCACAAGGTGCAGAGGTCAGAAGCTGGCTACCAATTGCTGGGCGGCACGACGATTCCGACGGGGGTGTACCCATCGGTGATGCTGGGCTATCAGCCGTGGTCCAAGCCGAACACGTTTGACACGTTCAATGCGGGATCGCGGCTGCTGCACACGCTGGGACGGGGTTGGACGCTGCGGCTTGGGGCCTCCTACAGTCACTCGCTGATTGATGACAACGTGATTTGGCCGTACGGCGCGGCGCTGGATGCAGACGGCAACTCGCTTTGTCCGGACGCACCTTACTACTTCTTCTGCCCGGACGGCAGCTACGAGATCTATGACTATCGCAGCCCGGGCGAGCTGCGCATTAACGTGGTGGGCGAAGCGCTGGTGCAGGGGCACTTTAAAACCGGTGCGATTGAGCATGACGTGGTGGGCGGCGGATCGCTGTTTCATCGCTCTGTGGCGCTTTCTCCCACGGTGGTGTACTCAGCACTGGGGACGGAGAACATTTTTCAGCCGAATATTTCCTACGCGCCGGAGAGCCCGTATCAGCAGGCGGGTCCGGCGATGTTGGCGGACCAAAACCGGCAGGCGGCGGGCATTGTGCAGGACCGCATGCACCTGCCGGACAACGTGACGCTGCTGGCGGCGGGGCGCTATGTGAAGGTGGGCGACTTCAACTACACGACGTCGCGCTCGCTGTGGCTGCCGCAGTACGCGGCGACCTATACGCCGCTGAAGCCGCTGACGTTTTATGCCAACTACGGCGTGCTGCTCTCGCTGGGTCCGCAGGCGCCGTGGTGGGTGGACAACTCGAGCGTGTTTCTGGACCCCTACTTCACGCGGCAGTCGGAGGTGGGCGTGAAGTTTGAGCGCGCGATTCTGCTGACCGCTGATTACTTTCGCATGCGGCAGCCGTTCTTCTATCCGCGCGTGATTCAGGGAGCGGACAGCTTTTGCACCACGGGGGTTTCAGCGGGCGACCTATGCTTTGAGTCTGCCGGGCGCGAGACCCACGACGGCGTGGAGCTGAACGCGCAGGGCAAGGCGACGCGATGGATACAGTTGACGGGCTCAGCCGCATTTCTGCGGGCTGTCTCCAGCGATACGGGAACGCCGTCGTTCGACAACAAGCAGGTGATCAACGTGCCGCGAGCGCACACGACGGTATTTGCCGACGTGCTGGTGGGACGCGTGGCGGGGCTGCACCTGATGCCGGGATGGAGCTACACGAGCAGCAAGGAAGCCACGCGGGACGATGCGGTGCACGTGCCGGGGTATAACCTGTTCAACCTGGGCGCGCGCTACACGCCGGGCGGCGAGGGAGGTCGCATGACGCTGCGTCTGTTTGCAGAGAACGTGCTGAACAAGCGCTACTGGAAGGACACGGGCGCGAGTTACGGAGACACGTTTCTGCACCTGGGTGCGCCGACGACAGTGCGGCTCTCTGCCCAATACACTTTTTAAATGTCCGCAAGAGAAAGACGGAGGGCGAACGCCGCAACACATGAGCGCAGAAGCCAAAACGCACGGAATGGACGGCACGCTGGTGGAGCCGGACTGGCCTCCGCTGACGCTGGAAGAGGTGCGTTCGCTGCTGGCGGATTACAGCGGCTGCGGCGATCCGGTGACGATTCTGTCGGTGAGCCCGAGGCCGTTTTCCGCGGCGAGCGTGGCGGAGACGGCGGGCGGACGCGTCTTTGTGAAGCGGCATGCGAGGACAGTGCGCGACCGCGAGGGACTGCTGGAGGAACACGAATTCCTGGCGCACCTGGCGGCGCGCGGGGTGCCTGTGCCGCGCGTGCTGGCGACGTCCGCGGGGTCCACGGTGACCGAAGCGGGCGCGTGGACCTATGAAGTGCATGAGGTTCCGGCGGGCGCGGATGCGTATGAGGAGGCCGTCTCGTGGACGCCGTTCCGCTCGCGGGAGCATGCGCGCTCCGCGGGCGAGATGCTTGCGGGGCTGCATGTGGCGGCGCAAGACTATGCAGCGCCTGCGCGCAAGCCGAGGCCGCTGGTGGCGAGCTTTTCGATTTTTGCAGATGCCGATCCTGCGGCCGCCATGCAGCGCTACCTTGCGGAGCGGCCGGCGCTGGATGCCGATGCGGAAACGCGGCGGCGCTGCGAGGAAGCGCTGGATCAGCTGTCGCCGTTCCATGCGGAACTGCGGCCCCTGCTGCCCGCGCTGACGCCCCTATGGACGCACAACGACCTGCATGCCTCCAACCTTTTCTGGAGCGACGCGAGTGACAAAGCGCGGGCCGTGGGGGTAATTGACTTTGGCTTGGCGGACCGCACCAATGCGGTGCACGACGTGGCGCAGGCGCTTGAGCGGAACGTGGTGGAGTGGCTGGAACTGGTGCGCGACCCGGCGCATCCAGAGAAGGTGCGGATCCATTTGGAGCATGTGGAGGCATTGCTAGACGGATATGAGCTTGTGCGAGAGTTCAGCGATGAGGAAGCGGCAGCGCTGGCGCCGATGATGGCGCTGTGCCACGCGGAGTTCGCGCTGACGGAGGCCGACTACTTTCTGGGCGCGCTGCACTCGCGGGAGAAGGCCGCGATGGCGAGCAACGATTATCTGCTGGGCCATGCACGCTGGTTCCGCGGTGCGGGCAGTGCTGTGCTGGACGCGCTGCGGGAGTGGGCTGCAAGACGGGCGAAGACGAAGGCGGACCGTGCATGACGGAGCAGACGGTGATGCACTACCTCACAGTGCACTGGATGGAGCTGGCAGGCCTGGTGACGACGGTGCTGGGCATCTGGCTAACGACGCAGCGCACGTTGTGGTGCTGGCCTGTGGTGCTGGTGGCGGATTTGCTTTACCTGGTGGTGTTCTTCCGGGCGCGGCTGTTGTCCGATGCGTTCCTGCAGGTATTCTTTGTGGCGTTCACGCTCTACGGGTGGTGGCACTGGTGGCGCGGAGTGCGCGTGGAAGGAACGGTGCGCGTGGTTCCGCTGCACTGGAAGGCGCTGCTGGCGGCGTTGCTGGCGGGCGCGGCGGGCAGCTTTGTGCTGGCAGCAGTAGCCCTGCGATTGCACGCTGCACTGCCTTATCTGGATGCCACGCTGGCGAGCTATAGCCTGGTGGCCAGTTGGTGGCAGGCACGCAAGCACACGGCGAACTGGTGGTTGTGGATAGTGGTGAACCTGTTCTACATCGCCGAATATCTCTACAAGGATTTGTGGCCGACGGCGCTGCTGTATGCCTTGCTGGTGGGACTGGCCGTGGTGGGCCTGCGCGACTGGCGGCGGGCGGAAGCGGCAGCCTAAACGGCCGCCTGCACGACATTCTGCAGCGGCTGGCCTGCGATGTAACGCTGCAATTCGCCGCAGGCGATTTGCAGCGCACGCCGCGCGAACTGCGGGCTGGATCCGCCGATGTGCGGCGTGATGAGCAGATTGGGACAGCGCCACAGCGGGTGGCCCTCCGGCAGTGGCTCGGGGTCGGTCACGTCGAGCGCGGCGCGGATTCTGCCGGACTCGAGGGCCGCGACCAGAGCGTCCGTATCCACTACAGGCCCGCGCGCAGCGTTGACCAGCAGTGCACCGTGGCGCATGCGGGCGAGCTGGCCGACGCCGATGAGATGACGGGATTCCGCGGTGGAAGGCAGGATGAGGATGACAATGTCCGCCTGAGGCAAGAGCGCGTCGAGCTCCGCAACGGCGTGCACCGTGGGCTGGGAACGTGCGCTGCGCGCGACACGCAGCAGTTGAACGGAGAAGGGCGCAAGCATGCGCTCAATTTCCTGGCCGATGGAGCCGTAGCCGACGAGCAGAACCGTTTTGCCGGTGAGCTCCTCCTGCAAGACGGGAGGATACAGGGCGTGTGTGTCGCCGGTGATCGATGCGTACTGCGCGCTGGCCTCAAAGCGCCTCTTCCAGATGCCGGAGTGCTGCACATCGAGGTAGAGCGGGAAATGCTTGAGCATGGAGAGAATGGCGGAGAGGGTCCACTCCGCGGTGGGAATGTTGTGCGCGCCGCGCGCGTTGCAGATGGTGACGTGAGGACCGACCGCGGCGGGGATCCATTCGGTTCCGGCCATCATGGAGAGCACAAGCCGGAGGCCGCGAAGATGCGGCGCCACGCGGAGTGCACGCGAAGCATAGGGATCGGGAATCCAGACATCGATTTCGACGTCGTGATCCAACTGCTCAGAGAGCGGGATCAGCTCGATATGTTTTGGGAAACCGGACAAGAGGTCCGCGGAGAGAGTGGCTGGATAACCGACGCGCAGCATAACAGGGCTCCGGCGCGCAGGAAGCGCTACCATGCAACCATGCTACATGCCCAGCGTGGCGCATGGAGTGGGCGAGTGGCTTGCGATTTGTAGCCGATCCGGTCATTCTGAGAAGTCGAGGATAGAGACGAGCAAGGGAAGACCATGCGCCTGATGGCACGCAAGACCGGGTCGCAACAGCAACTGGCGCGAAAGCTGAGCGCCAGCGGCGGACTGCTGAGCTGGGAACAACGCCGGTTGCTGATTCATGCGGGAAAAACCGCGCTGGCCGCGACGCTGTGCTGGTGGCTGGCCATGCGCTTTGGCCTGCACGACGGATACTGGGGTGCAATCAGCGCGATTATCGTGCTGCAGTCGAACTTTGGCTCGACGATTTCGGCCTCGCGGGATCGGCTGCTGGGCACCCTGATCGGCGCGGTGCTCGGCTTTGCGTTTTCCTCGGTTGGCGCTCTGCCGTGGAATTATCTGATGGCGGTGGCTGCGGCGGTGGCGCTGTGTGGATGGCTGGGGCTGCGCAACAGCGCGCGCCTGGCGGGCGTAACCATCACAATTGTGATGCTGGTGCGGACCACCGGGTCGCACTGGACGATTGTGCTGGACCGCGTGGGACAAGTGGCTCTTGGGATTGTGGTGGCGCTGGCTGTTTCCACGCTGGTGTTTCCTGACCGCGCGCGCCTTCGCCTGCGGGACGGACTGGCGGAGGAGTTTCTTGTGCTGGGCGCATTTTTTGAGTCCATCCTGCGGGGATTTCGCGGAGAGCCCGATGCCATGCGGGCAGAACGGCGCGAAGATGTGCTGACCAAGCTGCGTGGCAACAACGAGCTATTGAATGCCGCGCGGCACGAGCCGGCGGGCGGGCCGGGCTGGCGAGAAGGGCTGGCGATGCTGGCGCAGTTCGGGAGATCGCTGTTTGACGCGCTGGTGGCGCTGGAACTGGCGGTGCAGGACAGCAGCAGAGACGGCTATGCGCAGCAACTGGAGCCGGCGCTGGGACGGCTTGCCGTGGACATCCGCTCAGGCTTTGACCACCTGGGACGCTGCGCGCATGCCTGGCGGTTCGACGCGGCACCGGTGGGGCTGCACCTGGAGGAGGACATTGCGCAGCTGGAGGCGCGTATGGCCGAGATTCGGCACACGGGACTTCAATTCTCGCAGGCGGAGATTTTGCGGGCGTATGCGGTGCAGCTGCACCTGAAGCAGATTGGGCGGCTGCTGCGCGCCGCACGGGTGGAGACCAGCCGCGCCATGGGAGAAGCGGAGCGCTGAGAGGCCCGCGTTCAGGCGAAGAATTTTCGCAGGGCCTGAATGCAAGCCTCAATTTCCGGCAGTGGAATGGCGTAACCGAAGCGGAGATGGCCTTCTCCCTGCGCTCCGAAGACGGAGCCTGGGATGGTGGCGATGTGGGCTTTCTCGAGGAGGATCTGCGCGGCTGTGCGACTGATCTTGTGGATTGTCTCAACGTTTGGAAACGCGTAAAACGCGCCTGCGGGCACTTCGCAGGGAAGGCCTACCTGATTGAGCGCAGAGACCAGCAGATCGCGGCGCTTGCGATACTCCTCACGGTACGCGGCGATCTGGCTCTCGGGCGTTTGGAGCGCATGCAGCATGGCGTGCTGCACGGGCGTGGGCACGCCGTTGGTGGAGTAGAGAACAATTTTGCGCAGGGCCGTCATGAAAGGTTCCTGGGCGACCGCGTATCCGGCGCGCCATCCGGTCATGGCGTAGGTCTTGGAGAAGGTGAAGGCGGTGATGGTGCGCTCGGCCATTCCGGGCAGCGAGGCGATGGAGAAGTGCTCGCCGTCGTAGACGAGGTCTTCGTACGCCTCGTCGGCGATGACGATCAGGTCGCGCTCGATGGCGAATGCCGCGACCTCTTCCGCCTCAGCGCGCGTGAAGACCAGCCCGCTGGGGTTCTGTGGCGTGTTGTAGTAGACGGCTCGCGTTTTTGGAGTGGAGAACTGCTCCAGTGTATTGCGGATGCCGTTGCGCCGGGCGGTGATGGTGGGCACCCGCAGGGGACGGGCTTGCGCGCCTGTCACGAGGTCGGCGATGGGCGTCCAATAGGGGGAAAACAACAGCACATCCTCGCCGGGGTCAAGCACGCACTGGAAGGCGGCGTAGAGGGCCTGCGATCCGCCGACCGTGGCGATGACCTCGTCGGGAGTGACTTGGATGCCATTCTTTCGCGCGAGTTTTTCCATCAACGCCTGGCGCAGCGCAGGCAGACCCGAGGACGGCGCGTAGTGGGTCTGATTTTCGATGAGCGACTGGATGGCCGCGTATTTGATGGGTTCTGGAGTTTCAAAGTAAGGCTCGCCGCCGTGCAGGGCATGCACCTGCAGGCCTTCCGCGCGCATCTCCATCACCTTGTTGCGGACTTGCACGATGTCGGAGAATCCTACTTCATCCAGCCGTTTTGCCAGGCGAATGCCGCTTCCAGTTTTCATGATCGTCCGGTTTCCTTTTTGGAAAGTTGGAGGAGTGTGCTGCCTCCCAGCATAGCGGATGAGGGTGCGGGAGGGAGCAACCCGAGCTGGCGGGAGACGGGTCAGACGGCGAGTAATTCCGTGTACACGGCCATTCCGACGACTGCGTCACAAGCGAGAGCGTGTAGGGCATCCACCTCCTGCCGGCTGCGGATTCCGCCGGCAACGATCAATTGACGCCGGGTCAACTTCCGGAGGCGCTCGGCGGTTTCGATGGGAAAGCCCTGCATCAGTCCTTCGCCGTCCACGTGCGTATAGAGAAATGCCGCAGCGTGCGGCTCCAGTTGCGGAATTGCCTCGTCGGGCGTGAGTTCCACCTGCGCCTTCCAGCCTTTGACGGCGATGCGGCCGTTGCGGGTGTCAATGCCGGCGACCACCTGCTCCGCGCCCACTGCGGCTGCAAGAGAAGCTGCGAAGTCTTCGTTCACCTTGCCGTCACTGGAGAACAGCGCAGAGCCAACGATGACGCGCCGAGCGCCAGCCTGCAGCACCTGGCGGGCGCGTTCCACGGAATGGATGCCACCGCCCACCTGGCAGGGAAGGCGCTTTGCGATCTGCATGACGAGCTCGGAGTTGTCGCCGGTCCGCATTGCGGCATCCAGATCAATCAGCTGCACGAGCGGGTAGCGAGAGAACTTCTCAATCCAATATTCGAAGTCGTCAAAAGCGAGACGGAGTTTTTCGCCCTGCACCAGCTGGACGATGCGTCCGCCAAGGAGATCAATGGAAGGAATCAGCATGGCAACCTCACGGATACGCCCGCCTGGGCTAGTTCCTGCTTGAGCGAGCGAGCGCTCGACACGCCAAAGTGGAAGATGCTTGCAGCGAGGGCGGCATCGGCCCGTCCCTCGGCAAACACCTGCGTAAAGTGCTCTACGGTGCCCGCACCGCCGGAGGCGATGACGGGAATGCGCACGGCTGCGCTGACCGCTGCGGTGAGCTCGCAATCAAAACCTGCGCGGGTTCCGTCGGCGTCCATGGACGTGAGCAGGATTTCTCCGGCGCCGCGATCCTCGGCCTCCCGCGCCCACTCCACAACGCGGCGACCTGCGGGTTTGCGACCGCCCTGCACATACACTTCCGCATCGCGGACCGGGTCGGCGGCCTGCGGATTTCTGCGCGCGTCAATGGCGACGACGACCGCTTGCGCGCCGAAGCTGCGGCCGATGGCTTCAATGAGCGAGGGGTCCGCAAGGGCAGCCGAATTGATGCTGACCTTGTCTGCGCCGGCTTCAAAGACCTGCTCGGCATCGTGCGCGCTGCGGATTCCACCGCCAACCGTGAAGGGCACGAAGAGCTCGCGGGCGGCGCGGCGCACGGTGTCGAGTAGCGTCTGCCGCCCTTCATGCGTCGCGGTGATGTCGAGCAGAACAATCTCATCCGCGCCTTCGCGGGCATGGCGCGCGGCCAGCTCCGCGGGATCTCCGGCGTCGACGATATCGACAAACTGCACGCCCTTGACGACACGGCCGGCACGCACGTCCAGACATGCGATGATGCGTTTAGTCAGCATGCCGCGGCCTCCGCTTGCCAGTGAAGAAAGTTGCGCAGGATTCTGAGGCCAGCGTCACCGGACTTCTCGGGATGAAACTGCACGCCCATGACGTTGCCGCGTTCCACGGCTGCGGCGAAGGGCTCAATGTACTGCGTGACGGCTACGGTGTCCGCGGTGACCGGCGCCTTGAAGGAGTGCGTGAAGTAGACGTACTCTCCCGTTTGGACGCCTGCAAGCAGTTGCGATCCGGGGCTCACTTCCAGGGAATTCCAGCCAACGTGCGGGACTTTCTGATCACACTCTGGAAAGCGCGAGCAGGACTCGGAGAATTGGCCGAGTCCCGGCTGCTCCTGTGCTTCGGTGGAGCCGGCAAAGAGCCACTGCATGCCGACGCAGATGCCGAGGAATGGGATGCCGCGCGCGATGGCGGCGCGGAGTGCGGGCGTGATTTCGCTCTGGTCCAGCAGCGCGGTGGCGGCAAAGTGGCCCACACCGGGCAGCACAATCCGCTCCGCCGCGGCAATGGGTTCGGGCTTGTCTGTCACCTCCGTCTCCGCGCCGAGATGATGCAGCGCCTTGAGTACGGAGGTGAGATTGCCCGCTTTGTAATCGATGACCGTGACGCGCATTAGAGGAGTCCCTTGGTGGATGGAAGCATTTTGCCGAGTTGTTTATCGCGTGAGCAGGCGACGCGCAGCGCGCGCGCGAAAGCCTTGAAGATGGCCTCGATCTTGTGATGATTTGAGCGGCCATACATCGTCTTGACGTGTACGTTGGCGCGTGCGCCGCGGGCAAATCCCTCGAAGAAATCCGTGACCAGCTCGGACTGCAGATCGCCGACGATCCGCGTGCGGACTTGGGTTTCCACGGCGAAGGCTGCGCGGCCGCTGAGGTCCACGGCTGCGATGGCGAGGGTTTCATCCATGGGCATGAGGAAGTATCCGGCGCGCAGGATGCCGCGCTTGTCACCCAGGGCGCGGTCAAAGGCCTCGCCGAGAGCGATGCCGACGTCTTCGACGGTGTGGTGCTGGTCGACATCGAGATCACCGTTGCAGTGGAGTTCGAGGTCGAAGGCACCGTGGCGGGTGAACAGCTCCAGCATGTGATCGAAGAAGCGGATGCCGGTGCTGATCTGGTATTTGCCCTGGCCCTCCACGGTGAGTCGAATGGCGATGCGCGTCTCCGTGGTATTGCGCTCAAACGAGGCGCGGCGCTTTGTGTTGCGTGTGGCGGTCATGCGGGGTCTCCCGTGGGCTGGAGTGATGCCAGCACCTGGCGCAGCGCGGAGGCGGCCTGGCGCATTTGCTGGCGGGTGCCGATGGTGATGCGAACGCGGCCAGCACAGCCGGGGTCGCGAGAGCGATCGCGGACGAGCACGCCTGCCTCGCTCATGCGGCGGACAAACTCCGCGTGGCGCGAGCCGATTTCCACGAGAACGAAGTTGGCGTGGCTGGGCCAGCGGCGGATGCCGGCGGCGTCCAGCGCGGCTTCAAACTCCATGCGCGCTGCAAGCACCTCGGAAACGTACCAGTCGAGATATTCAGAATCCCGTAGCGCGGGCGGAAGGCAGGCAAGGGCGAGTGCGTTGACGCTGTACGGCGAGAGGACGCGCCGCACCCACTGCAAAAGATCGGCAGGACCGGCGAGCGCGCCGAGGCGCAGTCCGGCGAGTCCGTAAGCCTTGGAGAAGGTGCGCGCGACCATCAGGTTGGGAACGGCGCCGAGAAGATCGAGGACCGTTTCCCCGTGGAAGTGGAAGTAGGCCTCATCGACGAGGAGGACTGCGTGCGGCGCGCGTTTGGCGAGTTCCAGAATCTGCGCGCGGCTAGCAACGGAGCCAGAGGGGCTGTTGGGACTGGCGATGGCGATGATTTTTGTGCGCGGCGTGATGGCGGCGAGCAGAGCCTCAAAGGGAAACTGCAAGTCAACGGCGGCTTGCACGGTGACGATGCGCGCATCGGTTGCCGAAGCGTAGACCTCATACATGGTGTACGTAGGCACGGGGAGAAGCAGCTCATCGCCCGGCTCAAGAAAGGCCTGGAAGAGCACGTGAATGGCTTCATCGACGCCGTTGGTGAGCACGAGTTGAGCGGCGTCGAGGCCGAGGTGGGATGCAACCATGGCTTCGACGGGCTCGCGCTCTGGATAGCGTGTGAGTTGACCGGCGGAGACGCGCGCGAGGACTTCCAGCACTTTAGGTGAGCAGGCGAGCGTGTTCTCGTTGAAGTCCAGACGGAGCGAGTCGCGGCAGCCGAGAGGAGGGTGATACTCCTGCATGGCGAGCACGCGGGCCCTGGGTGCGGGCCGCAGAGCCTGTTTGGTTCTAGTCATGCGACCTCCTGATTTGGAGCCGGGTGCGGATGGCATCGGCGTGTCCGACGAGGCCCTCGGCATCCGCGAGAAGCGCAGCCTGCGGCCCAAGGGCGCGGAGAGCGCGCTGCCCGTACTGCTGGACGGTGATGAGCTTGACGAAGTCGAACACGCTGAGGCCACCGCGCAGGCGCGCCATTCCGCCGGTGGGCAGGGTGTGGTTGGGCCCGGAGATGTAGTCGCCCATGGGCTGCGGGGACCAGCGGCCGACGAAAACGGAGCCTGCGTGCCGCACCCAGCCAAGGTCCGTGAGTGAATCGACGGTGAGGTGCTCGGGCGCGATGCGGTTGGTGATGTCGCGCGCCTCTTCAAGATCATCCGCGAGGAAGATGAGGCCGTTGCGCCGGAGCGACTGGCACGCGATGGCATTGCCCTGGCTGCGCTGCTTTACCTCCGCCTGCACAGCTTTTGCAAGTTCGAGGCGCGTGGTGATGAAGATGGCGAGCGCTTCCGGATCGTGCTCTGCCTGCGCGATGAGGTCAGCGGCGATGTCCACGGGGTTGCCCAGATCGCTGGTTACCACAATCTCGGTGGGACCGGCGAGCATGTCAATGGCGCAATCCAGCGCGACGAGGCGCTTGGCAGCGGTGACGAAGAGATTGCCGGGACCGACTATCTTGTCCACGCGCGGAATAGCCGGCGTGCCGTAAGCGAGTGCGGCAACAGCGTGCGCGCCACCGAGGCGATAGAACTCCGTGATACCGAGGAGATGCGCGGCGGCGAGCGTCTCCGGCGCGGGCCGGGGCGAGACGACGACGATGCGAGAAACGCCAGCCACCTGCGCGGGAATGGCGGTCATGAGCAGCGTGGATGGCAAAGGATGACGGCCGCTGGGAACATAGCAACCGACGGCGCCGAGCGGCCGAACAAGCTGCCCGGTTTTGAGGCCGGGAATGGGCGACTCGAACCAATCGACGGGCATTTGGCGCTGGGCAAAGGCGCGAATCTGCGCGGCTGCCGTGGTGAGAGCTTGCCGGAGCGCGGGGTCGAGGCCGTCCCAGGCGGCGGCCATTTCCTGCGGAGAGACGCGCAGCTGCGACTGGCCGGCGAGTCCATCGAACTGTGCGGCGAAGCGCAGGAGCGCCTTGTCGCCGTGTCTGCGAACCTGCGCAACGATGCGCCGGACGGAGGGCAAAACGGAGTCAAGCGACGCGCCGCCACGCCGCTCCAGCTTCGACAGGAGTTCCTGCGCCTGACGTTTTCCCCTGCCGCCGGTGCGGATCCACTTCATCGCGTGCCTCTTTCCGCGGCGGAGATCACAGGACCACCTTGTTGAGCGCATACTCGACAATGCCGGTGGCGCGAGCCGCTTTGAGCTTGGGAATCACGTCGCGGGCAACGAACTCTTCCACGATGGTGTTGACGGCGACCCATTCGGAGTTGCTGAGATGGGAGACAGTGGGCGAGTTGAGCGCGGGAAGAACGGCAAGGACCGCTTCCAGGTCGTCGCGACGCACGTTGAGCATAAGGCCAACCTGCGATTGCGCGTCAATGGCACCGCGCAGCATGAGCGCGATCTGGTCAATTTTGTCGCGCTTCCAGGGATTGGCCAGAGCGGCCTTGCCGGCGATGAGATGGGTTTCGCTCTCCATTACAGTGTCAATGATCTTGAGGTGATTGGCCTTGAGCGAGCTGCCTGTCTCCGTGACTTCCACAATGGCGTCTGCGAGCATGGGCGGCTTGACTTCCGTGGCGCCCCAGCTGAATTCGACCTTCACGTTGACGCCGCGCTCGGCGAAGTAGCGCTTGCTCACTTCCACCAGTTCGGTGGCAACGATCTTTCCTTCGAGATCTTCTGCGCGCTCGAAACCGCTGTTCTCCGGCACGGCGAGTACCCAGCGCACTTTTCGGCGGCTCTGCTTGGCATAGACGAGCGAGGTGACGCTGGTGACATCGAGGCCGCTCTCGACCACCCAGTCGATGCCGGTCAAACCGGCGTCGAGCACGCCGTGATCGACGTAGCGGGCCATCTCCTGCGCGCGGATGAGCATACACTCAATTTCGCTGTCGTCGATGGAGGGAAAGTAGGAGCGTCCGTCGGCGTAAATGTTCCAGCCGGCGCGACGGAACAGAGCAATGGTGGCATCCTGCAGGCTGCCTTTTGGCAGGCCGAAACGAAGCTTGTCAGCCACGGGCCACCTCCGTCTGCGTGCCGGCAGTGCTGAGTTCCAGAGAGCGCGTGAAGCAGCTCACCGTGCCCTCATGGCAGACCAGGCCGTCGCCTTCCACTTCCACGCGGAACAGCAGCGTGTCGTTGTCGCAGTCTGTGGCAGCGGAGACGACGCGGAGGCGATTGCCGCTGGTTTCGCCCTTCCTCCAAAGCTTTTGGCGAGTGCGGCTCCAGAAGGTGACAAAGCCTGTTTCGAGGGTTTGGGCATAGCTGACCGGGTTCAAAAAGCCCAGCATCAGGACTTCGCCGGTGCGGGCATCCTGGACGACGCCCGGAACGAGGCCGTCCATTTTTTCAAAGTCGATGGTTGCGTTGGATTCCGTCATGATTATTGGCTCATTTTCTCTGTTTGCATCGGATTTTTGGTGTTTGGCAAGCGGCCTGCGGACGCGAAAAAGCCCGCCGACTGGGTTGCCGGCGGGCTTCTTGCGATTTCTGATCTCTTTGGCCTTGTTACCTGAGGCCGCAGCGGTCCGCCGGCATGGATGTCCCATGATGATGGTGGTGACCGTGATGGCGGCGGGTCTGCATCTAATTACGAAAATACGGCCA
>DATKTQ010000250.1:0-18849 GCA_035531055.1 Occallatibacter sp. | reverse complement strand
GCGCTGGAATGGACGGTGGAGTGGTATCGCAGCTGGAAGAACGGCGGCGACATGGGGGCGGAGACGCGCGCGCAGATTACCCGCTATGAGAAGCTGGTGCGGGGCTGAGAGTGGCGGGCGTGGCTTGCGGCACCCACTAGAATGGTGCGTGACCGCCGGAGCTGCGGCCCAGGCAGCGAAAGAATCCGGCTCCACGAATTGTGCACGAAAGGCAGAGCATGATTTTTGAATGGGTTTGGAATGGCAGCGGCAAGACGGCCGCAAGGCGGCGTGTGATTTCTTTTTTCCAAGAGAGCCGGGCGGCCTTGGCGGCGGGTGCGATGGCTCTGGCTCTGCTGAGTGGCGTGCGCGCTGCGGCGGCGGAGTTTCATAATACGCTAATGCCGCAGCCTTCGCTGCTGAAGGTGGAGCCAGGCTCGTTTGCGATTACGGCGACGACGACTTTTGGCTTTACGGCAACGCACGATGCGATGTTGGAGCAGGCGACGCTGCGCGCAATTAGGCGGCTGGAAGCGATGACGGGAGTTGAACTGAGCAGGAGTGTTGCGACCGGGCGGGGCCAAGCGTTGATGGAGATCGACGTTGCGCATCCGGCCGAGGCGGTGCAAACACTGGACGAGGACGAGTCCTATCAGCTAGTGGTGCAGCCGGGATTTGTGACCTTGACCGCAGCCAACGACCTGGGTGCGCTGCATGGACTGCAGACGCTGCTTCAGCTGGTACAGGCGACTTCGCAGGGCTACGTTCTGCCGGATGTGAGCATCCGAGACACGCCGCGCTTCCGCTGGCGCGGGCTGATGATTGACTGCGGACGGCACTTTGAACCGGTACCGGTGCTGCTGCGCACGCTGGACGCGATGGAGGCAGTGAAACTGAACGTCTTCCACTGGCACCTGAGCGAGGACCAGGGATTTCGCGTGGAGAGCCTGCGTTTTCCCAAGCTGCAGGGCATGGGCTCGGACGGGCAGTACTACACGCAGGAGCAAATTCGCGAGGTGGTGGCGTACGCGCATGCGCGGGGCATTCGCGTGGTGCCGGAGTTTGACATGCCGGGCCACTCGACGAGCTGGTTTGTGGGCTATCCGGAGCTGGCCAGCGGGACGGGACCGTATCATGTGGCGCGAATCTTTGGGATTCACGATGCGGCGATGGATCCGACGCGGGAGAGTACGTACAAGTTTCTCGATGCGTTTCTGGGCGAGATGGCAGGGCTGTTTCCGGATGCCTACATGCACATTGGCGGCGACGAGAGCAACGGCAAGCAGTGGATGGGCAATCCCGAGATTCGCGCGTACATGAAGGAGCACGGTATTCAGGACGCGGCCGGACTGCAGGTCTACTTCAATCAGCACCTGCTGAAGATTCTGACGAAGTATCACAAGCACATGGTGGGTTGGGACGAAATCATGACGCCGGGGCTGCCGAAGGACATTGTGGTGCAGTCGTGGCGTGGCGTGGAATCGCTGGCCAAGGGCGCGACGGAGGGCTACCAGGGAATTCTTTCCGCGCCCTACTATCTGGATGGGATGCACTCGGCGGAGTTTCACTACCTGGCCGATCCGATTCCGGCGGACACGAAGCTGACGGCGGCGCAGCAGGAGCTGATTCTGGGCGGCGAGGTGTGCATGTGGGGTGAGCAGATTTCTCCGGAGACGATTGACTCGCGCATATGGCCGCGCGCGGCCGCGATTGCCGAGCGGCTGTGGTCGCCAGCGACGCTGCGCGACGTGCCGGACATGTATCGGCGGCTTGATGTGGAATCGCTGCGGCTGGACGGGTTGGGGTTGGAGCACATCTCCGGACCCGCGCGCATGCAGCGGCAGCTTGCTGGCAGCTTGTCCGCAGGGCAGCTTGGCGTGTTGGCGTCGGTGATGGAGCCGGTGAGTTTTGGCGAGCGGTACGACCTGCAGCACACCAGCCAGCTGACTCCGCTGGACGGACTGGTGGATGCGTTGACGCCAGATCCTCCGGAAAGCCAAGAGGTTGCGGAGGAGGTGAAGGCGCTGCTGGCTGATGCGCCCGACCATGAGCGGGGCCGCGCGCAACTGGCGCACTGGTTTGCGCAATGGGAGCGGACCGCGCCCGTGCTGCGACTGCATATGGAGGCGAGGCCGCAACTTGCGCCCTACGCGGCGCAGGCCGGGGAGTTGGCGGAGTTGGGAGCGATGGGCACCGAGGCGCTCCACTATCTGCGCGCGCCGGGCGAGGCGCCTGCTGGCTGGCAGCAAAGCACGCTGACGCGGATTGCCGCAATCGAGAGCGAGAAGAGCCTGGTGCGCTTTGCAATTCTGGAGCCGCTGAAGCAGCTGGTGACGGCAGCTGGAACATTGCAAGAGGCACAGTAGTGCGCGGCTCCATCGCTTATTTCGCGCGTGGTTGCGCGGAGCTCAACATGAGCGTTCACTAATCTGCAACGAACAGCTTGGCACGCCATTTGCACTGGCATAGGCGGGCGGGGTCTCCTCTCACACACGGCAGCGCTATTGTGTTTCGCCTTGCCGGCGACTCCGCCCCGTTCCCGTGCGGCGAGTTATGTTTCGCTCCCGGAGCAGCAAAGGAGACTCCGTTGGACAAGGTTGTATTTCTCTCCGGCACCACGCGGGGAGCCACGCTGGAAGGCATTGGCCGCTCGCTGGCCGATAGCTTTCGGGAGTGCGGCCTGGAGTGCCTTGAGATCAGCCTGCTGGACGGAAGGAACCTGCTCGAGAATATCCGCTCCATTCCCTTTGAGCAGGTGCGATTTGTTTTCTCCTGGGTATCGATGGGCATGGACCTGGTGGGCAACGGCGCCAACGGGCGGGTGTTCAATCTGTGGCGCGAGCTGCGCGTACCGTTCCTGTGCCTTCATGGCGACTCGCCGGCGTACTTTTTTGATCGCCACGTGGTCCCGGGCGACAACTTTGTTTCCCTGTATGGATTTGACGAGCACATGGTGCTGCGCAAGCGGCTTCCGGGACTGTGCGGCGTGATGGGCAGCGTGTTTCCGATGGTGCTGGACCCGATGGTGCAAGCGGAAGTGGACGTGCAGGCGCGCAAGCGCGGCACGCTGCTGTTTCTGAAGAACGGCAAAGATCCGGCGCGGCTGCGGCGGCTGTGGAAGTCCTGCCTGGATACGTTTCTGCTTTCGAGCATGCTGGAGATGGCCTGCCACCTGGAGAGGCATCTGGACGACGGCACGTGCGACCAGGTGGATGATGTGGTGATGGCGTATTTCCGGGAGAGGGGCTTTGACCTGGAGCACCAGGTGAAGACGCGGCTTTTTTTTGTGGCGCAGCTGGATGACTACGTGCGCGCGGAGAAGAGCACACGGATGGCCGAGGCACTGAGGGAGATGCCGGTGGAGATTCGCGGCAATGATTGGGGGCATGTGGACTTCCGTGGCGGACGGGCCACCTACATTGACGAGTGCGATTACTCGAAGTCGATTGGGCTGATTCGCAGTTCGCTGGGGTTGATTGATATGTCGCCCAACACGGTGAGCAAGCCGCATGACCGCATGATGCGGGCCTTCGGGAGCTACTCCGCATGCCTGACCAACCGACAACAATGGGTGGAAGAGCTGCCGCACGCGGCGCGCCTGATGTTCCAGTTCCAGAAGGAGAGCATTCAGGACCGCGTGGCCTACGTGCTGGCGCACCGGGATGAGGCGCTTGAGATGGGCATGGAGATGGCCGAGGCCTATCGGCAACGGCACCCGAGCGCGCAGTTGGTGCAGCAACTGCTGGACTACGCCTCGCTGGCTCGACTGAGCCAGATGAGCAAGCGGCCGGAGGGCTCGCAAGACTTTTTTGTGTGGCCGCCGGCGAAGGTGTGAGGCGGAGCCGAAGGAGTGGTTGTCAGGATTCCATCGTAAGTAAATCCCATGTCTCAAAAGCAAGACCCTTCTGCCTCGCTCAGGGTAGGCCCTGGGGCAGGCGCGGTTTGGTGGCCTGTGAACCTCTCTGAGACTTCGTCCACCCATCCAAAGTGCATTGGCTCGAGTACGGATAACTTTCGCGGCGCACTCTGCAGGCCTTCTGCGTGGCTTTACTCCATTTCTTGATAACCCGTTTCGAGCGCAAGGCGCAAACTGCCAGATTCATGACTTTGGTACTGCGGAAATGGGTACCGAAAGCTTTTTAGCTCAAACAATAGGGGCATATGGAATTACATCAAATGGTCATGACGAAATGAACCTTCGAGGGGAAAATTAGAGGACGGTAAGGTTGACTGCGGGCCCCCTCAGCTTCGCGAGTGTGATGGTGCATCCAGATGAGCAAATTTAGAGGTCGCGTTCTGATTGCGCGATCGACCACAATTGCAATCGCGGTCTTTGGCCTGGTCGCCGGCTATTTTCTGGGGCGCGCCCTGGCAATCCAGCTGGCTGCAAATTGCCTGAATCAGAACACAGCACTTGTTGCAGCGCAGGATGATGCATCGTTTCTGGAAGCACGAAAAGTGCTTGCAGGGATTCAAGATCGTCCGAGTTCCTTTTGTTCTGAGGCCGAGATTGCACATTTCCGTGAGTTGGTTTTTCGTTCGGACTACTTGAAGGATGTTGGGCGCATTCGCGGCGGAAAGATCGATTGCTCGGCGACAGAAGGCGGTTTGGCGCGGCCGCTTGGACAATTCAAAGCGCAATCCACCCAGAAGGATGGCACGATCTCTTATAACGATCTTGTTCCGATTCGCGACGCAAGCTTGAAGAGGGAAGGGCTGCAAATGGGCACTGCTTATGCCGTTTTTGGCTCGGCGTCCCTGCCGCGATTGGGCAGCATTCCCCTGCAAATTGCAATCAACGCGAAAGACGGCGCTCACGAGCGAGCGACCGATGGAACGCAGAGCGACAGGCTGATTGCAACCACAGACGGAAGCGGGCGGGCGGGGGGCACGCTCTATGCAACACGATGCTCAACGCTGAATCAAAGCTGCGTGATGGCGACTGCGTCGGTTTCCGATGCATTGCAGGGCGAAATCATCCTCATCGCGGGAATAACGTTGGTTTTAGGGGTATTGGGAACACTGTCAGGGCTCGCGCTTTCTCTCCTCTACAACCGCAGCAGTGACCACAGTCAACAACTTCGCCGAGCCATTTCCAGCGACAAAGTGCAGTTGGCCTACCAGCCGATCGTAAACCTGCATTCTGGAAAGATCGTCGGCGCTGAGGTCCTGGCTCGCTGGGACGATGAAGATGGCAACACGGTTCCGCCGGACACCTTCATCAAGATCGCCGAGGAGAATAACTTTATTGGGGAACTCACAAAGATGGTGCTGAGACGCGCACTGCATTCCTTCGCAGACACGTTGCGCAATCATCCCAATTTTCGCCTCAGCGTCAATGTCTCTGCAGCGGACCTGGTAGATCCCAAGTTTCTTCCCATGCTGGATGAGATTCTGAAGCGCACGAAGGTTGAGGCAAAGAGCCTGGTCATTGAAATCACCGAGCGGTCGATGGCCGAAAACGCCGTGGCCATGGAGACGATTCGCGAACTTCGGCGGAGAGAGCACAGCATTCATATCGACGACTTCGGCACCGGTTACTCGAACCTGGACAAGCTTCTGTATCTCTTTGCAGACACAATCAAAATCGACAAGGCATTTACCCGGGTCATCGGGACGGAATCTGTGACGGTAGCGATTATCCCGCAGATTCTTGCCATGGCAAGATCGCTCAACCTGGATGTGGTTGTCGAGGGAGTTGAAACCGAACACCAGTCCAACTACTTCAATTCTGTCGGCCAGAAAATATTTGCTCAGGGATGGCTCTATGGTCGTCCAGTGTCGGCAGAAGTCCTAAGCCACCTTCTGGCCCAAGAATCTTCAGGATGGGTTACCGAGGCCGATGTGACTCCCATCCGCCCTGCAAAGCAGCACGCGGCGCAACGTCCGCGCATCGCCTGATCGAGGCTGGTCCTTCCTTTCTCTGCGTGGCTCCCTGCACAACAACGAACATGGCTAACGCTTCTCAACTGTGAAGACTAAGTCGGGCATCCGAAATCCTCTTGAACGATCACAGCCAACCTCTCCCGGCCAAAATTCACCAGCCTGTGAGCAAAAGTGACCAGTTTCACAGGATGAAAGGACGGGATACTTTCATCTTCAAGCAGTCGAAGAGAGCGTTGAGAGAGCGCGGGAGGATTTCTATGCGAACCACCTCTGGACCCAATCTGGTCGATTCTCGCAACGTCGCGGTATCGGGGAAATTCATTGAGCGATTGTCGGCCGAAGCAATTCGTGAGTTAGATGATCTGAAAGCATTCTCCGAGCATGAAGCGAATAGTGTCCTGTTCAAGGAAGATCAGGTTCCCACACAAATCCTGTTCCTGTTGACCGGGCAGGTGAAGCTATCTATGAATTCGAGTGCGGGCAAGCGATTGATCCTTGGGATTGCCCATCCTGGAGAAACGCTGGGCCTGGCATCTGTGCTTTCCGAGACCAGGTATGACATCACCGCGGAGACTATCTGCCCGTGTAGAATCGCGTCGCTCTACTGTAAAGACTTTCTTGAATTCCTGATGCGCCACCCGGCTGCCTACAAGAATGTGGTGCGCGAGTTGTCCACGGAATGTGCTCGCGCCCGCGGGCAGGTGCGAGCACTGGGCCTCGCGGTGACCGCGCCGGCGAGACTTGCGCGGCTTCTGCTGGAGTGGTGTGCCGACGGCCAGAAGTCAGAGGGTGGCACTCGGTTCTCCTGCTCGTTGACCCACGGAGAGATCGGCGAGTACATTGGCGCCTCCCGCGAGACAGTCACCCGCATTTTTAGTGAGTTTCGATATCATGAGTTGCTGGAATCGCGAGGATCGACGTTGATCATTTCCAACCGGAGAGCGTTGAAAGTCTACGCTGGAATGGATTGAGTTTGACCGGAGTGGAGGTGTACCGGAGAGCGCAATCGGCCAGTGCATCGCCAGATATCTGGGCTGTTGGCCCAAATCGGGGTTCTCTCGCAAGAGACCGTGCGCCTCAGTGCCTGTCCTGAGCGAAGGCGAAGCGTCTCGCTTTCGAGACCGGGGATCGCGTGCAGATTCTACGGTCAGGGACAGAGGAATTGTGCGGGACTCTAAAGAACGCTTCAAAATAGTTTGAACTGGTCGGGGCGGAGGGATTCGAACCCCCGACCCTCTGCTCCCAAAGCAGATGCGCTACCAGGCTGCGCTACGCCCCGACGATTCCTATTGATTGTATCGCGGAACTGGATGTTTGCCGGGCGGGCGGGGAGAACGGGCCGCGAGCGGGACCCGCAGCGAGGTGGCGGCGAGGCCTAGGTGTGCTGTCGGCGCTTTATTGGCGCATCCCTAGCGCCCCCAGCGGGCAGCAAGCCAGACGGCGAGCCAGAGGGCGAGCGCGAGCGGGAGCAGGAGGACCGAGCCGAGGGCCGCGAGCAGGAGGGCGAGGAAGGCCCAGTCGCGCCAGGTGTGGCGGCGGGGCTGGCCGAGGTGGCGGCGCAGCAGGAGGTAGTTGCGGCGGTTGGCCTTCCATGCGATGTCGAAGGCGTCTCCGAGGAGGGGGATGGTTCCGACGAGGACGTCGAGGCCGAGGTTGAACGCCATGCGGACCAGGGTGACGTACGGAACGCCGCGGGCCCAGGCGGCGAGGGGAATGATCAGTGAGAGGATGCCGGCGAGCGCGTCTCCGAGGCCCGGGACGAGCCCAATGAGGCCGTCGAGGCCGAAGCGGATGCCGGTGCCGGGAATGCGAAAGGCTTCATCGAGGAGGAACTCGATGGCATGGAGGGTGCTGTTGCGGAAGAGCCATGCGCCACGTTCCCATCGATCGTCGGCGGGCGGGGCTGCGGGGCCGGGCGTGCGAGGGTGAGGTGGCAAGCCGGAGCTGGGATTGAGCATGGGCGGCGGTCCGTGAGCCGTGAAGGGCTGCTTCGATGCTACAATCGATAGGGAGATGGCGGCTATAGTTCAGCGGCAGAACGCCTGACTGTGGCTCAGGATGTCGTGGGTTCGATCCCCACTAGCCGCCCCAAAACTAAATCATTACAAATTAATAATTTAGAAAAACTCGTCAACTCAGGATCTTGCCTAGGCAGATTAGCGAACGCTTGCCGACTCTTAGTGGCAATCAGAAGTGAAACGGACAGCAGGAATAGCTCCCTACGGCGGATTCATCTTCTACCACCCGAATTGTTGCCATTCTCCGCTGTGCTCCCACTACGGCAGGTGATCCATGTAGCAGGCGCCATAGATGTTCTGCGTTGGAGGCGTCGGCGGCTTTAGCCATGGCGGATTCTTGAAGTCGAAGAACTCCGTCATATCCGGCTGGGCCGCGTCCCGTTTCGTCAATGGCGGCAGATTGAAGCGTGTCTCGATAAGTCTCAGGATTGCCGTCGTATCCGCGATTGTATGCGACACGTAGTTCTTTTTCGTGAAAGGTGAAACAACGATGAGCGGCACCCGATAGCCGGTGTACGTAAAGTCGCAGATCGGACCTGTTCCCTTTGTGCAGACATCGCCAGGGTTGAGATCCACGGGCCTGATGCCGTCCGGACTCACGGTTGGCTGGGGTGCAACATGGTCGTACAAGCCGCCATATTCATCGTAGGTGAATATGAAAACCGAGTCCTTCCACGATGGACTCTCCATCAGGGCGTTGATGATCGAGGCTACGTAATTCGCACCCAACTGGATATTCGTTGGCATCCCATCGTAGCTTGAGGCATGCTCGTCCAAACCGGCGGCAGTTGCAGGCTCAATAATCGCAACCTGCGGAAGGTTGTCGTTTTGCACGTCCGCAAAATATTCCGACATCGTCGCAAAGTTCTGAGGGTACTTCGTTGGAATGCTCTGGCCAAAGACAAACGGTTGAACGTAGGTCTGCTTTAGCAGGCAAGTGAAATCGTACGGTGGCCCGGAGCAGCCACTCCCCGTCGGGTTCACGTAGATCTTCCATGTAATGCCCGCCTTCTGGAGCACTTCAAAAATCATGGTTGCCGTCAGCAACGAGGAATCGTTCGCATTCGTCCCATTCGGATAAACGCGTCCCTGCGATGTGCCCGCGATAACGTACTCCCGGTTGGCGCCGGTTCGGCTCATCACAGGGTGGAACCAACGGTCAGAAGTGGCAAAGTTCGAGGCCATGAAGTAGTAGTAGTTGAGGTCATTTCCGTCGAAATACCCCATGCTGCGGACCCCATTCGCGTCGGTCAATGGCGGCCAGTAGTTGCGACCGTCGTGTCCGGCGACCCATACGAATCCGTCCAGTGCTGCGGGAGGATACAGTCCCAGTTGATCGTGGAAGTTCCAGATCACATGACTCTCGTTCCACGATGGGCTCGTGTTCTCGGTGCATACGGTTTGGAGATGGAACGAGGCTACCGGGTTGCTGACGTCATAGATACAGTCGCTCGGAGGAGGAAACGCCGGGTCGCAACCGGGGTTCGTGGGAGGCGGGGAATACAGAGGCGCCGCACCAGAGGTGGGATTGAACTGCGGAAGTCCATCGAACGACTGGTCCGGATAGCCGTTATTGGCCCAGTAGTCTCGCAATGCTCCAAGGTGATTATCGAGCGAGCTGTGTTCCTGCACCATAAAGACGATGTGTTGGATCGAGGCCAGGCCATCGCTCGCCGCTGCGGCAGAGAGGATCGCCCCCACAGAGGTATCGCTCTCCAGGGTCAGGCTGCACGGCGCCGTGCCGGAGCATGCCCCCGTCCACCCGGTGAAGGTCGAACCGGCGCTGGGATTTGCAGTCAACGTAACGGATGTCCCAGTCGCGAAGCTCGCACTGCACGTCAGCCCGCAACTTATGCCTGCGGGCGCGCTTGTTACCATTCCCGTTCCGCCGCCGGAATTCGTCACCACAAGCTGAACCGTGGCTGGGGGCGGCGGCGCAGAGGCGCTGAACGTTGCAGTGATAGACGTGGAACTCGCAAGCACGATCATGCATGCACCGGTTCCCGAGCAAGCACCCGTCCATCCTGTGAGCGTGGAATTGGCAATGGGATTTGCAGTCAGCGTGACCGCCGTCCCGGTTGCGAAACTGGCACTGCACGCGGCGCCGCAGTTAAGCCCTGATGGACTGCTGGTGATTGTTCCCTCGCCCGATCCCGCTTTCAGCACCGTAAGCTGATTCGTCGAAGTGGAGATCTCTCGGGATGAACTGCAACCCGTTAGGAGAATTGAAAGCAAGGCGACAGAAAATAGGCGTGAAGGAACATCCGCTAGAATCATACAAACGTCCAGTAAATCGACTGTAATAAGGTAAGGGTGAGATTTGGCGAGATCGTCCGCAAGTCACCGGTCACCGCATCGATTAACTTGGCTGCGGCTTCGACTGTTCGGTGTAGCGGCCCATTAAGCTACGCTTTTCGTGCCTTAATAAAATCGGATTGGCCGCAATCCAGTGAGTCCGCCGACGTTCTTTCCCCAAGGAATGATGATTGCCGCATATGACTGCGCTATTCAAGAAGGCGCAATGAATTCGAACTTCGGCCCGTCTATCAGATGCGTAGCCTCAGGAATCAGTTGCTCGTGGAAATCGGTCGATGAATCACTTCAGAATAGATTTCGGTCGACTGGATTAGAACTCGTAAACGCGTTTGGAACCCGGAGCATTTCTGGAATTATGCCAAATCTCGAGCGCCGTATCGACAGTGCCCAGCGTGCTGGGATTCTCTTTTTCCCATGCTGCTGGTGCGGTGCAATGTGGATACGGCGATTTAGCAGCCGTCGAGGATGACTTCTCGAAGCGGGGACTCAACTCCCTTCAGTCCAAATGCTGACGAACGACATCGTTATGTGCAAAGAAGGCGGCTCTCAATTTTGGAAGCCGACCGGCAAGAAAGAGGTCGATCGCGACGTGGTCGTCCGCTTTCCAGATCAAAAAGCTTGGATTCTTCAGTCCCCATTGGACGTAGGGTACGACAAAATGAGCCTTGGCCGTCGCGGTTGTGCCTTCAAGATGGACAAGGATGGGGATGGTGATCTCGTGTGTCGCGACGAGGAGCGTGAAGATGCCAGTTACCTGGATGGACGAGTCGCCTGAAAGAGCTATGGCGCCGGAATATGTCTCCGGCTCGAAGGAGACAGTTGCGTGCTGTTCGAACTTAAGGATGTTCTAGTTCATCTTCTTGTCGCCACTGTCATTGCCGGTCTTGCCGCTGCCGGCGAGGACGACCGCCGAACCTGACATCCCAGGAATGCTGCGGTCACACTCGGTCGATCCGAATTGAAAGTGAAAGATGCCGTTGACGAACTCGTGGGTTGTTTTGAGCGTCATCTTGACCTCGCTGACAGCGGGATCGACGACGAGGGTATGATGCTGGCGAGCGCGATTGGAGCGAGTATGAAAGCGAGAGCAAAGACCTCGAAAGATTTCGCTGCATTTCTTCTGGGGGTGACTGCTTAAAGTCATTTGGGGAAAAATGTAGGCGTCAACTCGGGCGTCGAATTGTGGCTTTTGACATGGCCGGGTTTTAGCTGGAGACTGCATGTGGAGCGACAGCGGTGTGCTGGGCAACGCGTGTTAGCCTTGCCGTCACGCGCATCACGCCGGGCCAGACCCTGAGGCAAAGCGGCAATACGGCGCGTGAGACTGAGTTGTTCAAACCATCGGCGGCGAACTCGGCAAGGCGCATCTGTGCCAGCAGTGCGGACCGCAGCTTAGCCTGGAAGAGCGGCGCAGGCTCTGCCGCATGGTGGGCAGCGACAGCACAGCGTGCAGTATGCAGCGCGATCGATATGCCATCGCCGGTGAACGAGGGGATGACGGCTGCCTGATCGCCGACGCAGTAGAGCCCATCCTCCGATGTGCGGCGGATGTAACCATAGGGGATATGGGTGACGGCTATCGGCTTGGCGAGCAACGGCTCCGCACCGGAAAGTCTCATCGCGAGGTGTGGACAGTCCTGCTGCATCTTCGCGAGGAAGTTCTCCCAGCGATAACCCACACGTGCGAGATGCCGCTGTTGCACCACGCAGCAGAGGTTTGCGATGCCGCCTTCAACCGGCTGGATACCACCATAGCCTCCTGGATAGAGCATCAGCTCAGAAGCGCGTGCAAGTTCAGCTGCCTGCCCGGGAGCCAAGCGAAAATACATCTTGTAGGCGACCCATCGCTGCGGGTCCTCCGGACGCGTGTGGCCGCGGAGGTCGTGCTTGCCTGTGGCAAGAAAGACCGTTGGAGCTTCACGGGTGGTGCCGTCGTCGAGCGTAGCTTGCCATTTGTTGTGGGACGTGCGCGCGAGCGCTTGCACACTGCGACCGCGCTCTACGCGGACTCCTGCGGCTATGGCCTCGGCGACGAGTGCTGTATCAAGCGCCTTGCGCGTCAGCGACGCTGCGGAAAAAGGTAATGGAGCCTGCGCGGCGCGTCTGGCGGCGGCCAGACGAACGTAGTCGATAGGCACGGCTCCAAGCGAGGCCACGTCGATACCGAGCACGTGCAGGTCCTCAAGGGCCTCACCGCTTAGAAACTCTCCACAGACCTTATGGCGTGGTGTGGGTTCGCGCTCAATCAGCGTAACGACTCGTCCCTTGCGGGCCAACGCAATTGAAGCGGCACAGCCTGCCACTCCACCACCAAGGACGAGAACTTCATCTTGCAAAGGAATCTGATTCATATTGGACGTCGTAACTGAACTCTCCACGTTCGGATCCGATACGCGAAATTGTACCGCTCCTACTGGGCACTGCATGACGATGCTGTCATCGGGGTGTAATGTAGGCTGTGAAATCCACATAAGTGGCGCGAGGGTTTGACGGGGCGTAGAAGGAAATAGTGAGCTTTGGCCTGCTCTGCCCGATCTCTTGCACCCGCAAAATTGTTAACGGGGCACCGGCAACTTTGTCAAATTGGCAAATCGGGTCATTTCGGGTCATTGGTTGGCCTGTAAAATCTCAACCAGTGGGAAAGCCGAATGTCGCCGGACTGTCGTACCGCCTTGGTCCAGCTTCCCCAGGACACACACGCCACGTCTAACAGAATTCGGGGCTGAGGACCTATCACGCTTGACTACGGCTTACCTGAACCGCATCGCCACTGCCGTACCCGAACACGATGTGCATGACGCCTTCGTCGTCTTTGCTGAGCAGATGCTCGCCAACCCGCGGCTGCACACGGTCTTCCGCCGCATGGTGAGCCGCGCCAAAATCGCGCATCGCTATTCGTTCCTCAACGCGCGGAAAGGTTCGGGGCAATTCTCGTCGCAGGACGCGAATGAGTTTTATCGGCTAGGCAACTTTCCCAACACTGCGCGGCGTATGGAGCTGTTTGAGCAGAACGCTCCGCTACTGATGAGGAAGGCCGTGGACCAGCTTGCGCTCAATGAGAAGGAACGCTCCGGTATTACGCACGTGCTTGTGACCTGCTGCACGGGACTCTATGCACCGGGGCTGGACTTTGAGATTGTCGACCACCTAGGGCTTTCAGCGGGCGTGGAGCGCACGATGGTTGGCTTCATGGGCTGCTATGCCGCGATCAACGCGCTGAAGCTGGCACGGCACATTGTGCGCTCAGATCCGAAGGCCGGTGTTCTGATGGTCAACCTGGAGCTGTGCACGCTGCATTTCCAGGAGACGCAGGAGCTGGAGCAGGTGCTCTCGTTCCTGGTGTTTGCCGATGGTGCGGCGGCGAGTATGATTTCCGCCCGCGAGCAGGGCTTTGCACTGGACAGCTTCAAAGCGGTGACGGTCCCCGAAACGAGGGGGCTGATTACGTGGAAGATCCGTGGGCTGGGATTCGACATGTTACTCTCCGGGAAGGTTCCGGCGGAGTTGGGCCGCGCGCTCCATGAGAGCGGGCTGATGGCCGAGCGCGAGGGCATCGACTTGTGGGCGGTGCATCCCGGCGGACGGTCGATTCTGGATGCGGTGGAGAAGGGACTGGAGCTGCCGGTTGACGCGCTGAATGCGTCGCGCGAGGTGCTGTCGTGCTTCGGCAACATGTCGTCGGCGACCGTGATGTTTGTGCTGCAGCGGATGATGCAGCAGGCGCGGCCGGGGCAGCGTGGGTGCGCGATGTCGTTTGGCCCGGGGCTGACAGCGGAGACAATGCGCTTCCATGGGGTCTAGTGCGGAAATCGAGTTCAGACGGCGGGTCTCTCCGCGCGATCTGCCCGAGCTGATGGATGGTGACTGCAGCTATGAAGATTTCCGTGGCTGCCTGCGCAGCCTGGAGCAGATCAACCGCTGGCTGCTGGGATATCGACCGACGCTTGCTTGGCTGAAGCGGCTACCGCATAAATTGCGTGATCCAATGCGCATTGCCGACGTGGGCTGTGGCGGCGGCGATCTGCTGCGGCAGATTGCAGGCTGGGCGCGACGACGCGGCATTGCGGTGGAGTTAACGGGGATCGACCTGAATCCTTATGCGGCGCGTGCGGCAGCGGAGTCCACGCCGAAAGATCTCGGAATCGCGTGGGTCACCGGCAATGCGCTGGAGTATCGGCCGGAGAAATCGCTGGATATCGCCGTGAGTTCGCTGATGGCACATCATCTTGAGGATGAGGAGATTGTCGCGCTGCTGCGGTGGATGGAAGCGACTGCGCAGGCAGGTTGGTTCATCAATGATTTGGAGCGGTCGGAGTTGAGTTGTCGGATGTTTGGGTGGGTGGAGAGGATGGCGGGGTGGCACCGATTTGTACGGCATGATGCAGCAGTGTCCTTCCGAAGGGCCTTCCGGGAGGAGGACTGGTTGCGGCTGCTGGCGGCAGCTGAGGTTCCGCGGGAGGCGGTGACGGTGGAGCATTGGCGGCCGGGACGGTTGTGTGTGGGGCGGTGGAAATGAGGTGGGGGTCGGCGGTGGGGTATTTGATGGGGCGAAGCAGATTCCTTCTAGCCGCCTTTATGGCAATAGCGTTGGGAACCGCAGCGCCGGCAGAACAAATTCCAGTAAGACATATTCAGCTCCCGATGCATGGGTTTATGGTGGCGCGCTCCGAGACTGGAAAGATCATCGCCCGGGTTGAGTTTACGCAGGTCGTGCAGGGTGATGAGGTGACGATGCGCCTGTCCTATCACTTTGTGGATGGGTCGATTGATTATGAGACCACGACGTACAGGCAGCAGGGCACGTTTCGGTTAATACGCGACCACCATATAGAGAAGGGGCCGTTCTTTGCGAAACCCGTCGACTTTGCGGTGGAAGCCGCCACCGGCATCGCGACCAGCCGCGCAGAGGACAAGAATGGCAAGATACACGTCGAGAACGAGCACATAGACCTGCCAGATGATCTGTCGAATGGATTTGTTGGAACGTTGCTCCTGAATGTGCCGCAAGATACGACGCCGTTTCGGGTGGGGATTCTAGCGCCAATCGGCAGCGGGCGATTGATTCGGATCCTGATCTCGCCGGAGGGCGAGCAGTCGTTTCACATGAAGGGGAAGACCCTGAAGGCGTCGGTTTTTCGCATCCATCCGGAGTTGGGTGGCATCTTGGGTGTGATTGCACAGCTGCTCGGCCTGCAGCCGAAGGATGTAATGGTGTGGGTGCTGGAGAGCAAGGAGCCTGCGGTGGTGAGGATCGTCGGACAGCTGGGCGGCTACGGGCCTGTGGTCAGCTCGGAGCTGGAGGGGACCAGCTTCGGAAAATAGGGCATTGCGTAAACCCACGTTTCAAAGGCGAGATGGACATCACCCAGGTTTATGACGATGCCCTGAGAATCGTATGGCCTCCTGGCAGACCATCAGCCACGCCGAGTGGTGAGCTCGTGCCAGTTGAGGCCGAGGTCAACGAAAAGCAGCGAGGCAAGAGTGAAGGCGATGACGCCGACCGCGGCGAGGGTGTCGCCAAGATGGCTCCAGTAGCGCGGCCAGAGATTAAGCACGCGGCTGGAAACGAAAGTAAACGTGACGGCATAGGAGCGGGCCATCCACTGGCGATGCTGGACGATTTGGCGGTTACGCGCGGCAAGGACGGCGGCGGTGGTGCAGACGATCCATGCGGCGGCTTGCATGGAGGTTCCTGGCAAGCCGGGGCGGCCGGCGGCGAGGGCGATCCCGGTGAAGGCGCCGATAAAGACAGAGATGACGTAAGTTCGGCCGAGGACACGATGGAATTTCAGATGACGCTGGCGAATGCGCGACGAGAACTGCACAGGACCGGCCAGGAGAGCGATGACGCCGCAGAGTGCATGGGGGATGAGGAGATCGCGGTCGGCGATGACCTGCAGACGGTAGGCGTGGTACATGGGGTAATCGGTGAAGAGAAGAACTTCTGAAGTGATGAAGACAAATAGCGCTGTGAGACCAAGGAAGATCCAGAGAACGGTTTTGAATCTGGAACGGCCGGATTTGGGCGTGAGCAGGGTGGAAGATGCCATTATTCGCCTCTTAGGATAGACGCAATGAGGGATGCGACATGGATGAGTGATGCGGGGACCTCATATTGATAGCGTCTCATAGCTGGTGAGCATCAGGCACGACGGGTGGCAGACTCGTGTCTCCGGGTGGTTGAGGAGCAAGCTGGAGTTGCGTCTGAGCTTTGCTCGAGGCCTGTGCCAGAACCTATACCTTTTGACACGGCCAGATCGGTGAGATCCGGCCGTGTGTTGTTGAAGTTGGCGGGTGGGTTTTCAGACCCCGTTTGTTTCAGGTCCGTTGGGCCAGGTTCAGGCTGTTTTATCGAGAGCCTGGACCGGGATTGAGGCTGGAGGCTTTCGAAGCACTCGCTGCGCGGTGGCGGTCGAGATGCAATGGCCTCTGGCTCAGTTGAACAGGAATCGCTCTTGCGTTTCGATTGCGATGGCCCAGCCTTTCCTCACTCTTACTTGAATTATGCATTGAAGGCAGAAAACTATATGCAAACGGTAAATTACTGTGCTGATGAGAGTTATCTAGTCGTGGAGCTTGACATGGTGTGGGGTGAACTGGGCAAAATCGCTGTTGCGCCGTTTTTTGCTTCTCTGTGTCGTGATCGCCTCAGCGCCAATTAAGGCTTCCGTGGTAGGAATAAGTTATAGCGATGCGTGTGCATCATTCTGTTCGGTCGAGGAGATCTGTCGAAGTGCTTGGTTGTTTGCAATGGAAGGATCAAAGGATGTTGCGATGCTTCGACTGCTTGGCGGTCTCAGACTTCATCGAAGTTTCTAAAGAAGATCGCCGGGGCGGATTCCGGCTATGAAATGGAAAGAGACGCTGACGTTCCTGCGCGCGACGGGCTCGGCTCCGGGTCTGGTGGGCGCGATTGTACCCTCGGGCGCGGCGCTCGCCAGACTGATTACCAGCGAGATCGGATGCGGCTCGGGACACGTTGTAGAATTCGGCCCGGGGACCGGCGTGTTTACGCGGGCGCTACTCGATCAAGGGGTGAGAGAGAAAGACCTGACGCTGGTTGAGTACCGGTCAGATTTCGCGAAGCTGCTGCAGGAAAGGTTTCCGGAGGCGCAGGTGCTGCGCATGGATGCGGGGCGACTGCACCGGGATTTTCTGCTTTGTGAGGGATCGGTGGGGGTCATCGTGAGCGGGCTTCCGCTTCTCAACATGTCGCCGCGAAAAAGCTTTTCCATTCTCAGCAGAGCCTTTCGCTGCATGGAGCCGTGCGGGGTCTTCTATCAGTTCACCTATGGCCCGCGATGCCCGGTGCCGCAGTCGTTTCTCGACCGGTTGGGCCTGCGGGCGACATGCCTGGGCCGCGCGCTGGTAAACCTTCCGCCAGCGTCGGTCTATCGCATCACGAACCGGGAGTTGCCTGGGTTGGCATAGGAACGAATTTCCGAGTGAACAGCGTTGAAGAGTCGATATTCCGCTCGGTGAGCGGTTTGCCCTGTTGGCGCCCGGCGAAAATGGAGAACTGAATGATTCGTGTGCTCGGCTCAATCCTGCCTGAACCTTCCCTGCAGCAAACGGACGGCGTGGTTCATGCAATCCCATATCTGCGCCATTGCCAGATTGCGGATGACAGATGACGGCCTGCTGGTCAGTTTGGTACACGGATCATTTGATAGGCAATGCTAGAATCGTGCCGGCTCAGACATTGCAGGACAAATTGAGGCTTTCCAATGGAAACGGACCATAGGCCGCTGGTGCTGCTAACAGGAGCCTCGGGTTATATTGGAGGTCGCCTCCTGAGGGCGCTTGAAGCAGCAGGCTGGCCCGTCCGCTGTCTTGCCCGACATCCTGAGTTTCTTCGGTCACGGGTTTCTTCCTCTACGCAAGTGATTCAGGCGGATTGCCTGGATCGCGCATCTCTTCGACCGGCAATGGCCGGAGTGCAAACAGCGTACTACTTCGTCCATTCCATGGGTTCGGCGGGGCAGTTTGAAGCGGAAGACCGGCAAGCCGCACAAAATTTCGCCGACTCCGCTCGTGAACAGGGAGTCAGCCGCATTGTCTACCTGGGAGGCCTGGGAAATCAGGATCAGGCATTATCCGCACATCTGCGGAGCCGACATGAGGTGGCAGATATCCTGCGCAGTTCGGGGATTCCGGTGATCGAATTTCGTGCCTCGATTGTCATCGGCTCTGGAAGCCTCTCGTTTGAGATGATTCGTGCTCTGGTGCAACGCTTGCCAGTCATGATCTGCCCGCGATGGGTTGAGGTCAAAGCCCAGCCGATTGCGATTGAAGATGTAATCGCGTATCTTGTTGCCGCGCAAGACCTACCTCTTGAACAGTCCGCAGTTTTTGAGATCGGCGGTCCCGACCAGGTCAGCTATGGCGAAATCATGCAGGAGTACGCGCGGCAATGCGGACTGCGGCGATGGATGATCCCGGTGCCCGTACTGACGCCGCACCTGTCGAGTCTGTGGCTGGGTCTGGTTACTCCGATCTATGCGCGCGTTGGCCGCAAGCTTATCGAGAGCATGAGAAACCCAACGCTGGTCCGCGATAAGGCGGCGCTGACAGTCTTTAATATTCGGCCAATGGGGTTGAGGGAGGCTGTCAAGAGGGCCCTTCACCACGAAAACCTGGAGTATGCTGC
>DATKTQ010000249.1:0-2298 GCA_035531055.1 Occallatibacter sp. | reverse complement strand
CGTGAGGATGAGCATGCGGGGCTGAATGGCGCGGACGTAAGCGCGGACGGCCCAGGGCAGATCGAGCGGGCAGTAAAAGACGCGCTGGGCGCCGAAGCGCTGGCGGGCGAGGGCCTGGCCGGTGCGGGTGGTGGTGGAGATGAGGATCTGGTGGTCGGGAAAGTCGCGGTCCAGGTCGGCGACGAGGCGGCTGACGGCGAGGACTTCTCCGACGGAGACGGCGTGGAGCCAGAGGACGGGGCGGGAGGCGGACAGCGAGCGGAGAGCAGGCGGCACGCGGCCCAGGCGGGCGAGGATTCCCTCACGGTATTTTTGCGTGGTGGCCATGCGCCACAGCCACCAGGGCGCGCCAGCCACCAGGGCGGCCAGCAGGGCGAGATTGTAGACCCAGAGAATCATGCGTTACGGAAATTGCCTGTTCGCGGTCTAATCGTTCAAATGATACATTCGTGCTCGAAGATGAGGCCCTTTCAAGCACTTCCGTTGATGCTTGCCTGCGTGGCCGTGCCGGCACTGGCACGGAGCCACAAAGTGCCGCCGGTGCAGCCGGCCACATCGTACGCCGCGGTGGAGGTGCATGAGAAGGAAAAGGTGGCGATTGCCGCCGAGCCCTACGACACCCGGGAGAAGGAATCCATTTTCCGGGTGGATTACCTGAGCCACGGAGTGATGCCGGTGCGGCTGATTGTGACCAACCTGGGCAACCGGCCAATCAACCTGAGCGAAGCGCGCATTCTGTTCCAGACGGCGGCGGGCGACCGCATCCAGGCCGCGCAGGTGGAGGACGTTCAGCGGCTGATGACGCGCAAGGAGCGCATGGGGGGCAAGATTCCCATGCCGGGGCCGATCCCTTCCATCCACCTGAAGCCAAAGGGCAGCATCAAGGAGATTCAGGCGGACTTTGACCAGTTTGAGTATCAGGCGCTGGTGGTGGAGCCGCACACTACGCGGGCAGGCTTTCTGTGGTACGACGTCTCCGAACTGGACGACCCGCTGAAGGACGCCAAGCTGCACCTGCACGCGCTGCGCGATGCCGACGGGCATGAGCTGTTCTATTTCGAGATTCCGTTCAACAAATATCTGCAGTCGAAGTCGGGCCAGATGAAGTGAGGCTCGCGCCTACTCGTAGTAAGTGGCGGTGGCGGTGTCGGTCTCCCAGATGGTGCAGTCTTTGACGCGGACGCGGCCCTGGGTGACGCCGTCGAGAAGGTGGTTGGTCTCGTCGTAAAAATATTTTGCGATATTTTCTGCTGAAGGATTGAGCACGGTGAAGGGCTCAAGGTCGTTGAGCATCTGGTGATCGATGCGGTCAATGACGGGGCGGAGCACCTGCTTGAGGAGCTTGAAATCGAGCAGCAGGCCGCTGGGGTCCAGCTCCGCGCCGCTGAGGGTGACGCGCACCTTGTAATTGTGGCCGTGCGGATTTTCGCACTTGCCGTGGTAGTTGCGGAGATAGTGCCCGGAGGAAAAGCCGGCCTCCACGGTGACTTCGTACATGGTCGTTTGCCTATTTCTCAGGAGAGAAGCATCCCCACTTCATTTTAGGGCCTGGGAGAGTTGCCGGGGGCGCTGCCGGGCGGGATTTCGTGACTGCCGCCGCCACGGCGGCGTTGGCGGGCGGCCAGACGCGCCTGCTCGCTGCGTCGGTCCACCTGCTCAAAGAGGTTGCTGAGGACGCCGATGAGGGCGGAGGCGATGCCGGCGAGCAACATGACGAGGGAGACCATGCGCCAGAGCGAGCCGTTGGCCGGCAGGCCGGGCTGGAAGCTGGATGGGACGAGCGTCATGCCTGCCGATAGCAGCGCGAGGATCCCGAGGGTTGCGGCCAGAATGTAGAAATTGCGCGACATGAATGGATGCCGGTAACAGGCGCCCTCCTGGAGCGATTCTACGGCGTTCGGGCGGCGACGGAAAGCTGTGCGGATTGGATGCGTTCGACGCCGGCCTGGGCGAAGTCGGAGTCCATGCGTGCGGCGGAGCCGTGGAGGTCGATGGCGCGACAGGCATCCTGCAGGACGAATGCGGGAAAGCCGAGGCGGCGGGCGTCGAGGGCGGAGAAGCCGACGCAATAGTCGTAAGCGAGACCGGCGAGGAAGACGCGGGAGAGGCCGCGCTCGCGCAGATAGGCGGCGAGGCCGGTGGGGGTGGTGTGGTCGTTCTCAAAGAACGCGGAGTAGGAGTCAATCTGCGGACGGAATCCTTTGCGGAGGATTAGCTCGGCCTGCGGGAGGCGGAGGGCGGGATGGAACTCCGCGCCGGGGCTACCCTGGACGCAGTGATCGGGCCAGAGGGTTTGCG
>DATKTQ010000248.1:0-9991 GCA_035531055.1 Occallatibacter sp. | reverse complement strand
TTTTCCAAAGTCGGTGGTTCTGTAAATGTAAGGATCGCGATCGTTCACGAGATGGAAGTCGATGGAGACGTAGGCCGATCCCGCATCAAAGAAGGACGGCTGAATGCTGGTGACGGTTCCCCAGGGCGGCAGGTTGGGAATGTTCTTCGTCACATCATTCCAGTGGGTTCCACCATCGGCCGTGTACCAGACCTTGCCGTCGTTGGTGCCGGCCCAAAGCAACCCCTTCTGCACCGTGGAAGGCGCGATGGCGAAGACGACCTCGCCATAGAATTGCCCGAGGTTGTCTGCAATGAGCCCGCCGGAAGAGACGATGCGCGAAGGGTCTTTGGTGGAAAGATCAGGACTGATGACGGACCAGCTTTGCCCTTCGTTGCTCGTCTTGAAGATGACCTGGCAGCCGTAATAGACCGTTTTGTGATCGAAGGGATCAATGGCCAGCGGCGGCGTCCAGTGGCAACGGTACTTGGTCTGATTGGGCGCCGAATCCAGCGTGTGGAACCACGGACCGACGGACCGCGCCTCATGCGTGCGCGCATCCCAGCGTGTCACCTCGTCGGCATAGCAGGAGGCCCAAACGATATTCGGATCGGTTGGATCGGGCAGCGTGAATCCGGATTCGCAGCCACCCATGCGATGATCCCATCCGGCATCGGGACCCTCGCCCATGGGAATGCTGGGCCCGCGCATGGTGCTGTTGTCCTGCATGTTGCCGTAGACGTAATACGGGATCTGGTCGTCGACAGCGACGTGATACATCTGGCCGATGGGCAGGATGACGTTGTTGAAGCCATGCCCATCCACCGTGGTGATGGCGAGCCCACCATCAAAAGAGATGGCAAAACGGTTGGCGTTGGTAGGGTCGATCCAGATGTCGTGATTGTCACCGCCCCAGTACTTCGCCTCAAAGGTGCGGCCGCCATCCAGCGAAACCAGAAAGCTGCTGTTGGCCACCATCACCTTGTTTTCATCGTTGGGCGAGATGGCGAGGCGAATGTAATAGCCGCCACGGCCGATGAGCGTTCGGTCCCAGCTCATCACGCGCCAGTTGGCGCCTCCATCGTCGCTGCGCCAGAGCGATCCCTGCTTGTCGGTTTCAATCAACGCATAAATGCGATTGGAATCCGTAGGCGCCACGGCCACGTCCACTTTGCCCACGGGCGAGTGCGGCAGGCCGTGCCCCTCGATGCGCTTCCAGGTGGTGCCGCCGTCATGGGAGACGAAAACGCCGCTGCCTGGACCGCCGCTGATCTCAGCCCAGGTGTGCATGGAGACCTGCCACATGCCTGCAAACATCGTGCGCGGGTTCTCGGGGTCCATGGCAAGGCCGGAGCAACCTGTGTTCTCGTCCACGAAGAGCACGTGTTCCCATGTCTTGCCGCCGTCGCTCGTGCGGTAGACGCCGCGCTCCTTTTGCGCGCCTCCCAGGCGCCCCAGCGCGCAAACAAACACACGTTCCGGATCGCGCGGATCAATGACGATGCGCCCGATGCGCCCTGTTGGATCGAGTCCCACGTGTTCCCAGGTTTTGCCCGCGTCAGTCGATTTATAAACGCCGTTGCCGGTCACATCGATGTCGCGAATGGCCCAGGCTTCACCCGTGCCCGCCCAGACGACGTTGCGATCCGAAGGCGCCACTGCGAGGGCCCCGATGGCCGCCACCGGCTCATGATCGAAGATCGGCTTCCAGTCATTGCCGCCGTCGGTCGACTTCCAAATGCCGCCCGAGGCCGCGCCTGCATACCACGTGCTGGCGTCACCCGGAATGCCAGCCACGGCGGAGACGCGATTGCCGGCCGCGGGACCAAGAAAGCGGAAGGCAAAGTCGTTGGGGAACGGGTTGTCTCGCTGACGCTGCGCCCAGGTTGCGGTGCAACCAACGGAAACACACAGTGCACAGATGACAACGTTGCGAAGAAAATGGAATTTAGTTGGCATTCTGGATTGGCTCTCCATCTGCAAAATTGGAAATCGCGGACGCACCGTTGCAACTTTACGGCTCGCATCAGCCGGATCGCTCCTCGTGCTTGCTCCATGCGGCGGCGGGCCAGTGCGAATCTCCCTGAAAGTGCGCACCGCTCGCTACGTAATTGTATGTTAGATTGTATACATTATCGCGGCTCCAATCCAGGAGTTCTTTCTTTAGACGACGCGCTCTGCGGGCAATCCTTGCAGTAGATACGGCTTCCAGTGGAGTCAGCCCGATGCGCGCCACACATTGCCGCGATTTTCTCCTTTTCCATTCGGCTGGCCATGCTCGATGATGGTCCGAGAACCGAGCCACGATGGCCCGTTGCAGCCATCCACAATGACGGAGCGGGCCATGAACGATAGCGCACATTCGCAGGAGACCGAGTTCCGCCGGGGACTCGGCCTGTTCGATTCCATCATGATTGTCACCGGCATCATGATCGGGTCGGGCATCTTTATTGTCTCGGCTGAAATGTCGCGCCAAATTGGCAGTGGCGGCTGGCTGCTGGTGGCGTGGACCGTCACGGGCGTCCTCACCGTCTTTGGCGCGCTGAGCTACGGCGAACTGGCGGCGATGATGCCGCAGGCCGGCGGCATGTATGTGTATCTGCGCGAAGCCTTCTCGCCGCTGATGGGCTTTCTTTACGGCTGGACGCTGTGGACGGTCATTCAGACGGGAACCATTGCGGCGGTCGCAATCGCCTTTGCGCGATTCACCGCGGTTCTGGCGCCGTCCATCTCGGAATCGCATTACCTCATCGCACCCATTCACATCTCGAGCCACTATGCGTTGTCGCTCTCCACCGCCCAGGTACTGGCCATCGTCATCATCGTCGCTCTCACAGTGACGAACAGTTGCGGGCTGAAGTATGGCAAATGGGTACAGAACATCTTCACTGTGGCCAAAATTGGCGCACTACTCGCGCTGATTGCAATCGGCCTCACATTCGGCGCGAACGCGGCCGCCATCCACGCGAACTTCCACCATTTCTGGACCGCGCATCCCACCGAATCGCTTGCCACTGGATTTACCTCCGTCACGGCGATTGGCATGTTCGTTGCCATCTGTGTCTCGCAAACCGGCTCGCTCTTCGCCGCCGACGCCTGGCATGAAGTGGCGTTTTTAGCCGCCGAGGTGCGCAATCCGCGGCGCAACCTCCCCCTGGCTCTGATGATTGGAACCGTATCCGTGATTGTGCTTTATCTGCTCGCCAATGTTGGATACCTGCTGACCCTGCCTCTGCCCGCGATTCAGCATGTTGCCGACGATCGCGTGGCGACGGCGGTAGTCAGCGTAGTCTTTCCAAAATTTGGCGCAGGCATGATGGCCGTGGCCATCGTGATTTCGACTTTGGGTACGACCAATGCGCTTACGCTGGCCGGGGCGCGAGCCTCCTTTGCCATGGCAGAGGATGGTCTTTTCTTTCCCGTAGCAAAACGGCTGAACAAGGCGCATGTGCCGGGATGGGCGCTGCTTCTGCAAGGCGCCTGGTCCGTGCTGCTGGTTATTCCTCGCACGTTTAACCCAGCGACCGGGCAATATGGAAATCTCTATAGCGACCTGCTTGCGTATGTGATCTCGGCCGCGCTCCTGTTTTACATCTTCACGGTCGCCGGAGTATTTCGCCTGCGACGGACGCGCCCTGACGCGCATCGGCCTTACCGCACCTGGGGATATCCGCTTGTGCCGGCGGCTTATATAGTGGGCGCGGCCGTCATCCTTGTGGTTCTGTTTGTGTATCAGCCCACCACTACGTGGCCGGGACTGCTGATTGTTGCCCTCGGCGTGCCGGTGTACTTTGCAATTCGCGCACGTCGGAGCACTCCCACCGCCTCCGGCAAAGGCCAGCAGGCCGGATTTAAATCGTAGCGTGACATCGCGCAAGTGAGCCTAGTGCGGCGAGATTCAAGTGCAGGTGTTGGCCAGGAGGCAAATGAGCTTACTCGATCTTTGCTCCTATCTCGGGCTCGCCGCAACCGGACTGGTCACCTTGAATCTGCTCGTAGGCATGCTCATCTCCCTGCGTTACAGTCCCGTGCGCCACTGGCCACATCGACACATCAACTTATTTGCGCTGCACCAGTGGACCGCCTATGGCGTCGTGGTCTTCATGCTGACACATCCCGCTGTCCTGCTGTTTCTACGGATTCCACGCTTTCGCATCGTCGACCTGCTCTGGCCCACGCATTCACCGCTGCAACCAAAGATTAACCTCGCCGGAGCAGGCGCTCTCTATTTGCTTGTGCTTGTGATTGGTACTTCCCTCCTGCGCCTGCGAATGCCGCGGCGCGCGTGGAGAAGCCTGCACTATCTGGTATACCCCTCGGCCATCCTTCTTTTCCTGCACAGCATTCTCACGGACCCGCTTTTGAAGGATGGTCATCCGGACCTGCTGGATGGAGGCAAGGTCTTTGTGGAGATCTGCGCACTGCTGCTCGTCGTCGCCACTGTGCTTCGTTTTCGGCTGCGCGGACGCGGATTCAGGAAGAGCAGCGCGGCTCATTCGTCCTGAAGATCGCAAGCCCGGCAACAGCTACGGCGGGTCATTTCCAGTCGGGATGTCCCTCCGTAATCGTGATGTAGCGATCGATGGGAAGATTCCTAAACCGCTGTGTTGAGCCGCCGGGCTGCGGCCACTGCACCTCCAGCCAGTCAATGGTCGAGCGCGTCCCCAATCCAAGCACCATGCGAGGATCGTGGGACGAGAGATAGCTTCCTCCCCCAACCTTGGAGCGGTGACGCAGCAGATCGGCGCTCTTCCAGCGCACGTTCGCTCCCACGGCATCGATGTTCGACTTTGTCCCGATGAGCCGCACACCGATCCAGTGGTTCTGGCGGCCGGCAAGGTTCTTCAGCAACAGCGGAGCGCCGTTGTTCGTTGCCACCAGCGCGTCCACCGCACCATCATTGTCAAAGTCGCCCAGCGCCAGGCCGCGGCCGGCAATGGGCTGCAAGAAGGCAGGGCCAGCATCCTTGCTGGCGTTCCGCCATTGGCCTCCGCTTTGCTCAAACAGCAGCAGGGGCTGCAGGTACTCAAGATCAGGATGATTCCTGTGGATCTCCAGATCCGGATGGCCGTTGGCGATGATCAGATCAAGATCGCCATCGTTGTTGAAATCGAAAAATTTCAGACCCCATCCGCTCATCATCCGGGTTCTGGGCCCAATGGGAGTGTGCATGGATACATCATTGAACGCACCGTGATGGTCGTTCCGATAGAGCGAATAGACCTCGTGATCCACGTTGGCGACAAAGAGGTCGAGCCAGCCGTCCTGGTCGTAGTCCGCAGCGTCTACGCCCATGCCGGAGCGGGCCACGCCAAAGGGGTTGTACGCAACTCCAGCCAGCAGTCCGCTATCGATAAACCGGCCGCCGGGCTGATTGATGAAGAGTGGATTCGGCGCCGTGTCGCTGCCGACAAACAGGTCCATGCGGCCATCGTTGTTCACGTCCGCGGCCACCACGCCCCAGGCCTTGCTCAGGGAAGCGGCAATGCCCGACTCGCGGCTGACGTCAGTGAACGTGCCGTTGCCATTGTTGTGGAAGAGCCAGTTTTTCGTGGGCTTGTAGACATTCGGCTTGCAATAGTAGCGGTCGCCCGGCGCGCCGCAGAGGACATTTTTCTCCTTGCTGAAGTCGGCGAAGTTGCACACGAAGAGATCGAGCCGGCCATCGTTGTCGTAGTCAAACCAGACGGCGCTGGTTGCCCATCCTGCTGCGGCCACTCCGGCCTTCGCGGTCACGTCCGTAAATGTTCCATCGCCGTTGTTGTGGTAGAGAATGCTGCGCGGATATTGCGTGAGATAGAGATCCGGCAATCCGTCGCCGTCGAAGTCGCCCACAGCAACGCCCATGCCATATGCACTGCCAGGAACGCCCGCGCTCAAAGTCACATCCGTGAATGTTCCGTCGCGATTGTTCTTGTAAAGGGCGTTGCGCAAGGGCTTGGCGGGTTGATAAAAATCGCACGGCCCACTGTTGACGACATAAATATCCATCCAGCCGTCGTTGTCGTAGTCGAGAAAGGCACAACCCGCGCCAACGGTCTCCGGCAGATACATGTTGGGCGAAAGACCGGCGGTGTGGGCCCAGTGAATTCCACTTTCCGTTGCGGGAATCGCACGAAAGTAGGGCTGCGACGCGGATGCACCCAGCGCGCTGACCATGCGCGGCGCGGCAAGGCCCATTGCGCTCGCCGTGGCCGAGGCCAGGAAGCTCCTGCGGGTGAAAGGCGTCGACATTCGGCGGCGACTCGCAGCCATCAGGCCCAATCCAACGCGGCCGGCGGCCGCTGTTCGGCGATGCATCTCATGGCTGAACGGCGTGTCCCTGCGTCGTATCCGAGGCTTTGTTGCGCTTAGCGGCTTGCGCCTGCAGCGCCATTTCGCGCTGCGCTGCGGCCTGATCTCCGGTTCGCGCATAGGCCACCGCGAGCTGATAATGACCCGCCGGATCGTCCGGATCGAGCTTCACGTAGTGTTGCAGCGCCGGTTTAGCCTCGGCAAACTTGCCCTCCGCCGCCAGCGACATTCCCAGGGCCAGATAGGCCTCAGAGAATCCGACGTCGAGATGCGATGCGCGCGTGAAATACTCGACGGCCTCGCTCCAGTCGCCCTTGCGCCGTGACAGCTCGCCCAGGATGAATGCCGCCGAGGCGTTCGTCGGGTCGACCGCGAGTTCCTCGGCGAATTCCTGGCGGGCCGCATCCGTAGACCCTGAGTCGCCCGCTTCGGCCAGAGCGATCTGGCCAAGATGATAGTGAATTCCGGGAACCTTCGGATGATTTTTCAGGATTGACCGATAGATTGCAGCAGCCCGCTCATTCTTGCCCTGCGACTCCAGGCTCTCCGCCTCTAACCGCTGCGCCTGATAAGAGTCAGGATGTTTCGCCTGCAGCTCGCGCGCGGAACGCATCGCCATCTCAGAGAAGAGATGCGTCTGTTCAAAGAGAATCTCAGGATTGCCGGGTGACTCCTGTTGCATTTGGAAAAGGCCGTCGGCGGCCGTTCGTTCATCGCCCACAGCCATGGCGCAGCGCACCGCGGCCATGTGGCCCTGATAGCGAAGCAATTTCTCTGTGATGCGCGGGAGATTGCGTTCGAGCAGCGGCAACGCCTGCGCGCAATGACCACTTTCCACAAGCTGGACGCCTTGCCGCACAGCTGCCGCCGGGGAAGAGTTAGCGGCCTGCGCATGCGCATGGAGTGGCCCAACGCAGAACAGCGCGGCGCAGACGGCCAAAGCAAGCTCCATCGCTGAGCGGTTGCCTGTCATGGACTCTTCTCACTCCTTTCGCGCGGTCAATCTCGCTTCGTTCGGCCGACACGCAGCACAATCTCGGTCGATCCGGAACCTAGTGAAACAAGCCACGCGCCTCGCTCCTTTTGAAGCGAACCGGACGGCATGTAGAGGCCGACGCCCGGGATTCTTGCCGACTGTGCAATCCGAAGCCGGGCCACCGGCGTTTCCTGCTTCGCCGGGTCCAGGCTCAGACGCACCATGCCCGTACTGGGATTGTAAACGGCTTCGCGAATGCGGCCCGCATCCAACGTGATCCACAGGCCGGCGGGCGCGATGTAGAGCCGCATGCGCGCCGCGTCCAGCGGCTGAATGCGGACCTGGCCTCCCTGCCGGCGAAGATTGCCGCCGAAACAGAGCCAACCAAGCGTGGGGTCATCGACCACATAGGTTGCAGTGTTCATGGCAAAGCCCCAGAAGCCGGGGCCATAGTCGCCCGAGTAGGGATCGGGGGTCAGCATGTCAGGAAATGCGTGGAAGGCCGCAGACGCAAAGCCGTTCTGGTTGATATCCGTCAGCTCACCCATGGTTCCGCCATAGCCCACGCGCAACAGGTAAAGATCGTCTGGATGGCTTCGGTACTCCGCAAGAAGCGGAATAGCGTTGATGCCGGAACCGTAATGGTGCAACTGGCGCTCGAGCCGGCGAACCTTGCCCGCGTAAAGAAAATCCCAGTAGCGTCGCGCGCTACCGTTGTATCCCCAGCTTGGAACCGTTGGATCATAGCCCAGTATGGCGTCTATCGTGGTCTGCGCCTTGTCCTCAAAGCCGAAGTAGCGAGTCCAGGCGTACACTTCCTCCTGGCCGGTGGAATCCCAGGGCATTTCGCTCGCGAAAGGATACTCTTCCTGGTGCCAATGATCTGCCCGCGCGCGCATGGCCGCTTTGAGCTGCTCCGCCTGCGCATTCATCCCTTCGCGCTGCAGGTCGGCCAGGATGTCGAGAAAGATGTCACCTTCCATCTGCCCGAACTGCGCGTAGTAAGGCGCCAACCGCACCATGGCCATGCTGGTTTCGTAAGCGTGCTCCAGATACCACTGCCAGGAGTGATCCGTAACCAGGCCGGGATGGTTCCTGGCAAGCCGATACAAAACCCAATAGGCGGATGCGACGTGCGGATAGTTGAAGGAGCGATCGACTGCTTCAGACTGCTTTTTGTTCCAGCTCGCCCAGGTCTTCCAGTTTTCGCTGCTCGAATAGAATCCGGGCAGGAAGGCATCGGGCTGGTAATAGAAAAGGCTCTTTCTCACTCCGTATTGATCGGGCCCGCTCTTGTATTGGATGCCTCCCCACAAGACACCATCGACAAATTGCTGAAGCTTGTCGACCTCGCCCTGATCGGGTTCGACAAACTCCTTCATCGCCAGCGCCAGCCAGGAGCCCGCACCGGCTTCGTCACTGAGCCCAGCGATCCACACCCTGCCTTCCTGCGTAACCTGGCGTCCTGCCTCGTCGTCGTAGGTAATCGCCGAAGGGGCGCGATGAAAGGAATCGTGTGCATCGGTAAACCACTGTTGCGTGGTAAGAAAGTGGCCCAGATCGGCGACAGTCTCGGCCTCAGGTTTGATGACGCGATAGCTCACCGTTTGCCGCATGCCATCGCGGTAAGTGATCGTTAGTCGAACGCGCCCCCACGTCTTGCCTTCCAGGCCGTAATTTAGCCAGCCGCCGGGCGTCGCGCGCGCCTTGCGAATCGTGATGGCTCCGGCAGGGTCCTCCTTCATGGAGGCAACCGGCTCCGAATAGCGAAGGAAGAGGTGGCCCTGCATGTCCATGGGCAGCACGTACCCCGGCACGCCCACGGCAATGGGCCGGTGGTTGGCTGCGAGAGTCTCATTGATGGCGCGGACGGAGTTGGCAAGCAGAAAGCGAAGCGCGTAGACGAATGACTTCCCTGGCGCAAGTGTGAGACTGGTTGGCGCGTTCCATGGCCGCGCCTTCTTCCACTCATTCTCCTGGTATGCCGCGCTATGCACCATCCATTCGTAAAAGCCTTCGAAGGTAATTCCGCGCGGGGTGGGGTCATGCGCCATCTCGCGCATGCCGGGCCTTTCGCTCAGAATCGGATTGTAGGCCTCGAAGGGCGTGTGTCCATCCGGCACCACAAGCAGCACGGGGCCATGGCCGCTCAGCCGCGTCACCTGCAAATACCCCGCGTCTTCGCCAATGTACGGATCGTAAAAGCTGCACCTGGCGTGCGCCTCGGCCAGCGTACGATCCGTGAGGATGTTGTTGAAGATCATCGGAATGCCGAGGGACCCGATCTCCACCGGCTGGCTTGACTGGTTTGTCAGCGTGAAGCGCAGGATCAGTTGTCCGCGATCCAGTGCCCATGCGCGCACAATGTGCAGCGGCGTATCAGCCGGAAGGGTCGGGGTAAGGTCGGCCACTGCCAGGTTGTCGCCATGAGCAGGCAGCGCGAGAACGGGATGCCGGTCGAGCGCAGTGGAGGTGTCAGTCCACGGGCCCGAGTCGCCCGTCCGCAGTCTCAGGTCTAAGTCTCCCAGATGGTAGTAGCCGTTGTGGGAGCGCGCAGTGAGCCGATCGCCGGGCGTGAAGTCAAAGCCGCCCGCTCCTTTGGGCAGCAACGCTGCAACCGTTTGCGACGAGCGCACCAGCTTCAGGTCAAATTGCGGCGTCTCCAGTGTTTCGGTGCCCGCGCTGAGCATCGGACCAGGCACGGGGTTCATGTTGGGCTTGTTCCGCTGCCCGAATGCCGCA
>DATKTQ010000247.1:0-23776 GCA_035531055.1 Occallatibacter sp. | reverse complement strand
CAGCGCTTCGCTTACCGCCAAGTCTTCTCCTTTGTCCTCTTCAAAACCCTCATGCGCGCCCTCGACGGCAAACCCTTCAACTGGGACAAGCTCGAACGCACCGCCAAAATGAGCAAAGCCACAGAAGCCCTCACCGAATCCCGTTAACTACCGCCTCCTCCGCCAATCGAGTTATGCTGGCAGCACCGCTGCCCCGTGTCTCAGACGCAAGAGCCGGACACACGGCGCACCCCCGCATCAGCTTGTAAAAATGGTTGTGGCTCGCTCCCCTGACTCTCGCATCGGAAGAGAACCTACATGAGAACGATCCGACTGAGACACATCCTCGCCAGTGCCTTTGGGCTCATGTTCCTCTTCGTTCTCTGGAACAACGAGCGCTTCCTCATCGATCCGCAATCGCCGCGCTGGGTCTATTTCCACCCGATCCGCTGGCTCCTCCTTCCCCACGGTACGACTGGGCTCATCGCGCTTGGCATGGGCGCTTCACAGTTCTCCTTGCGCCTCAGGCATCAGTACACTTCGCTCCATCGACTCTTTGGCAAAATCTACATCGGCGCAACGTTTGTTCTTGCTCCGGTCGCGATATGGATGGCATGGACCTTCAGCCCCTGGTTCCTGATTCCCTTCACCATCTTTCAGGCCACGGTACTCATGGTGTTCACAGCCATCGCCTACATCTGCATTCGTAGAAGAGACTTCAAACACCACCGCGAATGGATGATCCGCAGCTACTCCATCCTGCTCATCTTCATCGAAGGCCGGGTCTTCATGGCCATTCCCATTCTCAGCCGGGGAGGCATGGACAGCGTCGTCCTCGTCAATTGGGCGTGCATCGCAGTCACATTGTTCGCGGTGGAAATCTATCTCCGATGGCAGGAGATATTCCCATCCCGGAAATGAAAGTCGGTTGCCCGGCCAACCGAAAACATCGGACTGGCCCAGCCTTTCGGGGTTGCCCCCACCCCCGCTGACCGCGTGATACCCTGACCAGACCGCAACCGCGCCCTGGAGCCCTCGTCGCATGCCCAATCGCCGCATTCCCCTCTGGCTCATGGGCCTCACCAACCTGACCTACGGCCTTTACGGCGGCGTCGTCGCATTCGCCATTCCGCAGGTGCTGGGCAACCGCAATGTTGCCGAGTCCACGATCGCCGGCATCACCGCCGTCGCCTTGACGCCCGGTTTCTGGGCCTTCGTCTTCAGCCCCATCCTCGATGTCCGATTCAGCCGCCGCTCCTATTGCGTCCTACTCGCCTGCTTCACCGCCGCCTCCGTCGTCGTAGTCTTCCAAAGCCTCAATCACCTCGTCCTGCTACAGTTCGTTCTCACCGCCGGCTTCTTCGCCGCATACCTCTATCAGAGTTCCCTCGGCGGCTGGCTCTCCACCATCGCCACCCCCGACGAAGAAAAAACCCTCAGCGTCTGGATCACCGTCGCCAACATCGGCGGCTTCGGCATCATGTCCATCGGCGGCGCCCAAATCGTGGAGCGCCTATCCCCGCTCTCCGCCGCCCTCGTCCTCGGGTTCTCCATCCTGCTGCCCATGGTTGGCTTTCTCTTCATGCCCGCACCTGGCCCGGACCGCCGCCTGGCCAGCGAATCCTTCACCCGCTTCTTTGGCGATCTCATCGCCATCGTCAAGCGGCGACAGGTCCTCGTCGCCCTCATCCTTTTTGCGGCTCCAGGCGCAACCTTCTCGCTCACCAACTTCCTCGCCGCGCGCGGCAATGACTTTCACGCCTCTGCCGCCTTCGTCGGCCTCATCGGAGCCGTCGGCGGCACCGTCGGCGGCATCGCCGGCTGCTTCCTCTTCCCGCCGCTCAGCCGCCTCATGCCGCTGCGCCCGCTTTACCTCAGCATCGGGATCACCGGAGCATGCGTCACACTCAGCCTCACTCTTCTGCCCCATGTCCCGGCCGCCTTCGCCATTGCGCTCATCGCAGAAAACCTCTTCCAGTCCTGCGCCATCACCACCAGCACGGCAATCATCTTTGACACCATCGGCAAAAACAATCCCCTCGCCTCCACCACCTTCTGCTTCGTCGGCTCGGCGTTCTCGCTCCCCATCTCATACATGCTTTACGTTGAGTCCTTCGGTTACACCCACGGCGGCATCGCCGGCAGCTTCATCGTGGACGCCGTCGCCGGCATCCTCGCCTGCGTGCTCCTCGGCACCATGCTCTTCTGGTTGGGCCGCAAATCCCCCGCGCCGCCCGCCATTCCCGCCGACACACGCTAAACGCGCAAAAAGGGCCCGCAGAAATCCTGCCAGCCCCTTCGCATTTCTCTGTCTTTTTCTGTTCTCCGGCTGCCCCGCGCTCACTCGTAGCGCAGCGCCTCAATCGGGTCCAGGTTCGCCGCGCGCATCGCCGGAATCATCCCGCTCACCAGCCCCGTCACCACCAGGATTCCCGTCGCCACCACAATCGACGACATCGAAATCTTCAGATAAATGTCGGCCGCCTCCGCATGCTCCGCCAGTACGCTGTAGAACGGAATCCGTCCCACCATCACGCTCACCAGGTAGGCCAGCGCAATCCCGCTCAGCCCACCCACGCAGGTAATCACCAGCGCTTCCGACAAAAACTGCAGCATGATGTGGTGCTTCTGCGCGCCCAGCGCCTTCTCCACGCCAATCTCGCGCGTCCGCTGCTGCACGCTCACCAGCATAATGTTCATCAGCCCGATGCCCGCAATCCCCAGCGTCAGCGCGCCCACCATCGAAAGCAGCACCTGCAGCGCCAGCGACAGAATCTCGAACTGGTGCATCTGCGTCATCAGGTTCGCCACAAAAATCGCGTTGTGGTCCGTTGGTCGAAAGTGGTGCGCCGCCGCCAGTGTTGCCCGCAACTGTTGCTCCACCGTCTCATTGTTACCCCGGTAGTTCAACCAGATGCCGTCCAGATATTTCGTATCCTTCAGGTCGCTCATCGTGCGGAACGGCACATAAATCTGCCGATTGCGGTCGTTGTCCGCCCCCTCTTGCATCTTCGGCTCCAGCACGCCCACAATCGTGAATAGCACTCCGTCCAGCCGGATCTGCTGCCCCACCGCCCATTGCCCTGAGAACAATTTCGTCTTTGACTCGGACCCGATCACACACACGTGCGCCCGCTGCTCCGCCTCCTGCCCGTTGAAAAAGCGCCCCTGCGCCACATCCAGCTTCCAGATGTCCTGGAAGGACGGCAGAACGCCATTCACTGACCACGTGTAGCTGTGCAGTTCGTTCTGCACGATCGCATCCTTGTTCACCGTGGCAGAAATATGTTCAATCCCCGGAACCGCATTCGCAATCCGGTCCACGTCGTCCTGCGTAAACCGCACGATCACGCCGGCCTTTTCCCCTCCAGCCTGCTCGCTCGTCCGCCCCGGAAATACCCCGATCACGTTCGTGCCCCACTGCGCAAAAATCGCCTGAATCGCGCGGCTAAAGCCCGCCCCGTACGCCAGCAGCAGCACCACCGTCGCAATCCCCCACGCCATGCCGATCATCGTGATCGCCGTGCGCCGCCGGTTGTACACCATCGCTTCCCAGGCCTGGCCCCAAATATCCTTGAACATCGTTCTACCTCGTGGTCCTTCCCGCTTACTCGCGCCGCAGCGCCTCAATCGGGTCCATCGCCGCTGCCTTGCTCGCCGGATACAGCCCCGCCGCCACTCCGCTCAGCACCAGTGCCCCCAGCGCCAGCGCCGCCGACCACGGCACCAGCCGCGGCGGATCCCATCCCGGCATCTTGTCCGTCAGCAGCGCCTGCAGCAGAGCCATAAACGCAGCAGACACACCGATCCCGATCAGCCCGCTCAAGCCCGTCAGCAGCAGTCCCTCCCAGAAAAACTGCGCCAGAATGCTTCCCTTCGTCGCGCCCAGCGCCTTCAGCAGCCCTATCTCCCGCGTCCGTTCCGTCACGCTCACCAGCATGATGTTGATAATCCCCACCGCACCCAACCCCAGAGTCACAATCCCCACTCCGCCCAGGAACACGTCCATCGCCGTGAAAATCGCGCCGATCATCTTCTCTTCCTGGATCGTGTTGAACTCGTCGAACGCATCCTTGTTGTTCACGTCAAAGCCGTGGTTCCGCGCAATCACTCGGTGCGCCACCGCCACCGCCGCGCCAATGTCTCCGCGCGTCGCCGGCTGGTACTGGATCGACGTCAGCGCATCCTGCGGAATGTTCTCCCCCTTCAGCGGAAACAGCTGCTCCATCGTCGTCACCGGGATATAAATCTTCTGGTCGTCGTAATCCCCATGGTTCCCGCGGCTGATCTTGCCCACCGAGCCCACCACCGTGAACGCCGTCCCGTTGATCGCGATCGTCTCGCCCAGAATCTGCCGGCCGCTGAACAGCAGGTTCTCCGCCTTAAAGCCCAGCACCGCCACCCGCCGGCTGTTCGCCACGTCCGCCGCATCAAGAAAACGCCCCTTCGCCATCGGGATAAACCGCACGATCGGGTAATTCGGCTCCACGCCCAGCACGTGGCTGGACGTGTTCGACCACTGGCTCACCTCGTACAGGTCACTCCGCCCCAGTTCCACCGTCACCGCGCGAAACTCCGGCAGCTTCTTCATCGCCTCAGCGTCCCGCAGCGTCAGCTGGTACGGCCGCATTCCCGTGTGCTGGTTCGCCACCGCCGGAATCGTCCCGTTCCACATCATCACCAGGTCGTTGCCTAGCGTCGCCAATTGCTTGTGCTGTCCACTCCGGAAACCCTCGCCCAGACCCACCAGTACAAGCAAAGACCCAACGCCCCACGCAATCCCGAACATCGTCAGGAAACTGCGCATCTTGTTCGCCAGAATGGCGCGAAACACCTGCCCGAGTGTGTCAGAGAAATTCTGCATAGCTGCGCGACGCCCGTTTCACGCGTCAAAAGGCAATACGCGCCTGCAGCCTCCGCGGTTCCCTTTCGCTCCGCAAACCCGTCCCAGGCCCGGCTTACTTCTTGTAGGTGTAGAACCCACGCCCCGACTTTCGCCCCAGCCAGCCCGCATCCACCATCTTCACCAGCAGCGGACACGGCCGGTACTTCGGGTCGCCAAAGCCTTCCTGCAGCACGCGCAAAATGTCCACGCACACGTCCAGCCCGATAAAATCCGCCAGCGTCAACGGTCCCATCGGGTGCGCCATCCCCAGCTTGAACACCTCGTCCACGGCCTCCGGCGTCGCCACGCCTTCCATCACCGCAAACGCCGCCTCGTTAATCAGCGGCATCAGCACCCGGTTCGACACAAACCCCGGCGCATCGTTCACCGCCACCGGCGTCTTGCCCAGCCGCCGCGCCAGCGCATGCACTGCCTCATTGGTCGCGTCGCTCGTCGCCAGCCCGCGCACCACCTCCACCAGCGCCATCACCGGCACCGGGTTAAAGAAGTGCATCCCAATCACCCGCTCCGGCCGCCCCGTCAGCGCCGCCAGTCGCGTAATTGAAATGGAAGAAGTATTGCTTGCCAGAATCGCCTCCGGCCCCAGAATCCCATCCAGCGATCGAAAAATCTCCGCCTTCAGCTCCAGCCGCTCCGGCGCGGCCTCCACCACCAACTGCGCAGCCTTCAGCGCCTCGCGCTCCACCGTCGGCGTAATCCGCGCCAGCACCGGCTCAATCTCCGCCTCGGCCAGCTTGCCCTTCGCCGCCTCGCGCCCCAGGTTGGTGCGAATCTGTCCCAGCGCGCGGTCCAGGAACCGCTGCTCCACGTCGCACAGCAGCACGTTCAGCCCAGCTCGCGCAAACACGTGCGCAATGCCGGAGCCCATCGTCCCCGCGCCCACCACTCCAACAGTCTGAATTCCGCTTGTCTGGATCTCGCTCATGCTTCTCCCCACTCACTTTGCAAGTGGGAGTCTAGCAGGAAGCCATACCTCAGTCCCCGTCCGCTGCCGAGGGCTCCAGATGCATCCGCTGCGTCAGCGTCAGAATCAGGTGCGTCCCCGCATTCAGATGCGTCTGCGGATGGCTCACCAGCAAGTGCGTCGTCACCACGCCCGCGCCCACCGCGCCGCCTGCCAGCGCGCCCACAGGCCCGCCCAGGAACGCTCCAGCCACTGCGCCCGCGCCCACTGCGCCGCCGTACTCAATCCCGTTGCGTTTCAGCCGCGACCCCGGACGAATCACGCCTTCCGCGCCCACCGTCGTATTCGAATCCGGCGCGTCCACCACCATCGCGTGCAGCGCATAGCTCGTGCCGTTCGGCAGCGTCACCTTCTCCGGGCGCAGCAGCAGCTCTCCATGTCCGCCAAAGCCGCCCATCGACGCCTCTTCCACCCGCCCGTCAATCTCTGATCCCGCTGGAATCAGAATCTGCCCATCCTGCAACACGTCCGTCGCCACCCGGCACCGGAACGGCGCCCCCGCCTCGCTCATCGAGCTCGAAAGGTCGCCCATCAGTTGCACGCGAATCTCAGTCCCCGCTCTCAGCTCGCCCGGGCCCAGCGACGCCACGTGCACAATGCCTCCATCCGGGTCCGGCGCATACTCCCGCTGTTGCAGCGCAGGATGCACCGCCACCACCGGCGGCATCACCTTCACAATTCCGTCGTCCGTACCGTCACCCGGCTGCCACTGCCCCTGCATCGCGGGCACGGTCGTCGTGGCGCTGGCCGATCCCGCACCATACTGCGGCTCGCCCACCGCCGCTGCTGGCCTGGGCGCCGTCGCTGCTGTCGCTGCCATCGGATGGCCCGCGGGCGGCTTCGCCGGCTGGTCCACCGTCACCACAATCGTGTCATCCGGCGGAGGCGTGGAAACTCCCGAGTACGGATTCGGTTGCGTCGTCTGCTGTGCTCCCAGCACCGCACTCGCCGCAGCAAACAGGGCAACCGCTAAAATTGGCCGGTTCATCCAGATTCTCCTTCTCGCGAGCGGAAATTTCCCTCACTCGTTAGACCCCGCAAGCGGGGAAAAGTTCTCAGCGCGGCCGCTCTCCGGCTTTCGCCAGGCAAGCCCCGCCCAACTTTAATGCTATTCCTCCCCCGGATTCCCCGCGCACCGGCGCACCTCGCGGGTTCCTCCGCTGCCAAGAATCAACTCTGATACCCCGCCCCGCCCCATCAACCAAACTCCAAACAACTTATGCAACCTGTGACCGCCGCCACACAGGCCGCTCTCGCCCCGTTTGTTAGAATCCGTACGGAACCTCAACATTTTTTGCTCAGGTCCAACGGGGGAATCAATTCGTGAGTGGGCTTCTGGAAACCATACATAGCGCTGCCGGAGAAGCCCTCCCCGTTGACCGCCGTCCCAAACTGAATGACCGGCTGCTACACCGCATTGCGAGGACTGATATGACTGAAATTGTTGCCATTCGCGCCCGGGAAGTCCTGGACTCCCGCGGCAATCCCACCGTGGAAGCGGATGTGATTCTTGAGAGCGGTGCCCTTGGCCGCGCCATTGTGCCTTCGGGCGCCTCCACCGGTGAGCATGAGGCCGTCGAACTCCGTGACGGAGACAAGTCCCACTACCTCGGCAAGGGCGTTCTGCAGGCCGTCGCCAACGTCGAATCCGTCATCGCCCCCGAAATCGAGGGCATGGACGCTGCCAACCAGCGCCTCATTGACCAGACCATGATCGCCCTCGACGGCACGCCGAACAAAAGCAAGCTCGGCGCCAACGCCATCCTCGCCGTCTCCATGGCCGCCTCCCGCGCCGTCGCGCAAACCCTTGAGATTCCCCTCTACCGCTACCTCGGCGGCATCAACGCCAGCGTCCTGCCCACCCCCATGCTCAACGTGCTCAACGGCGGCGCGCATGCTGACAGCAACGTGGACTTTCAGGAATTCATGATCATGCCCGTCGGCGCCGAGCGCTTCTCGGACGCGCTCCGCTGGGCCGCGGAAACCTTCCACACCCTCAAGAGCGTTCTCAAGAAGAAGGGCTACAACACCGCCGTCGGCGACGAGGGCGGCTTTGCTCCCTCGCTCAAGTCCAACAGCGAGGCCATCGAACTCATCCTGGAGGCCATCGAGGCCGCCGGTTACAAGCCCGGCGAGCAGATCGCCATCGCCCTCGATCCCGCATCCAGCGAGTTCTACGACAAGGAAAAGAAAAAGTACGTCTTCAAGAAGAGCGACAAGCGCGAGCTCTCCAGCGAAGAGATGGTCGCCTTCTATGACAACTGGGTCCGCCAATATCCCATCGTCTCGCTCGAGGACGGCCTCGCCGAGGATGATTGGGAAGGATGGCGCATCCTCACCGACAAGCTCGGCGGCCGCATCCAGCTCGTCGGCGACGACATCTTCGTCACCAACGTCAAGCGCCTCCAGCGCGGCATTGAGGAAGGCGTCGGCAATTCCATTCTCATCAAGGTCAACCAGATCGGCACCATCACCGAGACCCTCGACTGCATCGAGCTCGGCCGCCGCTACGGTTACACCTCGGTCATGTCGCACCGCTCCGGCGAGTCGGAAGACACCTACATCGCCGACCTCGCCGTTGCCACCGGCGTCGGACAAATCAAGACCGGCTCGGTCAGCCGCACCGACCGCATCGCCAAATACAACCAGCTTCTCCGCATCGAAGAAGAGCTCGGCGCAGGCGCCGTCTTCCTCGGCCTTGAGAGCCTCAACTACAACGACTAGGGTGCAAGCCACATGCGGCCTGTCATCCTGAGCGACGCGGGGCGCACTCGTTGTGCCCCGCAAAGTCGAAGGAGCTGCGGTTGTCTCTAGGAAAATTCCGGAGCCGAGTAAGCAAATTCGAGTTACGATGCTCTGGAATGAAACGCTCCGCACTCGCGTGTCTGCTGGTATGTGTATTCCTCTGCACGGCAGGCGTTGCCCAGCACGGCGAAGGGCGCACAATTCCTTGCAAGACGCCGGCGATCGCGAATTCGTGCTATTGGACCCACGGCCGCCTTCGGTTCGGGAATGGAACACCAGCCCTTCGGCTCTGGAAGATCGGAACGCATCGCATTCTCGGCATCTATAGCGGCCCTTCAAGATATAACCCCGCATCCCAAGACCCAGACCAAGGAGACAATGAGAACCCCCAATTGCCAGAAAACGTGGAACGAGTGTTTGCGCAGAGCCGGGCTGCCCAAGGCTTTGCTGACCCCATCTTCGGAGATTTCGAGGTATGCCCGCTCGAGCATGAAATGCCCCACGTGATGCAGGCCGCCTGCATTGAGTCCGCCAAGAATATAGTTGTAGATAAATAAGGCTTGCAGCACTTGCGTGGCGTCGCAGCGAACGGTATGCGTAGATCCTACGACTTCAGCCGCTTCTAGCCTCCGCTGAGGATGATAATTTCACAGCGGGCGCGAATCACATCCCGTTACTGTGCGGCAGGTTATCCTAGAAGAAATCGCATTGATCAGAGGTATTTTCTAAGTGGCTACTTCCAAGCATCCTCTCGTTCTCACCATCCTCGACGGATGGGGCTACCGCGCTGAAACCGCCAACAACGCCATCGCGCTCGCCCGCAAACCTGCGTACGACAAGCTCCTCCGCGAGTTCCCCAACACCCTCATCCGCGCATCCGAGCACTTCGTCGGCCTGCCGGACGGACAGATGGGCAACAGCGAAGTCGGCCACCTCAACATCGGCGCCGGCCGCATCGTGCAGATGGACATCACCCGCATCGATGCGCTCATCGCCGCCGGAGAATTCAGCAAGGTTCCCGCCATCGTGCAGGCCATGCACCGCGCCCGCGAGAACGGCCGCCAGCTCCACCTCTTCGGGCTCGTCTCCGACGGCGGCGTCCACTCCCACCAGGAGCACCTCTACGCCCTGCTCCGCGCCGCGCGCGAGTACGGCGTCGAGCGCGTCTTCGTCCACGCATTCCTTGACGGCCGCGACACCCTGCCCACCTCCGGCGCCGGATACATCGCCGCCCTTGAACAGAAAATGCGCGAGTACAACGTCGGCAAAGTCGCCTCCGCCAGCGGACGCTATTACGCCATGGACCGCGACAAGCGTTGGGAGCGCGAGCGCAAGGCCTTCGACGCCATGGTCCACGGCAAAGCCGAAGGCGGCGCGCACGCAAACGCCGTCGCGCAAATCAAGCAGTCTTACAATGCCGGCATAACCGACGAGTTCCTCATCCCCTTCGTCGTCGTCGATGCCGAAGGCCGCCCCGTCGGTCAAATCCGCGATGAAGACGTCTGCATCAACATCAACTTCCGCGCCGACCGCGCCCGCCAGATTACCCGCGTCCTCGCCCGCGAAAGCGGACTCAACAAGAACGGCGGCCGCGACCTCGACGGCTGGGAGTCGCTAGACGAGACCATCCCCCGCACCGAAATTCCCAAGCATCTCCATTACCTCTGCATGACGCAGTACGACAAAAAATTCGAGCTGCCTCTCGTCATCCTGCCCGAGTCGATGGACAACATCCTCGCCAACGTCCTCGCGCAGCATCAGCTCCGCAACCTCCGCGTCGCGGAGACCGAAAAGTTCGCCCACGTAACGTACTTCTTCAACGGCGGAATCGAAATTCCCTTCCCCGGCGAAGACCGCGTCCTCGTTCCCTCGCTCAAGGTGGCCACTTACGACCTCGCGCCGGAAATGCGCGCCGAGGCCATCGGAGATGCCATCGTCAAGGCCGTCAATGACACCGCCTTCGACCTCGTCGTCGCCAACTTCGCCAATGCCGACATGGTCGGCCACTCCGGCCAGCTCGAACCCACCATCAAGGCCTGCGAAGCCGTCGACGCCCAACTCGATCGCATCTACAAAGCCATCCGCGAAAAGAACGGAAGCTGGCTCATCACCGCCGACCACGGCAACGCCGAGCTCATGGTGGACCCCGTCAGCGGAGGCCCGCACACCGCCCACACCACCAACCCCGTGCCCCTCATCTACGTCAGCGAAGAGGCCAATCACTTCCGCCTCTGCCCCGACGGCTCCCTGCGCGACATCTCGCCCACCCTGCTCAATCTGCTCAAGCTCGACCTGCCGAAAGAGATGACCGGCGGCGACCTGCGCATCCCCATCCAGCAGTAGTCCTGTTTCGTTGTCATAAAAAAGGCGAAGCCGACATGGCTTCGCCTTTCAACCTTATCCGCGTTCACGCACTAGCAATGTGTGCGCGTATCCACGCGGCCAGTGCTTCTTCTGTCATAGCGCCCGCTGCCAGTTCCTGCATCGCAGCCACACAATCCGCATCGTCAGCCACGAGCGACCAGCCGTTCAGCTCAAGAAAAAGTTCCATCACCACCAGGGCCACGCGCTTGTTTCCATCCACAAACGGATGGTTGCTCGAGATTCCGTACGCGTACGCGGCAGCCAATGCAGCGGCATCCTGCGCCTCTCCATACGCCACGCGATTCTTCGCGCGCGCCAGGGCCGAATCCAGCGCTCCCGCATCCCGCAAGCCGGCGCCTCCGCCATGCTCGTCCAGCTGCGAATCGTGAATCGCCAGCACGACGCTCTCTTCAATCCATGTCCAGCGCATCGGGCCGCTACTTTGCCAGTTCCCGCAGCGCATTCCGCCGCTTCTTCATGATTCGGTCCGCGGCCGTCATCTGCTGCGCAAACCTGGGATCATAAGGGCTCAGCCTGTAGCCATCCGGCGACTCGGTCAGAAACACCACATCGCCCTTCTCCAGCTTCAGGCGCGCAGCCGCCTCTTTGGGCAGCACAAAGCCGACGGAATTGCCGATTTGCGTAAGCTTCAAAGTCAGCATCTCGGACCTCCTGTTATTACACTTATTATAACACCGTCGAACCCCTGTATCCATCCCCACCATGCAAGAAAGGCCTCCCCATCCGGGAGGCCTTTTGCGTTTCCTTCAGTCTTCGCGTTTACCGCGGGCGCATGGACTTGATCCGCGCCGGAAGCCGCTCTTCCAGCAGCTTCGCGCGCTCCGCCGCAATCCCGCTCAGATACTTCGGCGCCGGCGTCGCCGTCATCACCAGCACCAGCGCAATCAGTGAGAACACCAGACCCGCCACGCCCGCCGACATCAGCATGTGATACATGTCGTAGATGTCCAGCCCCAGCACATTGAACGCCACATTATCCAGCGGGCGAATGTGATGCAGAACCGCCAGCGCAAACAGGAAAAACAGCACCGCCAGCGACGTTAAAATCGCCAGGGATACGTCCAGGCTGCGATGAAATTTTTGCCGTGCGCGGCAGTGCGCGCACTCGGTCAGATGTTGTTCGTAATCCCTGCGCATCTCGGGATAAATCCCCGAAATGTCATAGCGCCAGCTTCCCAGAATCGCGCCTACAACTCGGTCGGTACACGGGGTTCTTGGCATTGTTGTTTCGACTCACCTTGCAATTGGACGTGCGTTTTCGCCGAGATACAGCGCGGCGCTGCGTAACGGGCAGCCTGAAATCTTGGATGATCCCCGGTCATGCATGTTTCAGCCAATTTGTGTTCTACCGTGCCACGCGCAGGGTCGGTGCTTTGGCGTCTCCGCTGCCAACTTGCCTCGTACCAGAGTGTTGCCTATAACTCCATTGTAGCCCACCTTCGTCAAAACATGTCCGCCAAAAGATTGCTTCAGAAGTCAATAGGCAACAGCGGTTCATGTTGCGCAGCCAGCAACAGACTGTTCGCCAGCAGGCTCGCCCGTCCGTTCAACGCGCGCTCCGCCGTCACCCGCGCCAGCTCCGGATGATTATTGCTTTCTGACAGATGCGCCAGAATCACGTACGCCGCTTGCCCGTCATACTCGGTCTCCAGAAACTCCCCCGCCGCATCGTTCGAAAGATGACCCACCCTCGACAAAACCCGCTGCTTCACACTCCACGGATACGGACCGTCCCGCAGCATCTCCAGGTCGTGGTTGGACTCGATCAACAGCAGATCCAGTCCCTTCAGCTGCGCCTTCACATTCGGCGGAACATACCCCAAATCCGTCGCAAAACCCATCCGCACACCCTCGGCCTGCAGCACAAATCCCACCGGGTCCAGCGCGTCATGCGGAATCGTGAACGGGCTCACCGCAACGTCTCCAATGTGGAACGGCACTCCCGCCGCAAAGTACTCCACAGCCGGCAGCGAAGTCGGGTCCTTGCCCGCCGAGGCCCTCGTCAAAGCCCCTTCCGCAGCCCCCGCCGCAGTCTCTGCCCCAGCCTCCACCGCCGCCAGCTCTGCCGTCACTGGCTCCCCCGTCACGGGCTCTGCGGCCCCGTCCGTCTCGTCCGCTTCGCCTTCGCCAGCCGCTGCATCCGCCTCGGCCTGCCGCGCCTCCGCCTGCTTTCGGCACTGCTCCAGCCATTGGTTGTAGGTCATTTGCCGCCGCGGCGTCAGCCAGCGCATCCACGCCCGGTGCGTTCCCTCGGTAAAGTACACCGGAATCCCCAGCTTCCGCGCCGTCACCGCCAGCCCGTTCACGTGGTCCTGGTGCTCATGCGTCACCAGAATCGCGTCCAGCGTCTCCGGGTCCTCGCCCGCCAGCCGCATCCGCCGAAACAGCTCTCGGCAGCTCAGCCCCGCGTCCACCAGGATGCGCGTCCGACCGCCGCTCACCACCGCGCTGTTCCCTCTCGACCCCGACGCCAGCACTGTGAACCGAACCATGCTCTTGAGCATAGCGCGGTCCGCTGCTGTTCCCGCTTTCCCAAAAAAGGAAATCTCCTCAAGGTTCCGATTCACCCAATAGGGGAATTGCGCAGAAAGCCCTTTACCTTGTTAGATGGAAAGGCTTACTGCGCGCTCGGACCACCGGCCTGGCTGTACACTGTGCCTGAGCCTCGTCTCTCCCCGGCCGCGCAATGCACCACTTGCCCAGATCGCGCAAAGGAATCGGAACGCATGAAGATCCTTGGTTTCCTCGCTTCCGGCATCATCGGCCTGTTCATCGGAACTTACCTGCTTCCCGGCGCTGCCGGATCGTACGTCTCCATCCTCGTCGCCTACCACCTGTTCCTCGCCTTCCTCATCTATCTGGCAGACCGCAAACAGGGCCTTTCTCTCACCATTCCACTCGCCGTCATCGTGCATCTCGTCGTTCTGGGCTTTCTCGTCGGCATTGCCTTCCTCCACAACCACCTTCCTCTCTTTGGCTTCATCAGCTTCTTTGCCATCGCCTTTGCGCCCGTTGAGTCCCACTGGTTCTTCCCCGGCTCCGGCTTCGCCCTCCCCAACCTCATCGCAACTGCCGAGTTGCCCGCCCTGCCCGACGATTACGTGCCCACGGACGAGGACCAGGAAGCCTTCAAAAGCTACCTCCGGCAAAAAGACCGCCCCTTCCGCAAGAACGGCTTCTCCATTGAAGATGAGTTCCGCCTCTGGCTCGCCAATCGCCCAAAAAATTGAGCGGCAGCCATCGCGGCTCCCGCTCTCCTCTGCCCAAAACCCGCCTTTTTCAACTCACCGCAGCCTTGGCAGCGTCGCCGGAATCTCAATCGTCACCAGCGTCCCCCGCCCCGGACGGCTCTCCACCTCAAACCGCGCCTGGCTGCCGTAGAGCACCTCCAGCCGCTCCTGCACATTCTTCATCCCGATGCCCGCGCCTGTCCGCTTCAGCGCCGTCTCCGGTCGCGGCCCCATGCCCACCCCGTCGTCGGCCACTTCAATCAGAAGCCGATCGCCTTCCATCCGGCTGCGCAGCGTCACCGTCCCCCCATGGATGCGCGGCTCCAGCCCGTGCTTGATGCTGTTCTCAATCAGCGGCTGCAGCAAAATACTCGGCACCAGCACCTCCAGCGTCCGCGGATCAATTTCCTTTTCCACCCGCAGTTTCTCCGGGCCAAACCGCACCACTTCAATGTCCAGATAGTCGTCGGTAAAGCTCAGTTCCTCGCTCAGCGGAACATACGTGTCGTGGTCCTTCAGCAGAGCCCGCAGAATATTCGCCAGCTTCACCGTCATCTCCCGCGCCAGCTCCGGCTGCAGCCGCACCAGGCTCGCAATCGAATTCAGCGTATTGAACAGGAAATGCGGATTGATCTGCCGCTGCAGCGCGTCCAGCCGCGCCTCCAGAAGCAGCCGCTTCTGCTCCTCCAGCTTCATCTCCATGCGCAGCGCGTTCCACACCTTCAGCGCAATCCCCACCACAATCGGCGCCGTCACCCACACCAGCACCTGCAGCCACACCGTCGGCGTCAGCAGCGCAAACAGCCGATGCGGAAACTCATGCGCCAGCCAGTCCCGGCTCGCCTCCGCTGCCAGAATCAGTCCCATCATCAGGAACGGCCGGTCCACCCGCGGCTTCCGCAGGTTCCGCCGAATCCAGCGGTACAGGCTCAGGTCAATAAACGGCGTGAACGACCACACCTCTTCCTGCTCCACAAACCGCCCCAGAACCCCCGCGCCCAGCCCCACCGCCAGGTTGAACGGCAGCGCCAGAAACTCGTGGTGCAGCATCGCCGGACCGCTCAGCACCGCCCCGCCCAGCATCGCCCATCCCGGCCCCAGCAGCAGCCCCAGCAGGATCACCGCCTCAAAGCTGATGTCCGCCGCCAGGAAATTCGGCACCAGCGTCCGAATCCACACGCCCAGCGTCAGCGGCACCAGAAAGAACGCCAGCACCGCCATCGTCTGGCGCCAGCTCCGGCGCTCGGCAAAAAACAGCCGCCGGAAGGTCGTCCCCCTCGCCAGGACGCTCGCCACGGAGGCCATCACCCCCAGCTTCACCAGCAGCGTGATCAGAATGAGCTTGTCGGTCACCTCATCACTGTATCGCGTGGCCAGCCTCGCGCATCCAAGAAAGACAAGCGCCGCCGCCCTGCCCTCAGTCGCGGCGCTCCGGCCCGCTCAACGTAAAATGGTCCTATGGCCTTTGAAAGCGTAAAAAAAATCGCCGAAGCCGACTTCCCCACCCGCTGGGGACACTTCCGCATCCTCGGCTTTGAGGGCCAACCCGCGCAGCCGCTCCCCAACTGCGCCCCCGGCGACTCCTCCGCACCCCAGCCCGAAGGCCTCGTCGCCCTCGTCATGGGAGACATCCACGCCGCCCCGCCCCTGGTCCGCATCCACTCCCAGTGCCTCACCGGAGACGTCTTCGGCTCCCTCCGCTGCGACTGCCGCCTCCAACTCGAGCTCGCACTCGCCCACATCGCCCAGCAGGGCGCCGGCATCCTCCTCTACGAGCAGCAAGAGGGCCGCGGCATCGGCCTCATGGCCAAGCTCCAGGCCTACGAACTGCAGGACCACGGCCGCGACACCGTCGAGGCCAACGTCGAACTCGGCTTCGCCGCCGACTGCCGCGCCTACGAGCTGCCCGCCCAGGTCCTCAAGCTCCTCGGCATCTCCAGCGTCCGCCTCATCACCAACAATCCGGAAAAAGTCGCCGCCCTCGAGTCCGCCGGCATCTCCGTCTCAGAGCGCATCTCCGCCGAAGTCGAACCCCAGGAATCCTTCGAGCGCTACCTCCGCACCAAACAGGAAAAGATGGGCCACATCCTCGACAGCATCAGCGAAATCGACACCCTCCGCTAGTGCCTGCCGACCTCGCCCCACACGCAGGACTTCACACAACGTTGAGTTTTCCACAGATTTTTCCAGTGCAATCCCACCCGGAATCGCACTCAGGGAATAACGTATAAATTTCTTATTTACAATATGTTATAGAATAAACTTAAGCCTTTACCTTAAGTTTATCCAAACCTTTGTTCTGCCCTCAACCCAGCAGAGCCTTCAACACTTTCGCCGTTGTCACCACCTTCCCAACCTTCCCAAACGTCCGGGCCACCGCACAAACCCGCCCCGGGTTCCGCTACCTTTTCGGCGCCACCAGCGCCAGCAGCGGCAACGTCACCGCCACCATGTACACCACTCCCAGGGTCCAGTTCAACCACCTCTTCCCCGCGTGGCCAACCCAGTAAAACAGCAGGGCCGAAAGCAATATCGCCTGCGGCACAACCTCCAGGTAGCTCCGCATTTGCACAAGTGCCGGCGTCGTCGTGTAGATATACCCTTCCAGCGATCCCCCAGGCGCGGCAAATGTCCCCAGAATCCCCAAACCAATCAACAACCAGCTCATCAGCAGCCAGCCATTTCTCCGCCCAAACAGGATCTCCCGGAATGGGTAAAACACCGCTGCAAACAGCACGCCGCGAAAAACCTGCAGCATCGGCCCCAGCAATACCCACACACTATTCATCGGGTGCATCCCCGAATTCGGATTGTTCAGGATTTCTTCATAATGCAGAAAGTGAGAGGCAAGAACGCCCATCACAAAGTAGGTCAGCGTATGGCTCACTACGGTTTTGGCGGCCAGCGGCAGAAAGCGAACTTGCGAACCTTGCATGCGCAACCTCTCCATTCTCAGGACGCGCAAAAGCATAGCTCAAATTCAGATCCCTCGCTGTGATGCGCCTTATCCCCGCAGAGCCTTCAACACTTTCGCCGTCGTCACCACCTGCCCCACGTGCCGCTGCGTGTGGTCCGCCACATGCACCAGCGCGCCCCCAATCGACGTCGGCAACTGCTTCCGCCCCACTCCGCGAAACGTGTCGAACTCCGCCGTCGCCAACACCTTCACCCGCTCCGCCGCGTTGCAGAAGCTCACCTCAACCTCGGCGAGCAGCTCAGCCAAAGTCTCGGCTCCCGCATTCTGCTCCGCCTTCAGCGCCGTCAGTTGCTCGGCCGTCAACTGCCCGCCCTCGGCATAGGTCAAAATCCGGTCCGTCGACCGCGCCAGGTGCCGCAGATGAAACGCGACGGAAGGCAATCCCATCGGCCCCGCATGCACCTCGGCATCCGTCAGCCCCGCCGTCCACTTCGTCAGGTCCTCCAGCGCCAGGTCCAGCGCATGCAGCACCGCCCGCGCCACCGCCGGCGTCTCGCCATGCGTCCCGCGCAGCCACGGCTCCACGTTCGCCGCCGGAGCCGTCGCCGGATTCGGTGTCGTACTCATAGGGAAGTCTCCTTGGGTGCCGTCCGGGGTTGTCATCCGGGGAAGCCGTCCGAGCAAGAAGCGCCGCTCAACCCGCGCTCTTCACCCGCACCACCGTGATCTTCTCGAACCCTTCTTCGAACACCGGTGGCTTCAGCTTCTCGGCCATCTTCCGCATCACGTCCTCGCTCACCATCCGGTCGCGCGAGCGGTTCCGCTCCAGGCAAACCTCCAGCGGCACATCGAAAAATACCGCCTGCGCCTCGTAGCCAAAGCTCTTCGCCATCTTGATCCACTGCCGCCGCTCGTGGACTGACAAATTCGTCGCATCCACATAGTTCCACGGCATCCGCGCAATCAGCCTGGCCCGCAGCAGCGAGCGCAGCGTGGAAAACACCAGCCCCTGGTAGCGCTGCTCTTCCACATCGTCAAAAAGAATATTCCGCAGCAGGTCGCTCGACAGCGGCGTCACTCCCCGCCTGCGGAACCACGTCGTCTTGCCCGAGCCCGGCATCCCAATCGCCAGCACCACATAGCCCTTGGGCGCCTGCGCCGAGCGGTCCGCCGCCTGTTGCTCTGGCGGAGGCGTCGACGGCAACTCCGGCTGTGTCTCCATCTCCAGCCGACCGGAACTGGCCGGCTCATTCCACTCCGGACGCACCGCCCGCGGCTGCCGAGGCGGCCGCTCCGGTTGCCGCTCCGGCGCGGCCTCCCGCCGCACCGCCGGCTGCGGTTCTGGTTCGTGCGCTTGCGCCGGGGCCTCGTCCATATAGGAGGGCACCAGCGGGCGCGGCTGATTCGCGGGAATCTCCTGGCCAATCTTGCCTGTCGATTCGGATGTGTTCGGGGCGCGTCTGGAACGTCGTCTCATGTTGCGTTTAGCACCTGCATCGTAATAGTACCGGGATACCACACTTGCGCGGGGCGCTGCAAATCCTGTGCATTTCGTCACATATCCCGGCACCCTCGCTCCGGCAAACTGGCAGTAGCCTCCTTTTCCGGCCCGCGCCGCCTGTTCCTCAGTTTTCATTTCGCCCGCGTCGCCCCGGATGGTACCATCAAGAGTTTGGTGGAAGTGCCCGATAGCGCGCATTTCACCCGCCGAACTCCACGACTTCATTAACCTCAAGCTCTACGCATCGAAACAAGGAGAAAAGACACATGGCAGTTAAGGTTGGCATCAACGGCTTCGGCCGCATTGGCCGCAACGTCCTGCGTGCCGCGCTCGGCAATCCAGAGATTGATTTCGTCGCCGTGAACGACTTGACCAGCCCCGCGACGCTGGCTCACCTGCTCAAGTACGACTCCATCCTGGGCAACCTGAAAAACGACATCGTTGCAGGAGACGACTTCATCTCCGTCGACGGAAAGAAGATCAAGGTCTGGGCCGAGCGCGACCCCGCCAAGCTCCCCTGGGCTGATGTCGGCGCGCAAATCGTCGTCGAGTCCACCGGCCACTTTACCGATGCCACCAAGGCCAAGGCCCACCTCGGCGCCACCGTCAAGAAGGTCATCATCTCCGCGCCCGCCTCCAACGAGGACCTCACCATCGTCCTCGGCGTCAACCAGAACAAGTACGACCCCGCCAAGCACAACATCATCTCCAACGCCAGCTGCACCACCAACTGCCTCGCGCCCGTCGTCAAGGTTCTCATCGAGCAGTTCGGCATCGTCAGCGGCATCATGACCACCATTCACAGCTACACCAATGACCAGGTCATCCTCGACTTTCCTCACAAGGACCTCCGTCGCGCCCGCGCCGCTGCCATCAACATGATCCCCAGCTCCACCGGCGCAGCCAAGGCCCTCAAGCTCGTCATTCCTGAGGTCGCAGGCAAGCTCGACGGCTTCGCCATCCGCGTCCCAACCCCCAACGTCTCCGTCGTCGACCTCACCTTCGTCTCTGAGAAGCCCATCACCGTCGACGCCATCAACGCCGCCATGAAGGCAGCCTCGGAAGGCGCGCTCAAGGGCATCCTCGGCTATGAGACCCACGAGCTCGTCTCCAGCGACTTCAAGGGAGACAAGCGCAGCTCCATCTTCGACTCGCTCCTCACCAAGGTCGTCGGCAACTCCGCCAAGGTCATCAGCTGGTACGACAACGAGTGGGGCTACTCCAACCGCGTCGTCGACCTCATCGGATTCCTCACCTCCAAGGGTCTCTAAACCGGAGCAGGAATCGTCATTGAAGGGTACGGGCTTTAGCCCGTACATTGAAGTCCACAGTTGAGTCGGGCTTTAGCCCCTGAGAGGAGTGCTCGGAATTCATAAGTTCTGAGCACTCCTCTCTACTTCAAATCTCACTATGCGACAAACCATCAGCGGCGGATCTCCCTACGAGCCCATCATCGGCTTCTCCCGCGCCGTGCGCGTCGGCAACCTCGTCCAACTCGCCGGAACCGGCCCCGTGGGCGCAGAGCACGAAGACGCCTCCGGGCAAACCCGCCGCATCTTCACCATCGCCAAAGAGGCCCTCGCCAAGGCCGGTGCCTCGCTCGATCACGTCGTCCGCACACGAATGTATCTCACCCATGTCGAAGACTGGGAAGCCATAGGCCGTGTCCACGGCGAGTTCTTCGCGCAAACCCGCCCTGCCGCCACCATGGTTGTCGTGGCCGCGCTCCTCAACCCCGACTGGCGTATCGAAATTGAAATGGACGCCGTAATCCCCAGTCCCTAGTCCCTGGTCCTTAGTCCCTCATGCAGAAAGGTCTTCGCCCCATGTCCAAGCTCTCCATCCGCGACATCGAACTGGCCGACAAGCGGGTCTTCATCCGCGTCGATTTCAACGTCCCCCTCACTGAGGACGGCTCCACCATCACCGACGACACCCGCATCGTGGCCACTCTGCCCACAATCGAGTACGCCCTCCGCCACCACGCCAAGGTCATCCTCGCCTCCCACCTCGGCCGTCCCAAGGGCAAGCCCGATCCCAAGTATTCCCTCCGCCCCGTCGTCGACCGCCTCCGCGCCCTCCTCGACAAGCAGCTCGGCGAAAGCATCAACGTAGCCTTCGCGCCCGACTGCGTCGGAGAAGTCGCCGAAGAAATGGCGCGCCAGCTCGAATCCGGCCAGGTCCTGCTGCTGGAAAACCTCCGCTTCCACGCCGAAGAGGAAGCCAACGACCCCGCCTTCTCCCAGGCCCTCGCCTCGCTCGCGGAAATTTACGTAAACGACGCCTTCGGCTCTGCCCATCGCGCCCACGCGTCCACTGAGGGCATCACCCACTTCCTCACGCCCGCCGTCGCCGGCCTCCTCATGGAGAAGGAAATCACTTACCTCGGCAAGGCGCTGGAAGACCCGGAAAAGCCCTTCGTCGCCATCATCGGCGGCTCCAAAATCTCCGGCAAAATCGACGTCATTAACAACCTCCTCGACAAGGTCGACACCCTCATCATCGTCGGCGGAATGGCATACACCTTCCAGCGCGCCCTCGGCGTCACCACCGGCAAGTCCCTCGTCGAAGAGGACAAGATCGAAGTCGCCCGCGAAGCCATCGCCAAGGCCAAAGCCAAAGGCGTCCAGCTCCTGCTCCCCGTCGACAACGTCCTCGCCAACTCCTTCGCCCCCGACGCCAAAACCAAGCCCTGGGACACCTCCGTCAACTTCCCCACCGACTGGCAGGGCCTCGACATCGGCCCCAAAACCATCACCAACATTGAGGACATCATCACCACCGCCCGCACCATCGTCTGGAACGGCCCCGCCGGCGTCTTCGAGTTTCCCCGCTTCGCCGTCGGCACCAACGCCATCGCCCGCGCCGTCGCCGCCAACAAGGCCGCCATCTCCATCATCGGCGGCGGCGACTCGGTCTCGGCCATCAACCAGGCCGGCGTCGCCAACCAGATCACCCACATCTCCACCGGCGGCGGCGCCAGCCTCGAATTCCTCGAAGGCAAAAAACTCCCCGGCGTCGAAGCCCTCACCGACAAATAGCGATCCGCCGCCTGCATCAAACCGCACAAACCTGCGTGCCCATAAATCTGCAGGAACATGTGGTTTCCCAGGTCCCGCTTCTGGGACCTGGGAAACCACATCGCTCACCCCGCCAATGACAAGGATGCACCATCCCTTTCCGTGTCCTCTGCGCCAAGGGTGGGTCCACACACCGCCCACACTCCCACAGAACACTGTCATCTTGAGCGAAGCAAAGCGGAGGCGAAAAATCTGCGGTTCCTTTTCACGTTGCACACTTCGCCCACTCAATCCAAAGCCCCAAATGACCTGCAATCCTGAGCGGAGCACGCCTGGGAAGCCCCCACTCCCCAGGCGATAAAATACTCCTGCGTCCACACACGCCCGCGCTACCCAGGAGAAGTCCACTTGGCCCACCACTCGCGCATTCTTTCCAAGGGCGAAGACTACCCATTCTTCGACCAACTCGCGCAGTTCCTTCGCTCCCAACACCCGGGCTTCCGCCTCATCCTGGAAGAAGGCTCCGAGGACGAATGGGAGACCCTCCTGCTCTCCAGCGACGACGAGGTCGAGGTCGCCCTGATCCAGCGCAATCCCGTCTTCGATGGTTCAATCGGTCAGGACGAAATCGCCGACTTCCTCGAAGACCTGCACGACTGCAAACCCGAAACCGGCGTCCAGTGGCTCACGGAGTACCTCGACGAAGTCCGAACCGTCTACGCACTCCAGCAGTTGCAGGGCGCGGAATCCGTCGAGGGCTCCAACGCCCTACACGCCCTGCGCTCCCATCTCTGGGAACGCGGCGATGCCATCCTCCAGGCCGACAACGAGGGCTTCACCAACGAGGAGGGCTACCATATCGTCTGGCAGTTTGCCGATTCGGTCTCAGGCCGCTGGAACATGGGCGTCCTGCAGGACGACACCTGGCACCATTTCGAAATGGATCTCGGCGACCCCGACCATCGCGCCGCTTTCATGAACGGCGAAATCCCCGACGACCTCACCGCCATCCGCGCCTCAGACCCTCCGCACTAGCCCGGCAATCGTCTATCTCCCTCTGCATGTATACCCATTCCTGCGCGCACCGGGGTCCCCAGCGACAGATGCTCGTCGCCAGCAAAATTGGGTGCCCCATTCATGCGCGTCTTTTGCGCATGAGTGGGGTCTGGCTCACTCCCGCGTTACGATGAATCCATGCCGAGCCGCCTGAAGCGATACCAGACTGAAGGCAACTACCACTTCCTCACCTTCAGCTGTTACCGCCGTCTACCCTTCCTCGCGGACGATCACTCGCGAAAGGTATTCCTGGACACACTCGAAACCGTGCATCGGCGCCACCAGTTTTTTCTCTTCGGCTACGTCCTCATGCCAGAGCACGTGCACCTTCTGCTCAGCGAACCGAAGGCGGAACGCCTGGACAACACTCTGCGCGTATTGAAGGGGCAAACCTCCCGGCAGCTCAGAGGTTCCCGAGACCATTTCTGGCAGGCACGCTACTATGACTCCAATCTCCTCACACAGCGAAAGTTCGTGGAGAAGCTCCGTTACATCCACCGCAATCCTGTCGCCCGGGGATTAGTCTCCAAACCCGAGGATTGGCCGTGGTCCAGCTTTCGACACTGGGCTACCGGCGAGATTGGACAGGTTGAGATAGAATCCCGCTGGACCTGGAGCCGCCGCGAACAGTCACGGACCCCACTCATCGCAATACCGCTGCGATGAATGGGGCACCAGGCCCGCGCCCACGTATGACAAGAACGGCAACCAGTTGACCAGCACGCCCGCCACGCTTACCTGGGACGCGCTGAACCAGCCCGCTACGGTCAACAGCACCTCGGCAACGTATGACGCCCTGGGTCGGATGCCGGGTGCCCCATCCATTCGCGTTCTCTGCGAATGGGTGGGCGGGTGGCACACCCTAGGTTTTTGCAATCTTAATTGGCCCACAACTGATGGGTGGCGGGTGGCGGGTGGCACACCCTAGGTTATTGCAATCTTAATTGGCCCACAACTGATGGGTGGCCCATCCTTCGCTTTTTTCTGGCGAAGGGTGGGTTTCCACGAATCTCGACCATCGGAACGGTGTAAGATTCTGTCGTCATGGCCGGGTGCCCTCATGCGCGTCTTTT
>DATKTQ010000246.1:0-6667 GCA_035531055.1 Occallatibacter sp. | reverse complement strand
AGCAGTGGAGATTTTGCACGGTGAGGCCGCGGCCGGCGTTGCGGTCGCCGGCGGAGACGACCATGTATTGCGAATCGAGCGCGGGAAAGGCGAGGAGGCGCACGTTGGAGCGCGAGGTGCGCAGCGGGCCCGCGCGCAGCGTCTGAGGGAGGCAGGCGAGAAAGCGATGGACGATGCGGAAGATCTCTTCGGCGGACTCCTGGGTGTGCGCGACCTCGAGGGTGAGGGTTCCGGGCCGGGTGATGGTTTTGAGAAAGAAGCGCGCGGCGACCCAGGTGGTGAGGCCCATCTGACGGGCCTTGAGGACGATGTTGTGCTGGCCACGGCGCTGCTCAAAGGCGCGCTGGACGGGGTTGGCGCGAAGAGGCGCGGTGCGGCCGCGGCGGGTGCGGACGCGGAGCAGCGCTGCGATGAGGGATTCGGAGACGGTGCGTCCGCCGAGGCTGGTGGGGCGGCGGTCGAGGATGCGGCCGAAGCGCTTCAACTCGTCGAGGTCGAGGTTTGCGATGCGCAGGATGGGCGACACGGAAAGCGCAACAGGCGAATCGACGTGGTCTGCCAAGCGGGGGAGCCTCTCAAAAGGGGATGCGGAAGGTGCGCAAAGCGAAGAAAGCGCGCCGCAGACCCGGCAGGAAGAAAGCCGGATGCTGCGACGCCGCAAGTTGCAACCCGGTCGCTGCCGAGTTACAGACAACTTAGAAGGAGGTGTGTGCCTATCGATCTCGGAGAGTTAGAACAGATCAAATCCCTGGTAGGACGAACTGTCGTTGTTGCTTCCGGTGCTTAGCCCAGTCAGGGTTGAGTTGAGAACTCCGCCTGTGGTGGCGCCGCCGGCACTGGAGTTGTAAGCAGAGAACAAACCGGACGCTGCTCCAGCCATGGCCGCGCAGGAGGAGGCGCAGTTCGTTGTGATAGCAAAGAGATATGTCCCTGCTGGAAGGAAAGTTGCAGAGGTAAGACTTATAGATTTGACTCCTGTGCCAGAGGCGAAGGTGGTTCCCGGCGTGGCTCCAGTGTGGGCGAAAAGAGTTGCTGTTGTGCCGGAGATCGAATAGAGGCCCACGTCGTAGAGATTTGCCGTGTTATCCGCGGTGAGGATGCGGAAACGGACGGAGTGCGCTGTCAGACCGAGTGGGATGTTGACGGAGTAATAGACCGTCTGATTCGCCGCAAACGCAGTGCCCGGGTTGCCGCTCCATGAGTTACTGAACTGGAGAGCCGTGACCGATGCGGAATGCGCGTCTACGTAGCTCTTGCTTGCAGCCTGGGTGCTGGTGGTGGGGTCGCCACTTAGATAAAGTGGACCGGTCATTGTGCCGCCAGCAATCGGCACCATTTTGTCCGCGTACTGCTTGGTGGCAGCACCCAGCGCCGAGGATGGGTCTGCATTCAGCAGAAGCGGCCCGGTCATGGTATCTCCGGCCCTATTGAGCGGCTGATAGCCGTTGTAGTCGGCCTGGAAGGGCCGCACAGCAACGTAAGCCCAGTCCACTTCTCCCGAGCCGGAACCAAGTTGAAACTCAAAGTTCTGCCCGGAATTAGCGGAAAGGTCCGCCGTCAGCGAAGCCGTCGTGTAACTGGTTGAGCACGCCGGAGTAGCGTTCGCCACCACAGTGCTTCCGGCTTTGATCTGGAAGCTGAAGGTGGTGAGTGTCGGGCACTTGACGGAGGCGTAGACAGTGACCTTGGTTGCGGGGACGTTCATCTGCCCAGCGGTGGTGCCGCCGATGACATAGTTTCCCGCGTAGCTGTCCAGCACGCTGTTGGCAGGGTTGGCAAAGCTCATGGTGAACACGGTGGTGTTCATAGCCGCGTATTCGCCGCTTAGCGACGTGGAGTCCTTGACGATGACCGGCGTAACTCCACTACTCCAACGAACGTCTTCCGGAAAAAAGAGCAGGTCCTCAAGGTTCGCGTATGGTGTTGCTGCATTGCCGCTGCGAATGAAATCCGCAGAGATGTGCCCCCATGGACCGCTTCCGCGTGTGATGTTCTGAGCAATAGGTCGAGTGGGCGACTGGAACAGATAGGTATTCGTGCTCACAGTGTTGGTGATCGAGTTTCCATAGCCGTTATCTATGGATGCAAGCATCCCACTGGCAGCGCTGTTTAGCGTCATCCGGTTGAGATACCCTCCAAGATAGAGGCTTCCTCTAACTCCGCATCTGTTACAAGTGTTGGAGAAGCCGTCAATGTAAGCGAAAGCACCCACCGTGGCCGTACTGATGAGTGAGGTGCCGCGCAAGTCTGACTGATTAGCGTCGAAGCGGTATCCCATGACCGGAGGGCCGGGTTGCTCAAACTCTGCGTTGTCGATTGTCCAGGACAGAGAGCCGCACTCAACGGTATCGCAGATGGTAAGAACCTGCGGACCAACCGCTGAGTAGAGTTGCAGGCCCTTCAGCACATTGTCGCTGCCGTTGTAGCTAATCCACGGGTATTTGGCAGTCCAGTCTCCGTGATCCCAAAGCTGGTAGTCCTGTCCGATGCCGACGTTGTTGCCTGTCGCACCCACTGGGTTTACATCGTTGACACCTTCGACCACGCCGTAGGTGAGCCGACCGATGTTGACGTTTCGCGCATCGAGCCCATAGGGTGCCCATGTGCCCTGGAAGAAGATGCCGCAACTGTTGTTCTGTCCTTCAAGAGTGTTGGATGTGGAACCGATGCCCAGATCGTTGATGCTGCTGTAGAGCGTTCCATGAGTCGAACCAGAGAGCCAGTTTGATCTGTTGCCATCTTTGTTATCGAAAGCGATTGCGCAGTTCCCAATCTGTTGCGTGACCGGCATGTTGCCGATGGCGAGGTAGGCATGCGCCGCGCTTACGGTGGTGGATGCGCTGGCCGCGAGGGTTGCCGTGGTTACCTTGCCGTAGCAGGGCGAGACGGCGGAGACGGTTGTACTGAGATCTGCCCCGAACGCACCGGCACCCTTCACAAGAATGGCTTGCCCAATATCGGCGCAGTTGAAGAGCATGTGCGTGGAAGTAAGAGTGGCGCTGCCGCTGGTCATGGCCGCATCGCCGACCCACTTGCCGGGCCAACGGTCAGGGAAAGCGCCGGATGATCCAGAGGCATCCACGCTGTCGTCCACGAGAAAAGACAGATCACGGATGGACCATGAGCGATACGGATAACTTGTGGTGGTATTCGGGTCCGGGACGTGGAGGATGTCTTGGCCTGGCTTGCCTTTGAGTGTGGAGCCGCCGCCGGTGTTTGTTGCGAGCGAGAATCCGGGCTGCCCTTCAAGATTTGCGCCCATCCAGGTGAGGGTGCTGGTGAGGTAGCAACCGCCTGGAGGCTTGGGGAAGAACACGGTTCCAGGTACGGGCGTGATGGCTTGGGCGGCGTTGATGGCTGCCTGAATCGCGGCATGGTCGTCGGTGATGCAATCGCCTTTGGCGTTGTAGGGCGGGGCCATCACATTGATGACCGAGTTGACGCTGGCTTGAATGGTGGGGCCGGTGAGCGGACCGGTGAAAGTGCCGCCGGAGATGGGCAGGGTCTGGCTGAGGGCGGAGTCGACGTAGTGTTTGTCGGCGGCCTGCAGGGACTGCGTGGGATCTCCGCTGAGATAGAGCGGGCCGGTGAGGGTGCCGCCGGTGGGCGCAAGGCCGCTTGACGAGATGTTTGCGATGGCCTGATCGACGTAGGTTTTGCTGACGGTTTGCACGGCCTGCGAGGAGGGCATTACCTGGGCGCGGACCTGGGCGAGCGTGGCCTGCGCGGTGGAGGGGACAACCCAGTACTCAGTGTTTGTGGAGCCGTCGCTGAGGTAGTAGGTGACGGTGTAAAAGAGGCCGGCGGGCGAGGCTCCCTGGTTGGGCACCAGGTTGACGCTGAGGAAACCGTCGGAGCCGATGGTGACCGAGGTGCGTCCGGCGGAGATGGCCTGGTTGGCAGCGGTGGTGAAGGAGGGCCAGCTGATTTGTGCGGTGCCGGTGCCGGGCTGGCCGTTGCCCAGATAGACGGTGCCCTGCACGGTGGTGGTGGTGACGGATTGCCCCAGGGCCAGGGAGGCCAATGTCACCGCTGCGAGGCAAGCTGCCATCCATTGTGTGAAGCGATACGCCTTTTGTTTGGTGAAGTACATGCGACTCTCTTCCTTCTGCTCCCATGTTGGATGCAGATTGATACAGATGATTCTGTTGCGCCGGAGCAGGATGCGGGCGCAACGCTTGCCTGCGGCATCCGGACCCGCCGGCCGGGGGCGCGATGGACTGCGCCGTGGCCGGAGAGTCCGGATGCCATGGTTGCCTGACGTTTGTGCGTTTCTACGTTTGAGCGTTGGACGTTGGGTGGTGGACGGCGGGCGAAGTGTTGCCGGCAGCTTTGCGGCTACCGGCGCGGCTTCAGGCCGTCTCGCCTTTCAGCGGTTCCTGCCACTCGGTTTCCTGGCTGAGTTCGATGGCCAGGCTTTGCAGCTCTTCTACGACTTCCGCCGCAGCCTGCTTTTGCTGGCCTTCGGCCAGGACATAGAGGAAGCGGGCGGATTGGATGTGCCCCAGGATGGAGCTTGTCGCCAGGGCTTCCGCAATCTCAATGCATTTCTGCTGGAGAATGAGGTCCGCCGCCAGACGGAGCGACTCGGCGCCTTTGTGGTCTGGACTGCTGGTGGTTTCTGCTTCGCGTGGTGGGTTGGGCACCACAGGACTTTCTTGCGACTGGTTCATTTGTCCGTCCATTCCGGACGGCCTTTCACGGGTGTGCGACGGACCACGGGTTGCGGGCTCTGGAGTATGAAGAGCGCACGGCAATCGCGGGCGGCACGGCCACCGGCGGACCGGCGGCAAGGGGAACTGCTTCGGTTGTCTGCTTTCGACCTGGTTCCGACGGAGGCGTTTCCGCGAAGGATCCGAAAAATTTCTGAGAGCGACATTCGCTCCCGGTTGCGGGTTCAATTCATCTGGAATGATTCAAGGATAGCGAAAGCGTGGAGAATTATCTGCAAATCGGGCAAGGAGAAGTTTCGTTTTAGTTTCAGGGAGTTAGAGAATCTTCGAACGTGGCTGGGGTTGACATGGGGAGCGGGTGCCCGAATGCGGTCGTTCAGGAAGGCGGATGAGAGAGCGGCGATGCGCCGGGCCCGGATGGGCTACGATAGGCGGGTGATGAGCGAAGCCAAGCATGTACCAACGTTGCTGGTCCACGGAGGCGCGTGGGCGATTCCGAAGGATGCCGAGGCGGCACACGAGGCCGGTGTGCGGGCGGCGCTGGAGGCTGGATATGCCGTGCTGGAGAGGGGTGGCGCGGCAGTGGACGCGGTGGAAGCTGCGGTGGTGGTGTTGGAGGACGATCCGACGTTTGACGCGGGGCGGGGAAGCTTTTTGACCGCGGACGGGCGGGTGCAACTGGATGCGCTGCTGATGGACGGCGGGCGGATGCTGGCCGGTGGGGTGGCGTGCGTGGAGCGGCTGCGGAATCCGATTCAGGCGGCGCGGCTGGTACTGGAGAAGAGTCCGCATGTGTATTTTGTGGGCGCGGGCGCGGAGGCGTTCGCCGCTTCGCATGGGATGGAACTGATTGAGAACAGCGAGCTGGTGCTGGAGCGGGAGCGCGAACGGCTGAAGCTGGCGCAGGTGCGGGCGGCGGCGGGGCTGAAGGACGATACGTTTGGCGATTTGGCTGACGACAAGGATCCGGAGACGGCGGTAGAAATGGAAAGCCATGACACCGTAGGCGCGGTGGCGCTGGACGCGAGGGGCGATGTGGCGGCGGCGACCTCGACCGGAGGAACGCTGAACAAGACGCCGGGACGCGTGGGGGATTCGTCGCTGATTGGGTGTGGCTGCTATGCGGATAATTTGGCCGCGGCGGTGAGCCTGACGGGCTGGGGCGAGCCGATTATGAAGCTGGTGCTGGGCAAGTGGGCCACGGACCGAGTGGCTGAGGGGACGGCTCCGGAGACGGCTGCGCGGGAGGCGATTGCGTATCTCTATAACCGGCTGGGCGGGCACGGCGGGATTATTCTGCTGGGGCCGGACGGGCGGTTTGGGCTGGCGCACAACACGCCGGCGATGGCGTGGGGGATTGCGACTGCGGCGGGGATGCATGCGGGGGTGCGGATCGGATGATGCTGATTCTGGCTTCGGCGTCGCCGCGGCGGAGGGAGTTGCTGACGCAGGCGGGGTTCGTGTTCGAGGTGCGGCCGGCGCATGTGAATGAGGATGTGCGCGCGGGCGAGGATGCGATTGCGTATGTGGTGCGGTTGGCGCGGGAGAAGGCGCAGTGCGTCTGGAGGGAACTGCAGTCCGAGCCGGGGAAGGTTCCCTACCAGGTCTCAGAAGCGAGACCTGGGGCACCCAAGGACGAACTGGTGGTGCTGGGTGCGGATACGACGGTGACGGTGGATGGACAGATTCTGGCCAAGCCGGAGGATGCGGCGGACGCGGCGCGGATGCTGCGGATGCTGAGCGGGCGGACGCACCGGGTGATTACGGGCGTGGCGGTGGTGACCGCAAAATGTGCGGAGGTCGCAGCGGAAGTGACTGGCGTGCGGTTTGCGACGCTGAGCGACGAGGAGATTGCGGCGTACGTGGCCACGGGCGAGCCGATGGACAAGGCGGGCGCGTATGCGATCCAGGGACGGGCGGGCAAGTGGATTCCGCGGGTGGAGGGCTGCTATTTCAACGTGGTGGGGCTGCCGCTGGCGCTGGTGACGGCGATG
>DATKTQ010000245.1:0-11370 GCA_035531055.1 Occallatibacter sp. | reverse complement strand
GCCGGAAAGCCGCGCCCGCTTTGACGCCTATGCCCGCGGCGTCAATCTCTTCATCGCCCAGCACCCCAACAGCCTGCCGCCCGAGTTCCGCCTCCTCCACTACCGCCCCGCTCCCTGGACCGGAGCCGACTCACTCAGCGTAGGCATGATGATGGTGCAGACTCTCGACACCCACTGGGACGTGAAGCTCGCCCGCGAGCGCATCGCCGCCGACCTGCACAATCCCCAGATCGAAGCCGATCTCTACCCCGTCGGCTCCTGGCGCGACCACCCGCCCACCGGCATCCGGCTGGACCTCAGCCAGCCCCACCCCAAGCCTTCCGGTCCCGCCGCAGAACTGGACGGCGACCAGGAGACCAGCCGCGCCACCCCGCCGCCGCTCGCGGACCTCAATGCCCTCCGCGCCCAGATGAACCTGCCCGCCTGCCGCGGCTGCACCCACGGCTCCAACAACTGGGTCGTCTCCGGCCAGCACACCGCCAGCGGCAAGCCTCTGCTCTCCAATGACATGCACCTTGGACTCACGGTGCCCAACATCTGGTACATGGCCGATCTCAGCGCCCCCGGCTTCCACGCCGCCGGCGTCACCCTCCCCGGCATGCCCTTCGTCATCGCCGGACACAACGACCACGTCGCCTGGGGATTCACCGCGCTCTACGCCGATGCCCAGGACCTCTACCTCGAAAAACTCGACGCCGGCCGGCGCAGCTACCAGGGCAGCGACGGCCAGTGGCATCCCCTCACCCTCGACCACGAAGTCATCCACGTCCGCGGCGGCAAAGACGTCGCATTCAACGTCGAGTCCACGGACCACGGTCCGCTGCTCAACCCCATCCTCCACGGCGAAACCCGCCCCATCGCCCTCCAGTGGACCATCTACGACCCTTTGCTCGACAGCCTGCCTCTTTACGCCATGAACGTGGCCTCCAACTGGACCGAGTTCTCCGCAGCGCTGGCCCGCTGGTGCTGGCCCACGCAGAACGTCGTCTACTCCGACGACCAGGGCCACATTGCCTATCACGCCATCGGCCGCGTCCCCATCCGCGCCGGCGGCCTGCAGGACGTGCCCATCGCCGGCCACACGCATGATTGGACCGGCTACATCTCCTATGACCAGATGCCCAGCGCCCTCGATCCGCCCTCCGGCTTCCTGGCCACCGCCAACTCTCGCGTCACCACCAGCGCGTCCCCGTTCCCCCTCTCCGACGAGTGGGTCGACCCCTACCGCATCGAGCGCATTTACAAGGCTCTCGACGGGCGCGACCACCTGACGCCCCGCGACATGCTCGCCGTGCAAACCGACATTTACAGCGAGGTGGACCAGGAACTCGGCCAGCGCTTCGCCTACGCCATTGACCACGCCTCCAAAACCGACGCCCGCCTGCGCGACGCCGCCGACCTCATGCGCACCTGGGACGGCCGCCTCAGCACAAACTCCGCCGCCGCATCGCTCGTCACGCAGACGCGCAAGGCCCTCTGGCCCCTGCTGCTCAAGCCAAAGCTCGGCAAAGACGCTCCGCTCTACCACTGGTCCGAGTCAGACTTCGCCGAAGAAGAAATCGTCATGGATGCCAAGCCCGGCTGGCTGCCCCCCGGCTACAAGAACTGGGATGACCTGCTCGCCGAGGCCGTTCGGCAAGGCATGCAGGCTCAGCACGCCCCCGAGGACGTGAGCCGCTGGGCCTACGGCGACTGGCATGTCGTCGAGCTTGACCATCCCCTCGCCCGCTTCCTGCCGTTCCTTGGCCGCCGTGCAGACACGGGTCCCCTGCCGCTCAGCGGAGACACCACCACCGTCAAGCAGGTGGGTCGCTCCTTCGGCCCCTCCCAGCGCTTCACCATGGACTGGAGCAACATCGACGGCTCCACGGAAAACATCGTCCTCGGCGAAAGCGGCAATCCGCTCAGTCCCTATTTCCGTGACCAGTGGCAGGACTACTACAACGGCCGCTCCTTTGCCCTGCCCTTCACCCCCGCGGCTGTCGCCGCCCAAACCCGCCACACCCTGCGCCTGCTGCCATGACCACGCCAGCCGCCGCCGCTCCGCCGCCGGACTCACCCTCCGGACTGCCGCCTGCCTGGCGCCGCTTCGCACGCCCGGCCGTTGTTCTTTTTGCCGCTTTGCTCGCCGCCTCGCCGCTGCTCTTCCGCGGCGCTTCCAGCGGCCACGACTTCGACTTTCACTTCGTCTCCTGGCTGGACGCCCTGCACTCCTGGAGCCTGGGAATCCCCTATCCCCACTGGGCGCCCAGCTCTAACTTCGGCGCAGGCGAACCCCTCTTCGTCTTCTATCCGCCGCTCTCCTGGATGCTCGGCGCGGCTCTCGGCGCCATGCTCCCCTGGACGCTCGTCCCTTTCGCTGTCACTTTCCTGCTGCTTGCCGGCACAGGCTTCGGCACCCGCGCCCTGGCCCGCCAGGCCATGGCCGAGGGTCCCGCCGTTCTCGCCGGCTGCTTCGCCATCTTTTCCGGCTACGCGCTCTTTGATGCCTTTGAGCGTACGGATTACGGCGAACTTGCCGGCGGCCTCTGGATACCGCTCATCCTGCTGTTTCTCCTGCGCGACCGCCGTCCAAACGCCCGCCTCGCTCGCCGCGCGCTCGACGGCTCCGCGGTCCCCCTCGCGCTGGTCTTCGCCGGAGCCTGGCTTTCCAACGACCCGCTCGGCGTCATGGCGTCTTACCTGCTCGCCGCCACCGCCCTCGCCGCGGCCCTGCTCCGGCGCTCCTGGGCGCCCATCCTGCGCGCCGGCGTCTCCACCGCCCTCGGCCTCTCACTCGTAGCCATTTACCTTGTCCCTGCCGCTTACGAGCAACGCTGGGTCGACGTCCGCGCCGCCATCTCCGACCCCGGAGAGCAAATCCGCAACAGCTGGCTCTTCGTCTTCCACGGCGATCCCGCGCTCAGCATCCATGACTCCGTGCTCCGCACCGCTTCACGAATCTGCGTGGGCATGGTCCTGCTCGCTCTCCTCGGCTTCTTCGTCAGCTGGCGGCGCGGCACACTCCCCGGCCGTCGCCGCTGGTGGATTCCGCTGGCCCTCATTCCGCCTGCGGTCCTCCTGCTCCAGCTGCCCGTCTCCCAGTCCCTCTGGGACCACCTGCCCAAGCTCGAATTCCTCCAGTTCCCCTGGCGCTGGCTGGTCGTGCTGGAAGCCCCAATGGCCGTCTTCGTTGCTGCCGCCGTCTGGCCCGCGGGAATCCGACGCCGCTGGCTTCGCGCCGCCGCAGTTGCCTCCATCGCATGCCTCTTCCTCATCGGCGCTTTCCTCGCCGAACACACCTACTTTTCTGTCGGCGACGTTACGGACAAGGTCCCCTCCATGGTCAGTGCCTACCAGCAGGGCATCGGCTTTACCGGCGACCAGGAGTACGCCCCGCGCGACACCGACCCCAACGCCCTCGCCGGCCAACTCCCAGATGCCTGTTTCAATACCGACCCCTACATCGTCCTCGGCAAGTACTCGCCCAGCGACGGCATGCCCGAGTGGGACGCTTCCCAGGGAAGCTGCCAGGCCACCTTCTCCGGCACCCGTCCCAAGGGCGGGCCCTCTCCCGAGCACCTGCGCATCGTCGCCTCGATCCCCCGCTCCGGCTTTCTCATCCTGGGCCTGCGCCGATTCCCCGCCTGGCGAATCCGCGTCAACGGCCGCCTGCCCGCGCAGTTACCCCAGCGCAAGGATGGCCTCATCGCCGTCCCTGTCCCCGCCGGCCGCGTGGAGCTCACCGCGGACTGGTCCACCACCCCGGATGCCCTCCTCGGCCGCTGGCTCACCGCGCTCTCGCTTCTCCTGCTCACAGCCCTTGGGTTATGGGAGCAAGAGCGCCTTCCACCTCGGTTATCATAGGGGCATGCAAGCCGACGTAAAGTCGCTGATTCAGGAGGGTGCCACCCTCACCGACAAGGCTCTCGAGGCTCTGCTTCCTGCGGCGGATTCCGTGCCCGCCTCCATTCACGGCGCCATGCGCCACTCCACCTTCGCCGGCGGCAAGCGCCTGCGCCCCGTGCTCGCCATGCAGGCCGCCGTCACCCTCACCGGCTCTCTGCCCCCGGGCATTGCCCACCTTGGCGCCGCGCTGGAAATGCTCCACACCTACTCGCTCATCCACGACGACCTCCCTGCGCTCGACAACGACGACCTCCGTCGCGGCAAACCCACCTGCCACGTCGCCTTTGGAGAAGCCATCGCCATTCTCGCCGGCGACGCACTCCAGACCCGCGCCTACGAAGTCCTCGCCGGGCTCACCTGCCCGCCCGCTGCCACCGTCGAAATCATCCGCCTCATTGCCAACGCAACCGGCACCGTGGAAGGCATGATCGGCGGTCAGGTCCTCGACCTCGAAAGCGAGCATCTCAAGCCCACGCCGGAGCTGGTCGATGCCATCCACCGCGCCAAAACCGGCGCTCTCATCCGCGTCAGCGTCGTCACCGGAGGCCTCTTCGCCGGCGCCACGCCGCAGGATGTCGCCCGCCTCGACACATTCGGCCGCAAAGCCGGCCTCGCCTTCCAGATTGTTGATGATGTACTCGATAGGACCGTCGACTCCGCCCAGCTGGGCAAAACCGCAGGCAAAGATCTGGCCACGGAAAAAGCCACCTGGCCCGCCGTCTTCGGCATCGAGCAGAGCCAGCGCGACGCCGCCACCCTCATCGACGAAGCCTTTGCCGCACTCGCTCCCTACGGCAGCCGCGCCGACGGCCTCAAATCCGTCGCCCGCTTCCTCGTCGAGCGCAAGAATTAGCCCATGTTGTTGGAAGCTGACATCCTCACCGCGCTGCGCGACTGCTTCGACCCCGAGGTCAAGCTCAACCTCGTCGATCTCGGCCTCATTTACTCGGTCGCCACCGGCCCCGACCCCGACTCCACCCCGGCCTGGCCCCGCCAGTGGGTCCGCGTCACCATGACTCTCACCACCCCGCAGTGCCCCGCCAGCGGCCTCATCTTTGAGCAGGTCAACAACCGCCTCGCCAGCATCCAGGACATCAGCAAGGTCCAGGTCGATCTCGTCTGGGAGCCGAAATGGACGCCCCACCGCATCAGCCCCGAAGGCCGCAGGCAGCTCGGAATCTAAGCCTCAGATGGCGTCTTCGTCAGCGCGCTCCGCAGCTGCTCGCGCTTGTCCGCAAGGTCGTCCACCGTGCTCTGCACCTTGCCGATCACCTGCTGCACCTCGTCCATGTAGCCCGGCAGTTGGCCCCACCAGGCGCGCAGCGTTTCCTGCTGGTCCATCAGCGCCAGCGCCGTGCCAGAGGCGGCAGCCACCAGCGCAGCCCGCCGCTGCCCGGCCAGCAGCAGGAGCCCGCCCGCAATCAGCGTGCTGCTCGCCGCAACCGTCAACCAGTCCAGCGAATCGGTTCCCTGCAGAATCTGAACCGCCCCTGGCCTGCTCTCTTTCTTCGCAACCGGCGCAAGACCCATGGATCCTCCCTTTTCGCCCCCATCCGCCTTCGCGGAGGTTGCGGTGCTGATGGTTTTGCCCTCACTGTCCAGTCTCAGTCCAAATCGAAATCGCGCAGCGGCTTGCCCGCCGGCGCGTCCTTGGCCCTCTTCATCGCTTCGGCAAACTTCTTCTCCAGCAAATCGTCCTTGTTCCGCTCCGCGTCCACGCTCTGCCGGAAAATCGACTCCTTGCGTTCGTCGCTCTCGCGCATCGCCTTGGCCGCCATCTCCAGATCCTCAAACGTGCGTTTCCGCGGCGCCGGCGTGTGAGCCACCACCAGCCCGGTCACGGCGTCCACCTTCAGCATCGCCCCGCAATCCGGGCACGCAACTTCAAACGTAGCTTGCTTCTCTTTGGACATCTCACCATGCATTGTAGGCGCACTCCCGCCCGCTTGCACAGCCAAACCACCCCCTCAGGGAGCGGTCGCCGCATGCACCCGCAGAATCACCCTCCGGTACGACGTCAGTCGCGGACTCCCATCATCCGTCACTGCCAGAATCACATGCGCCGTCCCCGTTCCCTTGCACGGAATCAGGGGCAGCCAGTTGGGACGGCACACTGCATCGGCCGTCACCGTCACCCGCGCCGCATCCGCGTTCGTCAGCGTCACCGCCGACAAATTCCCATCCTCTAAGCCCGCCTCAGCATAGTGGAACCAGTGGAACTGCAGCTTTTGCCCGTCAGGATCTTTGCTCTCGCTCGCATCCAGCACCATCGGCTTTCCCACCACCACGTCCATCTCCAGCGGCGCCGTGCCCGCCTTCCCATCCACCACCGCCACCGGATTGTGATTCGAGTGGGCAAAGTCCGCCACCGTCCAGTTCATGCGCGCGGCAAAGTCATTCTGGAAAGCATCCCGCCACCGCCAGATCGTCGCCTGGTCCGACACATGCATCTCTCCATCCACGCCCATCACCGTGTCCTGCGAAGTCACGCGCTTGAACGCATCCCCGCCCTGCGTCCAGATTGCGTGGGTCTCGCCGTACGGCTGCCGATAAATGTACCGTCCGCCCCATCCGCCCCAGTCCGGCCGCCGGTAGGCATTCAACCCGTTGTCAATCAGCCCCAGAAACGACGGCGTATCTCCCTCCATGATGAACAGAAACTTCGGATACCACTTGCCCAGTGGCCCCTTGCGAATGTGCGTCTCCAACCACTCGTTCGTCACTTCGCTCCAGTCCGCACCCTCGCCGTTCCGGTAAAAGCGGTCCCCGCTGATGCCCGTCCACGTCGCGTACAGCGATTCGCCGCTCGTCGGCGTCGACGGGCTCACAATGTAAAACAGCCCCGGAAACTCCCGCCGAATCCACGGCCCCGCATCATCCTGGTCGCCAATCGAGTACACCCGCAGCTTCGCCACAAACTTCGCCACCTGCGCCGGCGTCCGCGTCGCCCGTACCTCCTCCAGCGCCTGCGCCAGAGTGTTCGCCCCGCCCCAGATACAGATCCACAACGGCCTGCTGTCCTCCTTGTCCGCCGCGGCGAGAATCGCCTTTGCGCCCGCCGACATTTTGTCCTTGCCCGTCGCCGCCATGCCGTATGCCGTCTGACCGGTAAAGATGCGCCGGTCCAACTCACTCGCCTCAGGCCATCCCTTCGCGTTCCGCATCAGGCTCGGCCGCACCTCCCCGTACGCCTTCACAATCGAGTGCATCGTTTCCGCGTGGGTCACCGCCCTTTGCCACGTCGAGGTCGTCGCAATCATTGCTTCCAGGTCGAACTCGTTGGAGTAAAGCAGCAACCGCACAAATGACATCTGGTCATCCGGCTCGTTTCCAATGTCGCTGAGGATGATCACCCGCGGCTTGCCCGTGAACGTATCCAAATGCGTCGGCCCCAACCCCTGCGCCATCACCGCGCCTGCCGCCAGCATCATCGCCGCCAGCACTCCTGCCCGTCCTGCCTGTCGCATCTCCGTCCCTTTCCTCAACTTCGGCCCGCAGCGCGAAAAAACATTCTCATCCACGCACCGTCCCTCGCGCCACCCATCCGCCGGCCGTTCCTGATTCCCTTGAACTTTCCCTGCGCAACAAGCGTACACTGAACCATCCGGCGGGCTCATCGCTGCGCCCGCGCTCTGCAGCTGCTAAATCAACCCGCGCCACGGAACAACCTCCCCACTGTCCTCCACGCACACGAAGGAGACGGATGAAGATCTTCCGCATTTCCGCTCTGGCTCTCGTGGCATTGGTTGTGACCCTTCTTTCACCATCCGCCTTTACACAAACCACTCTCGCTGGCGACTGGCATGGCACACTCGACGCGGGGGGCACCCAGCTTCACCTCATCCTCCACATCGCTGCCGCCAGCAACGGCACACTTTCCGCCACACTCGACAGTGTCGACCAGGGCGCACTCGGCATCCCCGTCAGTACCATCGCTCTCAAAGGCTCCAGCCTCAACCTCACCGTCGATGCCGTCCACGGCACTTATGAAGGCACCGTCAACGCCGCCAACAGCGAGATTACCGGCACGTGGTCGCAGGGCATGGCCCTCCCGCTCAACTTCCATCGCGGCGTCGCGCCGCCCGAACCCAAACCGGCTCCACCCTCTGATATCGATGGCAACTGGCTCGGTTCGCTCAACCTTGGCCCCGTTGAACTCCGCATCGTCCTCAAAATCACCAACACCGCCGACGGCCTTACCGCCAAGCTGCAGAGCCCCGACCAGAGCCCAAACTGGATCCCCATCAGCTCCATCACGCGTGCCGGCGACGCGCTCAGTTTCGACATTCCTGCCATCGGTGCATCGTTTCAGGGCAAGCTCGCACCCGGCCTCGGATCCGTCAGCGGCACCTTTTCCCAGAACGGCAAGAGTTTCCCGCTCACGCTCAACAAAGTCGCCGGCGACGTTCAACTCGAGCGCCCCCGCCCGCAAAACCCCGTCAAGCCCTACCCCTATCGTGAAGAGGAGGTCACCTATCCCGACAAAGCCGCTGGCGCCACTCTCGCTGGCACGCTCACCCTTCCTCCAGGCAAGGGTCCCTTTCCCGCCGTGTTGCTCATCGCCGGCTCGGGCCCACATGATCGCGACGAAAACCTCATGGGCCACAAACCCTTCCTTGTCCTCTCTGACTACCTCACACGCCACGGAATCGTCGTTCTTCGTTACGACAAGCGCGGCATCGCCAAATCCACCGGAAACTACGACACCGCCACCACCGCCGACTTCGCCGATGACGCCGAAGCAGGCGTCCAATACCTCAAGACCGTTCCCCAGGTCGACCCGCGACGCATCGGTCTCATCGGCCACAGTGAAGGCGGCACCATCGCGCCCATCGTCGCCGTCAAGGATCCCTCCGTTGCCTTCGTTATCCTGATGGCAGGCACCGGCGTACCTGGTGATCAAGTCATCCTCGAACAAGAACGCCTCATCGACGAGGCCAATGGCGAGACCAAAGAGAAAGCCGAGCAGGATGCCGCCCGCCAGCGCCAGATCCTCGACCTCGTCAAATCTGAAAAAGACTCCGCCACGCTTGAAGTGAAGCTCCGCGCTCAGCTCACTCCACGGGTTCCCGCTGCGCAGGTCGGTGCGCAAATCAAGGCGCTCACCACCCCATGGTTTCGTTACTTCCTCACTTACGATCCCGCCACCACGCTCCGCAAACTCACCTGTCCCGTCCTCGTTCTCAACGGCTCACTCGATCTCCAGGTGCCGCCCGCGCAAAACCTCCCGCCCATCCGCAAGGCGCTGGAAGAAGCCGGCAACAAGCACTTCGAGATCGACGAGCTCCACGGCCTCAACCACCTCTTCCAAACCGCCAAAACCGGCTCTCCCCTCGAATACGGCAGAATCGAACAAACCATGTCGCCTGTCGCGCTTGACAAAATCGCCACCTGGATCCTCAAGCAATAGCAGCCGACGGCAGCCGCCTGCGCCTCTCCTGCGCAAACAAAAAGGCCCCGCTCTGAGCAGGGCCTTTCTCCGATTCGATTTTCAATGAATCCGCTACGCCTTCTCCACCACGCTCGCCGACGCAATCTTCGCTTCGGCCTCGGAAATCACGCGCAGCGCCTCGGTGTAGGCATCTTCGCTTTCGCCCGCTTCTTTCCACAGCCTCTCTCCGCGATCCAGCTGCTCCTCGGCCCGCGGCACATCAATCTCCTCAGGCCGCAACGCATCGTTGGCCAGGATGGTCACCCGGTCCGGCAGCACTTCGGCAAAGCCCCAGCTCACGCAGTAGGTTTGCCCGTTGCCCGGCCCACCGTGCAACGTCACGTCGCCCGCGCCCAGTTCAGCCACCAGCGGAGCATGCCCATACAGCGGCTCCAGGTACCCCGTCTTCGACGGCAGGTCCACGGAGTCCGCCAGCACCTCGAACAGCGTGCGCTCCGGCGTCACCAGCCGTACCCGCAATTGATTTGTCGCCTCTGCCATACCAGTCTTTCCGCGCCATCCTAACGTCTTGACAACAACTGAAAACTGACAACTTCTTTTACGCCGTCGCCTTCAGCTTCTCCGCCGTCTCCAGTACTTCTTCAATCGAGCCCTTCATGTAGAAGGCCTGCTCCGGAATATCGTCGTACTTGCCCTCGATAATTTCCTTGAAGCTGCGCACCGTGTCGGCAATCTTCACATACCGCCCCGGGATGCCCGTGAACTGCTCGGCCACGTGGAACGGCTGCGACAGGAACTTCTGCACCTTGCGCGCCCGCGCCACCGTCATCTTGTCGTCTTCCGAGAGTTCGTCAATGCCCAGAATCGCAATAATGTCCTGCAGATCCTTGTAGCGCTGCAGAATCCGCTTCACGCCCTGCGCCACGTCATAGTGCTCCTGGCCCACCACGCGCGCCGCCAGAATGCGCGAGGTCGAAGCCAGCGGATCCACCGCCGGATAAATGCCCAGCTCCGACAGCGGACGGCTCAACACAGTCGTCGCATCCAGGTGGGCAAAGGTCGTCGCCGGTGCCGGGTCCGTCAAGTCGTCGGCAGGCACATACACCGCCTGCACGCTCGTCACTGAGCCCTTGCTCGTCGAAGTGATCCGCTCCTGCAGCTCGCCCATCTCCGTCGCCAGGTTCGGCTGGTAGCCCACGGCAGAAGGCATGCGGCCCAGCAGCGTCGACACCTCGGAACCCGCCTGCGTAAACCGGAAAATATTGTCAATGAACAGCAGCGTGTCCGACCCTTCCACATCGCGGAAGTACTCGGCCACCGTCAGCCCCGTCAGCGCCACGCGCAGCCGCGCTCCCGGCGGCTCCGTCATCTGGCCATACACCAGCGCGCACTTGGAGTCTTCCCACTTACCCGGCGAAATCACGCCCGACTCGGTCATCTCCAGCCAAAGGTCGTTGCCTTCGCGGGTGCGCTCGCCCACGCCGGCAAACACGCTGTAGCCGCCGTGGTTCTTGGCCACGTTGTTGATCAATTCCATGATGACGACCGTCTTGCCCACGCCCGCGCCGCCGAACAGGCCAATCTTGCCGCCCTTCAAAAACGGCTGGATCAGGTCGATGACCTTGATGCCCGTCTCGAACATCTCCTCGCGCGTCGTCTGTTCGTCAAACAGCGGCGCCGGGCGATGGATGGGCATGCGCATCGTCTCGCCAATCGGACCAAGCTCGTCCACCGGCTCGCCAATCACATTGATCACGCGCCCCAGCGTCTGCTTGCCCACCGGCACCCGGATCTGCCCGCCCAGATCGATCGCCTTCATCCCGCGCACCATGCCGTCGGTCGCTTCCATCGCCACCGTGCGCACCCGGCCCTCGCCCAGATGCTGCTGCACCTCCAGCACCACACTGATCGGCGACGGCACGTCAAACCCTTCGCTGGTCACGCGCAGCGCCTGGTAAATCGGAGGCATCGTCGCCTCTTCAAACTGCACGTCCACCGCGGGACCGGAAACCTGAATCACTTTGCCGATATTCTCTGCCATACTCTCTTTTCCTTACAGCGCCGCTGCGCCTGAAACAATCTCAATAATT
>DATKTQ010000244.1:0-9172 GCA_035531055.1 Occallatibacter sp. | reverse complement strand
CTTCCTCTTCGCCATCGGATGGGCCGGCATCTTCGCTCGCCGCTTTTACGCCGCTCCGCACTTCCTTGAGCCCTGGCCCGTCGTCGCCGAATCCGCCGCGGATTCCGTCGCCCAGGGCGGCCAGGTACTCACCAACAGCCTTCCGCTCCTCTACGACCTCAACATCGCGCTCGCCCGCCGCGGCCTTCCCGCCGACCCACTCCCCGGCTGGACCACCAACCCCGCCGTCTTCTCCCTCTACCACGCGCCCCTGCCGCCCAACTGGGCCCGCGGCCAGGTCCTCTTCGTCCGCGGCGTCAACCCCATCGCCCGCCAGTGGACCGACGAAGCCTATACCTGGCTCCTCGCCCACTGCCGCCTCCAGTCCACCCGCAATCTGCTCCCCGACCCCGCCTTTCAGCTCAAAAACCGCTTCTTCCCCGGCACCCTCGTCTCGCCGTACCGCATCACCATCGACCGCTTCCTCTGCCCCGCGTCCCCATGATTTCCGCACCTTTTCTGCCACCCTTCACTCCCCCATTGCCCAAAGCACCATTCGCGGCTTACTATTCCTCTGCAAATGAAATCGTTTTCAGGAGGACCTCTACCAATGCGCCGAACCCCTACGCTTGCCCTTACTGCTCTCGCCGCTGTCGCCCTCGCGCTCTGCCCCGTTGCCCCGCGTGCGCACGCCCAGTCCACTGAGGTTGCCGCCACGCCCCCCATGGGCTGGAACAGCTGGAACTACTTCTTCGGTAAAGTCACTGACAAGGACATCCGCGCCGCCGCAGACGCCATGGTCTCCTCCGGAATGAAGGATGCCGGCTACACCTACATCAATATTGACGACACCTGGGAAGGCCAGCGCGACGCCTCCGGCGAGCTCCACACCAACTCCAAATTCCCTGACATGAAAGCCCTCGCCGACTACGTCCACTCCAAGGGCCTCAAAATCGGCATCTACTCCGGCCCCGGGCCCAAAACCTGCGCCGGATATGCCGGCTCCCTCGGCCACGAGGAGCAGGACGCCAAAATGTACGCCACATGGGGCATCGACTACCTCAAGTACGACCTCTGCAGCTTCATTCCCGCCGTCATGGAAAAACAAGCGCCCAACGACAAGGCCGCCCAGATGCGCCTCATGATCGCCGCCTACGACAAAATGTCCAAGGCCCTCAAGGCCACCGGCCGCCCCATCGTCTTCTCCCTCTGCCAGTACGGATGGGATGCTCCCTGGGAGTGGGCGCCCGCCCTCGGCGGCAACCTCTGGCGCACCACCGGCGACATCAACCCCCAATGGGACCGCATCTACGATCTGCTTGAGCAGCAGGCCGGCCTCGCCAAATACGCAGGCCCCGGCCATTGGAACGACCCCGACATGCTCGAGGTCGGCAACGGCAAACTCACCCCCGCGGAGAATCGCTCGCACTTCTCCATGTGGGCCATGCTCGCCTCGCCGCTGCTCGCCGGCAACAACCTCACCAAGATGACGCCAGAAGTCAAATCCATCCTCACCAACCGCGACGTCATCGCCATCGATCAGGACACCCTCGGCCAGCAGGCCACCCGCATCTACGCCGACGGCGAAGTCGAAGTCTGGGCGCGCCACCTCTCCGGCGGAGCCATGGCCGTTGCCGTCCTCAACGTCGGCAGCGACCGCTACTCCACCCACCCCTTCCACCTCAACCTCGACAAGCTCGACCTCCACGGCGACCAGCAGGCCAAAAACCTCTGGACCGGCCAGGACGTCACCCTCACCAACGACATGCCCCTCGAGATCGCGAGCCACGACATCCTCCTCGTCCGCATCGCCGATCCCAAATAGCCCTCCCTACGCAACAAAGCCCACCCCCGCGCATCCCCCGCGCCCGGGTGGGCTTTTCATTTTCCACCTCACGCAAATCCCCTCAGCCCCTAAGCTTCCAATCCCCCGACACCACTGTCATCTTGTGGCAGGTGGCCCGGTCATCAACCCCATGAATCGGCATGAGCCTTCAGAAGCTGCGCCCCCTTCATCGCAGCTCTATCGCGATGAGCAGGTCTTTGGAATCCTCGTCCGGGCCAGCATCCGAAGAACGCCAGGTGCCCCAGAGCTGCATCTCTTGGTTGAGTCCATCAGAGTTCGAAGCTTCCCCAGCTTGCCACTCTGAGTTCGGCACCCTGTCGGCGTCACGCACGGACCGCTGCGCAATCCCAGCTCTCAGAAGCGCTCGACTTGAGATGTGCGCCACCCGCCTGCAGGTGCCGCGAGCCCTGATTCAAACGCCGGTCAATTCTGTACAGCTTTCCACCGGCAAAAGTTTGATGCTTACCAATACGAGGATCTGACGACAGTGAGAATCTCGTAAACATACCTGTACATCTGGAGGCTCCAATGAACCTGGATCTGCTGGATCCTAAGCTGATCGTGTTCGCCGCAGTGGTGATTCTGGCCATCGTTATGCTGGCTTGGCTGTACTTGCGAAAACGGAAGAGTACCACCGCAGGCCTGAAGCAAAAGTTCGGGGCAGAATATGATCGGGCAGTAGTGGCGCAAGGGTCTGAGAGAAAAGCTGAATCGAAATTGGAGGATCGCGAGAAGCGGGTTGAAAAACTCAAGATCCGCGATCTTGAGTTGATGGAATGCGAACGATTCTCGAAACAGTGGGCGGCCGTGCAGGCTCGCTTTGTCGATTCGCCAAAGGGGGCTGTCGCAGAAGCCGATGACCTCGTCTCCTCCGTCATGGTAGCCCGTGGATATCCTGTATCCGATTTCGATCAACGTGCCGCCGACATTTCTGTCGACCATCCCCGAGTGGTCGAGAATTATCGCGTCGCCCATGAGATTGCGTTGCGGGTTGGGAATGAACAAGCCACCACGGAAGATCTGAGATCAGCGATGATTCACTACCGCGCTTTGTTTGAGGAATTGGTGCAGGCGCCAACGATTCTAAAAAGGAAAGAAGTGGCATGATGAATGAGCTGCAAACGATAGAAGAGGTGTTCACTGCGGCCAACCTGGCGAGGAACGAAGCGCCAAAGCAGTTCAACGAATTCAAGCTGGTCAAAGGCCAGGAGCCGCAAGTCATAGATCGAGCGAAAGCGGTTGCGACGCCGATGCCCTTGTTTTCTGCTTCAGAGATGGAAGAGTTTCGATCGCAGTGGACCAGGATCCAGACCTGTTTCGTCGACGAGCCACGCGGGACGGTCAAAGACGCCGACAAACTGGTGGCTGCAGTGATGCAGAGACTCGCAGAAGGCTTCGCCAATGAGCGCTCAGGCTTGGAGAAGCAGTGGGACCGCGGTGACAACGTCTCCACCGAGGACCTGCGCATCGCCCTGCAGCGTTATCGTTCTTTCTTCGACCGCCTGCTGAAACTGTGAAGACAATCGTAATCGGATGCAGTATCGGAACCCGGCGTGGAAAACAATGGAAATCTGTTCTTCAGCGAAGTGGAGGAAACAAATGAAACCCAGCACGAAGGATGAGATCAACGGCAATGTCCATCAAGTAAAGGGCGTAGTCAAGGAAACTGCAGGCAAAGTCACGAACAATCCGCTCTTAGAAGCCAAAGGCAAAGCCGAACGCTACCTCGGCAGAACTGAGAAGAAAGTCGGACAGATCAAAAAGGCGCTCGAGAAGTAAGTGAGACTCGCGGCAGGCGGCCCGGGTGCCGGGGGAGCGAAGTGAGTTCTCCCAAAAATGCTGGGGTGCCCGGGTGCGTCGCATTTGGGCACCTGGGAGACCACAGAACTCCATCTGTGCCGTCTCGAGTCCCATCGCCCCATCTCGCAAAAAAGTCGCATCGATGAAAAAGTCTGGGCGGTTCTCATTCGCAGAGGACCTTGGTGTGCAACAGATCAGTGCGCCGGAACGCCACAGTTTCTCCTCTCAACGATTGCGCGCAGGCCGACCAGAGCTGGTCGCCGTCCGAAAGTAAGGCGCCCTATTTCTGAAAATCTGGTCCAGTTCCCGCGGCTTCAGAGGTAACCGGCTGCGAAGAATGGAGACATATTCCGCCGGCGTAATTTCCGGCCAATCCGTGGCAAAGAGAATGCGATGCATCCCGATGCGCCGCAGATTTGTGGCCAGCCGCTGGGAGCTCTCCGGGAAATCGGCCTGCTCGTCCGCCAGCATGCGCTCGTCACTGCCCGCCGGCGCCGTTGCCGCACTCGCCGGTAGAAGCACCGCTGCAATGTCAAAGTAAACGTGACGGCAAACCGAAGATTCCTTCGCGCATAAATCCAGCAACGTCGTGAGGCCTGCATCCGTGGAGCGGTCGTAGCCGCCCCAGCCGGTCAGGTGCGCAATCTGAACGGTCACGTCCGGCGCTTCCGGAAGAACGTCGCTGAAAAACAGACGCATGGCCCGCTTGGAATCCCATTTCTCGCCGGTCCGCAAATGAATCAGGATCGCCATGTCCAGATGATTCGCCGTGTGAAAAATGCTGGCCAGCGCTCGCACATCCTGCGGCCGGTCAAAGCGGAACCCGGAGTTCGCCAGATGGAGCTTGAGCCCGCGCATGCCCTCTGCGTAACAGTGTCGGACCGCCGCCTCTGCATACCCCTTCAGCGGATTTACGCTGCAAAACGGGACCAGACGCCCCGGGTACTTGGCGGCCTGCGCAAGGGTCCATGCGTTCTCTCGCTCAACCTGTGCAGCTTCCTCGGGCACTTTCAGCCAGGGAGCGCCAAAGCGGTATGCGTCAGAAAGGGCGACAGCCTGGGAGATGCCCGCGGCATCTAGTACCGCAATCAGATCGCGTGCGGTATAAGCTTTCTCTGGCGATTTTCTCGTGGGTCCGGATTCGTTCAGCAATCGGGCGGCAATCGCACTCTGCAAATGCGCATGGTGATCGGCGGCGGGCGGCTTTTGGGCCAGGCACGCAGGAATCGAAAGGAGCGCGGCGATGGGCAGTAGCATCCACTTCCTACGGGACATCAATCCTCCTGCCGCGTTTAGGTCACACACCGGAATTGCGATACAAGTTTATCGTCAGCAGCGCCGGGCATCCCAAAGCCTGCCTGAGCGAAGCCAAGCGGATTCGATTCTCACCGGTCCTCCGACGACAGGCCTTCGTCGCCGGGGTGTTTGCGACGCGGGAAACCACGCTCCTCGCCGCACCCTCACGCCCGCCCAAGGCAAACCGCAAACCACCCGCGCTCGTCCGTCCAGCTTCCCGCCCGCGTAAACCCCGCAGCCTCCAACATCGCCTCCGCCTCGCCCGGCAAATACTTGTAGCTGTTCTCCGTGTGCATCCGCTCGCCGCGCTCAAACTCCACCCGCAGCTCCAGCGCCTCCACGCGCACCGTCTGCCGCGCCCGGCTCTCCAGGTACATCTCCATCCGCCGGCGCTCTGCGTTCCACAACGCCCGATGTGCAAACGCCTCCGGCTCAAAATCCGCATCCAGCTCCTGATTCAGCCGCACCAGCAGGTTCCGGTTGAACGCCGCCGTCACTCCCGCCGCATCGTCGTAAGCCGCCAGCAGCGTCGCCTCTTCCTTCACCAGGTCCACGCCCAGCAGTAGCCCGTCGCCCGCCCGCAGTCCCGCGCGCACGCCCTTCAGCAGAACCGCCGCGTCCTCCGGCTCAAAGTTCCCCATGCTCGATCCGATATACAGCACCAGCCGCCGCTCACCATCCTCGGCATCCAGCTCCAGCCCGCGCGTATAGTCCATCACCCGCGGCGTCACCGTCACCCCCGGCAACTCCCGCTCAATCCGCTCCTTCGCCGCCGCCAGCGCGCTCGCCGACACATCCACCGGCTCGTACACCACTTCGCCCTGCCGCGCCACCGCCGCCGCCAGCAGCAGCCGCGTCTTCTCCGCCGACCCGGCGCCCAGCTCCGTCACGCGCAGCGGCCGGCCACCGGCCGCCCTGCCCACAATCTCATCCGCGAAATCCAAAAAAATCCCGCGCTCGGTCCGCGTCAGGTAGTACTCCTCAAGCTCCGTAATCCGCTCAAACAGCCGCGAGCCCACCTCGTCATAAAACAGCCACGGCGGCAGCCGCTTCGGCCGCGCCGTCAGCCCCGCGCGCACCGCCGCCGCCACCTGCTCTGCAATTTCTGTTTTCTGAAAAGTGTAAGAAGAAAACGCCATTGTTGTATTCGATGCCTCAGCCCTCACCCACGTTACATTTCCGCTCACTTCGCCAGCCGAATCCCCGAAAACTGCCACCGCGTCTCCGGCCCGAAAAAGTTCCGGTAGCTCGCCCGAATGTGCGCCCTCGGCGTCGCGCACGAGCCGCCCCGCAGCACCATCTGCCCGCTCATAAACTTCCCGTTGTATTCGCCCAGTGCGCCTTCCAGCGGCTTAAACCCCGGATACCCCAGGTACGCGCTCGCCGTCCATTCCCAGCAATCCCCAAACCACTGCGCTCCCCCCACCGGCTCACCAGCCCTCGCCGGCGTCAGCCGCCCCGTCTCCAGCAGATTTCCCTCCACCGGCTTGCCCTCCGCCGCCGCCTCCCACTCAAACTCCGTTGCCAGCCGCTTGCCCGCCCAGCGCGCGTAGGCATCGGCCTCAAAAAAACTCACGTGGCTCACCGCCGCCCCGAGCATCCGCTCCAGCACCTGCTCTCCCCGCAGCGTAAACACCCGCCACTCCCCGTTCCGCTCCGTCCAGTAGAGCGGCGCCCGCCATCCTTCGCGCTGCACCGTGTCCCATCCGGCAGAAAGCCAAAGCTCCGGCCGCTTGTACCCACCGTCCGCCACAAACTCCGCAAACTCCCCGTTCGTCACCAGCCGGTCGCCCAGCGCATAGGGCTCCAGCCAAACCTTGTGCCGCGCTCGCTCATTGTCAAAGCAGAATCCCTCGCCCGCGTGCCCCACCTCCCTCAGCCCACCCGCAAATTCCACAAACCCCAGCTCCAGCGCGGCTCCGCTCGCCGCCTCCAGTGTCTCCGCCAGGTAGGCCGGCTTCAGCGGATTGGTAAAGAACGCGTTCAGCACGTCCGTCAGCAGCAGTTCCTGGTGCTGCTCCTCGTGGTTCGCCCCCAGTTCTATCCGCCGCAGCGCCTCCGCCGCAGCGTCGCTGCTCAGCAACTGCTCCATCGCCGCGTCCACGTGCTCCCGGTAGCGCAGAATCTCGTCAATCCCCGGCCGCGAAAACGACGCCCGCAGCCGCTTCTCAGGAAACTCCGCAAAGCTCACGTAGTAACTGTTGAACAGCCACGAAAACTCCGCGTCAAACACCCGGTAGCCCGGCAGAAACTCCCGCAGCACAAACGACTCAAAAAACCACGTCGTATGCGCCAGGTGCCACTTCACCGGTGAGGCCTCCGGCGTCGATTGCACCATCATGTCCTCCGGCGTCAGCGGCCGGCAAAGCTCCAGCGTCCGCCGCCGCACCGTCCAAAACCGCTCCGCCGTCTCCTTCTGCATGCTTGCCTCTGCGGCCGTGCGCATCATCGCAACTCCCTTCTGCACACGAGTCTAAGCCATCGGCCGCGGCGTCACCCGCCGCGCGCCCTCCCCTTTGCCCCGCCTTCTCCCCGAATTCCCTCGCCGTCTTACCCGGAAAAGTGGTCTAATTCTTTCGGACGATCTTGATCGGCTTGTCGCCCTCATTTCCTTCTCAAGGAGGAAATATGTGCAACCGCGATCCAATCCGCAAGTTGCTCCGCCTCGCCGCTTTCGCGCTTTCTGCCGCCCTCGCCGCAGCCCAGTCCCCGGCGCCTCCAACGCCTCAGCCCGCGCCGACGCCACGCCCTGCCCACACCACCCTGGTTCCCCTGCGCCCTCCCACGCCCGAAGAGATCGGCGACTCTCTCATGGCCCACAAGCGCTATCAGGCGGCCATCACCGCCTTTAAGAACGCCATCCGCGACACCCGCGAAAAGCCCGCCCTCGCCACTCTCTGGAACAAGCTTGGCATCGCCTATCAAATGATGTTCAACCTCGACGAGGCCACCGACTGCTACCGCAAATCTCTCCGCCTTGATCCTCACAACATGAACGTCCTCAATAACCTGGGCACCGTCTACGACTCGAAAAAAGACTACAAAGGTGCCATCCGCATGTACCGCAAGGCGCTCAAAGTCGACCCCCGCTCCGCCGTCGTCTACAAGAACCTCGGCACCGCTCTCCTCGCCAGGCGCAAATACAAAGAAGGCTCCCGCGCCTACCAGTCCGCTCTCGCCCTCGATCCCGACATCTTCGGCACCAGCACGGATTCCCGCCCCCGCGCACAAAATCCCTCCACCCTGCAGCAGCGCGGCGCCATGAATTACTACATGGCCCAGAGCTGCGCCCGAGCCGGCATGCCGATTCAGGCCATCGCCTACCTTCGCGTGGCCCTCAATGAAGGCTTCACCACGCCCAGCAAAATCGCCTCTGACACCGAATTCGCCAGCCTCCGCGACATTCCCGCCTTCCAGAAGCTGCTCGCCGAAGAAAAGCCCCGCTAGGTGCGTCCCTTCGTTTTCCCCGTCGTCTCCGGCGGCCCTCTCTGCGTCTATTTCAAAAAGAAGCACGCACCGCCCACCGGAAACCCCATGAATCGTCGCCTCGTTGTCCTCGTCGCTCTTTCCCTCGCTTTCGGCTCCGCCTGCGCGCAGGACGCCCCAACCGACCCGTCGCAGCAGCCGCAGAATCCCGGCGCACGGCAACAAGGCCATCGCGGCGGCCCTGGCGCCTGGGGCGGCAACTTCCTCGGCAATGGCCGCGGACTCACGGGCACCGTCACCGCCGTCTCCGCCGACAACTACACCCTGCGCACGGAAACCGGCGAGGTCTACACCGTCCATTTCAGCGTTAATACCCTCATCCTGAAGCAGCGCATCCGCCGCCAGGAGCCCGGCGCCCAGCCCGGTTTCCAGTCCGGCGCCCAGCCCGGCTCCGCGCCCGAACCAGGCAGCGGTCCCCAGATCCTCAAACCCGCGGACATCCACATCGGCGACGTCATCGCCGCCGGCGGCGAAGTCGACGAGGCCGCCAAATCCGTCGGCGCAGTCTTCGTCGTCCAGCTCGACCCCGAGCGCGCCCGCCAGATGCGCGAAATGGAAGCCAGCTATGGCAAAACCTGGCTCATGGGCCGCGTCATTGCCATGGACGGCGTAAAGATTACCCTTGAAGGCATCCGCGACAAGGCGTCTTACACCTTCGTCGCCGACAAAAATACCGCCTTCCGTTTGCGCCGCGAACCCATCACCCTCGCCGACATTCACCTCGGCGACATGGTCCGCGCCGACGGCGTCCGCAAGGACGGCATC
>DATKTQ010000243.1:0-3117 GCA_035531055.1 Occallatibacter sp. | reverse complement strand
CCAACGGAACCTGTGCCGCACGCTTCACTTCCTCCTGCCCGTACTTCACGTTTGCAAACGTTACTCCGCTCACCTGGCCCGTAATCGTGGATTCCGCCAGCGGCGGCTGGTCCAGCGCCCAGATGTTCTTGAACGTAAAGTCGCGCAGCTCCGGCTTCTCCTGCTCCAGTTGCGCCAATGAATACCAGTTGTCCATCCAGATGTTTTCAAACGTGTAGCCCGTGTGTTTGCCCTCGGACCCGTTCGCGCCCCAGAAGCCGATCAGCCCGAAGGTCTGCCCGCACGCTCCAATCCCCGCATGCAGCACGTCGGAGTCCCGCAGCGTGAAATTCCGCGAGTTGAACACCTTCCGCGGCCATCCCACCCGCACCACGTTGGAAATGCTCGTCGAAAGCTCGCTGTTTTCCACCACGATGTTCTGCACGTCGCGCCCCGGCCGTGTAATCTCCTCGTCCGTGTAGCCGTCCCAGTTGCCCATCAGCGCAATCACGTCGTCCGACGTGCGGAAAAACGAGTTCCGCACCAGCCCGTCGCTCGTCCCCAGCCAATCCATTCCGTCCTGGTTCGCGTTGCCGGGATTGCCACCGATCACCCGCAGATCGTCATACAAAAATCCGTGCGAGTCCTTCATCTGGATCGACCAGGTGCGCGACCGCACCACGCACGTAAGCCCGCTGATCTGGATGTTCGCCGCTTCCATGGTTCCAATGCAGTGCCAGTCCGGCTTCTGCATCCAGCCCTGGTCGGCATTGGGGTCCTGCGGCCCGTCGTACACAATGGTGCCCCGACCCAGCACCGTCACGTCGTGCACCTTCCACAGGTTCAGGCTGCCAAAAAAGTACGACCCAGGCTCCAGGTAGAGCGTCTCACCGCTCTTCGGGTTCAGGCTCTCGTGGTACACGCCCGGCGGATACAGATGCACCGCTGCGCCCCTGGGCGCCGGCAGCGGCGGGCTGCCCGCAAACAGAAACAACATCGCCGCATGGTTCAGGAAATCCCGCGGGCGAGAGATGGACAGCTTCTGCGGCCCCGTCATCTCAAAGCGAATCGTCTGCCCTTTGCGCGTTGGCCGCAGGCCCAGCCGCCACGGCTCCACGTCCACTCCGCGATCCCAGAAGCCCGGCTCGCTGGCTGTCACCACCACCGTCACCTTGCCGGTGATGTCAAAGCTCGCGTAGGAGTAGCTGGCCGCCGCGTGCGCCACCTCCACCGGCTTGCCGTTCACCGTCACTGTAAAGGCCGTCGAGCGCATCTCCGGCGGCACCGGAACCGGCTCCACGCGGGTGGCAAACGCCGCCGGGCTTCCCAGCACCAGCAAGGCTGCCAGCAGCACTCGAATAGGGGACAAGAACAGGCTCTCCCGCACAGAATTCAGGACAAACTCACTCTAGCATCCGGCTACATTCTCGGGCCACGCCTCACCCGTCAGCCCTCTGATGCCTTTGCCCCTAAATCCCTTCGCCCATCGACACGTAGTCGCGCAGCCGGTCCAGCTCCTGCCGGTACGCCGTGCGCTCGGCCTCTTCGGCGGCAAACGGTTCCGACGGCCCGCCCACTGGAATGGCGCTGCCTTCCAGCCGGTCCACGCGCGCAGACAGCGCAATGAGCGCATCGCTGAGCGGGTCCTTGATGTCGTGCGGGTCCGTGAGGAGCACCCGTTGGCCGTTGCGGTACACAATGTGCGCCGGCACGCCCACCACCGTCGAGTTCGGCGGCACGTCCGTCAGCACCACGGAGCCCGCGCCCACGCGGGAGTTCTCGCCCACCGTAATGTTGCCCAGCACGTTCGCATTGTTGCCGATAAAAACCCCGTCGCACACCGTCGGATGGCGCTTGCCGTGACCCTTACCCGTGCCGCCCAGGGTCACGCCCTGATAGATGGTCACGTCGCTGCCCACAATCGCCGTTTCGCCAATCACCACGCCGGTTGCGTGGTCAATAAAAAGCCGCCGCCCCAGCAGCGCGCCCGGATGGATTTCCACGCCCGTAAGAAAGCGCCCCAGCTGCGAAAGCAGCCGCGCTGGCAGCCGCAGCCGCATGCGCCACAGCCCGTGGCTCACCCGATGCGTCCACACCGCCCACAGCCCCGGATAGCACAGCAGCACTTCCAGCCGCGAGCGCGCAGCCGGGTCGCGCTCCAGCACTGAAGCCACGTCTTCGCGAATGCGTTCGAACAGGTCCATCTCGTCTTTCGTGGCGCTGAGCCCAGGCGGCAAAGCCAGTTCGCTTTGCCGCTGCCCTTCGCCGTTCTGCTTACACGGCCAATGCTTCGGGCTGCATCGCCAGTGCTTCCTGTCGCAGTCCGTCAAAGAGCGCGCTCGAAAGGTAGCGCTCGCCAAAGCTCGGCAACACCACCACAATCAGCTTGCCCGCGTTCTCCGGCCTGGCCGCCACCTTCAGCGCCGCCGCCACCGCCGCGCCGGAGCTGATGCCCACAAACAGGCCCTCCTCCAGCGGCAGCCGCCGCGCCATCGCAATCGACTCCTCGTTGGTCACCTGCACCACTTCGTCAATCAGGTGCGTATCCAGAATCGCCGGCACAAACCCCGCGCCAATCCCCTGAATCTTGTGCGGGCCTGGCTTGCCGCCGCTCAGCACCGGGCTGTCGGTCGGCTCCACGGCCACTGCCTTGAACTCCGGCTTTTTCTCCTTGATGTACTTCGCCGTGCCCGTCAGCGTGCCGCCGGTGCCCACGCCGGAAATCAGAATGTCCGCCTTGCCGTCCGTGTCTTCCCAGATCTCCGGGCCCGTGGTGTGGTAGTGGATCGCCGGGTTTGCCGGGTTGTCAAACTGGCCCAGAATGTACCCGTTCGGCGTCTTCGCCTTGATCTCGTCGGCCTTGGCGATGGCGCCCTTCATGCCGCCCGGCCCCGGCGTCAGCACAATCTCGGCGCCCAGCGCCTTCAGCAGCACGCGCCGCTCCAGGCTCATCGTCTCCGGCATCGTCAAAATAATCCGGTAGCCCTTGACCGCGGACACAAACGCCAGCGCAATGCCCGTGTTGCCGCTGGTCGGCTCAATCAGCACCGTCTCGCCCGGCTTGATCTTGCCTCTCCGCTCCGCATCGTCAATCATCGCCATGCCGATGCGGTCTTTCACGCTGGCCAGCGGATTCTG
>DATKTQ010000242.1:0-9850 GCA_035531055.1 Occallatibacter sp. | reverse complement strand
CACCCGTCCAGACCGATGCAAAGTACATAGGCTTCCGTGAGGGCGGCTTCCTTCAAGTCGCTGTATCAGAAGCGCCCCGTTGGGAAGTATGCGGCTGCGCAAGGTGCGTCGTGGGGCGCTCCAGATACAGCACTAAGACTTGCGAGGACGTAACCGCTTTGGCACATTCTTCGCGGAGAGTGAGCGATCACCATGGACGGCGAAGGTGCGGATCACGATCTAAAGAGCAATAGGCAGATACGGGATTACTCTCGGTAAATAGGCCAGCATTTGGCCAATCAGGATTCCGCGCAAATCGCGAGTGGCAGTAATGGACGCTGCGAAGATGTGGGCACTATTGAAACGGTGTGCGAAGTTGGCGAGCGGTCAGGTGGCCTACCTTTGGCCCCTGGCGGGTGGTCAGCACGGTCCGCAGAGGGCGCAAGCGAACAATTCTTGGCTTGATCCCTCAGGGTGTCGCGGCGAGGACAGGTGCCGTCGCCACCTCTATGCCGAAAATGCAACCAAGTGACTGAGAGCGCGATCGGCACCGGGCGGACAGACGTGAGAAATGCGCACGAATTCCACGGGAATGTCTTAAGATAGGTCCGATCCAGATTCTGACATTTCATTGAATGCGACTTTCACACCGTATCTTCGCGCTCCACGGCCGTCCGTTCGCCGATGGTGGGCGTCAGGTGTGCTCGCAGCTACCGCGCTGCTGGTCTTGGGGGCGGGCTCGGTCCGGCATTGGCGTCATCGCGTCCACGCGGCAGCCCCGGTGGTGGCGCACCGGTTTGGCGTGCCGGCATTGTCCTGGACTGACAGCTTTGGTGATGGCACGCCCGACTTTCTGCGGCTCGCAGACCCGGCCGACCGCGCCGCCTTTCGCCGCTGGTTCACGCTGATTGCCGAATACCAGGCGATCCGGCCACGGGCGGAGGTTCCCGCCGAAATTACCGACTGCGCCAGCCTGCTGCGCTACGCCTACCGTGAGGCGCTGAAGAGCCACAACGCGGGGTGGTTTGAAGACACGAGTATTCAGGTGGCAGCGCTGCCGGGTGAGATTCGCGCCTGGCATTATCCACGCACGCCGCTTGGGGCAAACCTCTTCCGCGTGCGGCCGGGACCGTTCGTGCCAGCGGACATTTCGCATGGAGCCTTTGCGCAGTTTGCGGATGCAAGACGCTGGTGGAGCGCAATGCTTACTTCCTGAGCCGCGATGTGCGTGCCGCGGAGCCCGGGGATCTGCTGTTTTACCGGCAATTCGGGCAATCGTCGCCGTGGCACTCGATGATCGTGGTCGAAGCCGGGCCGCAGGCGCGAGTGGTCTACGACACGGGACCGGACCAGGGCCACCCCGGCGAGTTCCGCCGCGTGTCGCTGGCCGACCTGCTCGATCACCCGGAGCCGCAGTGGCGGCCGCTGCCCAGCAATCCCAACTTCCTGGGCGTTTACAGGTGGAATATTCTGCGGGGGTCCGAATGAGGCTGCATAAGCTGCTATTTGCCGCGTCGCTTTTGCTTATGTCCGCGCTGCCCGCTGTGGCCAAGGATCCGCCGCGGTCGTTTTCGCTTTCCACCTCGCGCACCTTTGCGCCGGGCGAGAGTGTGAAGATTCAGCTCATGGCGCGCAACGTACCAGAGCTGGAGTTTCGCGTCTATAAGGTGCGCGATGCGCAGAAGTTCTTTGCCGGACTTAAGGACCTGCACAGCTTTGGCGAGCAGAGCTACGCGCCAACAGAGCAGGTAGACAAGGAGACATGGATCGAGCGGATTCATGACTTCAAAGCGCATCTGTGGTGGCTGGTGCGGCACTTCTTCCGCGGCCAGTTTACCGATGATGCGCGCGATACCTTCCGCGAAGAGCAGGGCAAGCTGGGGCGGCGCAGCCGGGTGGTGGGCGCCGCACAGTTCGCGCAGATTCCTATCCTTAATCCAAGCCAGCTTGTAGCGCGCTGGCGGCTAATAACCCCGCCGGTGATTGTGAGCGAGACGCAGCAGTTACCCATCGACGGGCTGGCTGCCGGCGTGTATCTGATTGAAGCCACGGACGGGACGTACAAGGCGTACACCGTGGCCATTGTGACCAGCATGGCCGTGGCGGAGCGGACGCAGAATGGGCAGGCGTTTCTCTACGTAGCCGATCGCAAGACTGGCGCGCCGGTGGCAAAGGCGGATGTCGCGCTATGGGCCAGCGGCAAACAGCAGTCGGCCGGCCAGACGGATGCGACTGGCATGGCCACGCTAGGCATGAGCGAGAGCTTCGCCCGGCTTGGCGGCACGCCGGACAACGTGTGGGCGCTGGCGCGCCACGGGGCAGATGCGGCGTTGGTCACGCCGTGGAGTTACGGGTTTGGCCCATCGGACCAGCAGCAGGAGCGGGCCTACATCTATACTGACCGGCCCGTGTACCGCCCCGGGCATACCGTTCATATCAAGGCCGTGGTGCGCGTAGAAAAAGGCGATACCCTCCAGTTGCCGCTGGGTGGAACGCCGACGCTCGAAGTGACGGACAGCGCCAACAAGGTTGTGTTCTCAAAGGCGATGCCGCTGAGCGCGCACGGAACGCTGGCCGCGGACCTGGTGCTCGATGCGGATGCGGCGCTGGGCTATTACAACGTCACCCTGCGTGGGGCCGGGGGCGGCGGCAGCTTTTATGTGGAGGACTACAAGAAGCCGGAGTACCAGGTCGCGGTGAAATCGCCAGTGCAGCATCTGCTGCAGGGCAACTCGATTCAGGCCAATATTGAAGCGCGCTATTTCTTTGGCGAGCCGGTGGCGGGAGCGAAGGTCACGTATGTGGTGCACACTTCCACGCACTACTGGTCGGACTCGGTCAACGAGGACAACTCCAGTGGCAATGCCGAAGATAACTCGGACGATTCCGACGACACATGGGGCCCGACCGAGCAGGAGGAGCAGACCGGCGTTCTCGACGCAAACGGTCGCCTGACGGTTACGCTGCCCACCCGCTTCGATGACAAGCACAACGACCAGGACTATCGTATTGAGGCACGGGTGACGGATGCAGCCAATCGCGAGGTGAGCGGGCATACCATCGTGCTGGCCACGTATGGCTCGTTTCGCGTGAGCGCGGAGCCGGCGAGCTACGAGTACCAGGCCGGGCAGCCGGTGAAGATCAAAGTCAAGGCGCAGGACTATGACGGCAAGCCGGTGCAAACGCCGGTACACTTGGTTGCGGCGCAGGTGAACTGGGACTCCGTGACGCATGTGCGGAACGAGAAGCAGGTGGCCACTGCAGATGCCACCACTGGCCTGGACGGGACGGCGCTGGTGGACCTGCCAATGAGCGGGGCGAGCAGCGGAAACTTTGAGGTGACGGCCAGCGCGCAGACGCCGGAGAATCGCACCGTCCACGGAACCACCTGGGTGTGGATCTGGAGCGGCGCGGGCTCCTGGTACCAGCCCAACGCGCAGGCGCAGATTGTGGCGGACAAGAAGAGCTACAAAGTGGGCGACACGGCGCACCTGCTACTCGTGACGGGGCTCAAGGAATCGTGGGCCGTGGTGACGGTGGAGGGCAACAGCGTGCAGAGCCGGCAACTGCTGCACGCGACCGGCGAGAGCTTTGCGTTCGACGTTCCTATCACGCAACGGGCGCAGCCCAATCTCGTGGTGAGCGCAATGCTTGTGCATGACGACCAGCTGATCACGGCGCAGAAGAGCATCAAGGTTCCACCGGTACAGCGCACGCTGACCATTACGGTGACTCCGAGCAAGAGTCAGTACGAGCCGGGCGACAAGGCTAGCTTCGATGTGTATGCGGCGGACTCGCAGGGCAAGCCGGTTGCAGCGGACCTGAGCTTTGGCGAGGTAGATGAGGCGCTTTACTCCGTGCGGCCGGATACAACGCAGAGCATGGTGGGATTCTTCTATCCGCAGCGGTACGTCTATCTCCAGACGCAGACCTCGTTCGACTTTTTCTTCTCCGGGCAGGCGGGCAAGAAGAGCCCGCTGCTGGCGGGGCTGCAGGGCTTGTATCGCCCGCGCATGGCGAAGGTAAAGCCGGGTTCCGACCTGGTGGTGCCGAAGGTGCGGAAGGCGTTTCCGGATACGGCGTATTGGAATCCAGATGTGCACACCGGACCCGACGGCCACGCGAAAGTGGAGTTCGATTTTCCTGACGCGCTGACCACGTGGCGAACCACCGTCCGCGCCATGACCGATGACGGCAAGGCCGGCGGTGCGGTGACGCGCGTGCTGGTGCGCAAAAACCTGATTGTGCGGCTGGCCGCGCCGCGCTTCTTTCGGCAGGGAGATGAAACCGTGCTGCGCGTGATTGCCCACAACTACCTAGCGACGGCGAAGAACGTGACCTTTGCCCTGGATGTGAGCGGTGTGGACGTGATCGGCGGCCAGACGCAAACGGTGAACGTGCCGGCCAGAGGCGAGAGCTATGTGGACTGGCGTGTGAAGGCGCGCTCCACCGGCAATGCGGTGCTGACTGCAAAAGCGCTAACGAACGTAGAATCCGACGCGCTACAGATGACGCTGTCAGTGCTGCCCTATGGCGTCAAGCGGCGTGCGGTAGGCGGGGGCGTTGTGTTCTCCGGCGCAGGGCAGAACCAGTGGGCGTACCGCTTCCCGGCCAATTCGAATGCGGGCACGCGCGGGATCACGATAACCGTGGCGCCAAGCGTGGCGGGCACGGTCTTCGATGCGCTCGACTACCTCACCAGCTACCCGTGGGGCTGCATGGAGCAAACCATGTCGAGCTTTTTGCCGGACCTGATGGCGGCGCAGGCGATCGACAAGCTGCATGTGAGTTCGCCCATCGACCGCAAGACGCTGGACGACATGGTGAAGGCTGGACTGGAGCGGCTGAAGAGCTATCAGCACGACGATGGCGGTTGGGGATGGTGGCCCGACGATCAGAGCCGCGTCTTCATGACAGCCTACGTGGTGAGCGGGCTGGGGCAGGCGAAGACCGCGGGTTATGTGGTGGATGCCGCCGAGGGCAACAAGGGGCGCACCTGGCTTTTGTCGGCCCTGGCCGCGCATCCGGACATGATTCCCGACCTGCGCGCGTATGTAGTCTACGCACTGGCGACAACGGGTGGCGCGCCTGCGGAAGCGCTCGATAAGGCGTGGTCGGGCCGCGACAAGCTGAGCGATGAAGGGCTGGCGCTGGCCGGCCTCGCCCTCGATGCGGCGAGCGACAGCCGCGCCCACCAAGCGGCGCTGCTGCTCGAAAAGAAAGCCAAGGTGAGCGACACAGACGCGCACTGGGAGAACAACTACGACGGCCTGATGGACTACTGGGATGACACTTCGCCGGAGACGACGGCATTTGCGCTCAAGCTACTGGTGCGGCAGGACCGCGGCAGCGGTCTGATGCCCAAGGCAGCCGAGTGGCTGGCGGCCAATCGCGACGGCGATTACTGGTTCTCGACCGAACAGACCGCGATGGTGGTTGGCGGGCTTACCGACTATCTGGCGCTGAGCGGAGAGCTTGCCAACAGCTCCGACGTTGAGGTGCTGATAAACGGAACCAGCGTGGGCAGGCGGCATTTTGGCCCGGGTGACGGCTTCGCGACGCCGTGGAAGATCCAGGTGACAGCGGCACAGCTTGGCGCGGGCGGGCAGGTTACGGTGCGCAAGACCGGCAACGGCATTACGTATTGGAGTGCGGAGAGCGACTGGTACTCGGCGGATCACCGTCTCTTCCAGCAGGGAAAGCGGGTGCTGAACATCACACGCGATTATTTTCTGCTGAAGAAGCGGCAGGACAAGCCAACCGACCCCATCACTTATGACTTGTCGCCACTGAACGGCCCAGTGCACGTGGGCGATATCGTGGCTGTGAGGCTGGCGCTGAGCGGAACGCAGTGGAGCTACCTGATGGCCCAGGACCCCATTCCCGCGGGCACGGAGTTCCTTGAGAACACCGGCCTCTATACCCTTAACAACAAGCCCGACTGGTGGGCTGACTGGTTCACCCGCAAGGAGTTCCACGACGACCGGGCAGCATTTTTCAATTCGGACTTTAGCGGGCGGAGCGAGTATGTGTACCTGCTGAAAGTGGTGAACCCGGGCAAATTTCAGATCAGCCCGGCGCAGGCGGGACTCATGTATCAATCAAACGTGGAGACCACCACCGAACCCGCAACCCTGGAGGTGCAGCCGTGAGCGAAGTAAGAGAAATGCTAAAGCGCCTGGCGCGCGCCTGGGGATGGGCTGTTGGTCAATTCGGCGGCGCAATGCTGCTCGTGATGGCGGGGCTGGCATGGACGCGGCTGCCGGACAAGCACGGCTGGCAGGCGGCGCTCACGCTCGTTGTGCCGCTGCTCCTGGTTTTATCCATGCTTGAGCTGCAGGCCGCAACCATGCGGGCGCTGGCAGTCGACGACGGCCGCCGCGTAAAGATGCTGTGGGGCGCCCTTACGCTCCTGGTGTGGGCAGCGGTCTTCTGGGTCGCGTGGGCCGTGCTGGACTGGTGCGACGCGCAGATTCCGCAGTGGGCCGGCTACCTTAACTCGCGCTTCTCATCTCACGCACGATCGCGGGTTTTCACGTATGTGCATCTGGTTCAGTGGATGACATACGCCGAGTGGTTTCTGCGCTGGGTCGTGGTGCCCGGCAAGCTGATTGTGTGCGCCGTGGCCTCCGCGCAATGGGGCTGGCGGCTGCCGTGGAGAAGGCTGATTCGCCTGTTGTTGAACTGGCGCTGGTGGCTGGCCGTGGTGATGGCCGCCTCAGCCGGCGTCATGTTGCCCAGCCACTTCTTTGCCGGACTGCCAAATGGAACAGTATCGCACCAGGTGTGGGCGGTGATGCTCAAGCTGGCCGGAGCGTATGTGCTCGGCATGGGCTGCTGGGTGTTGCTGCTGGCGTGGGCGGCGGTGCTGTTGGATCGCACTGAACGTCCTGCGCCGGCTATCTCCGCATTACCGCTGCCCGAGGCTGCCGGAGATGCTGGCGGGCACGCCTGAGTGCAGCCAATCCAGCGTTTGTTGTCGGCCATAGCGCTGGAGCAACTGCTCGGCATACCACGCAGATGCGCTGTGCGCGCGTGCGGATTCTTCTTCGCTGCCGGCGTGGGCCAGGGCGGCATCGACAGCATTGCGGCTGAGCGCGGGTGGCCGATTCTCTCCACCGGCGTCATCCGCCCAGACTTCGACAAGGCCTTCTCGCAGCCACAGCGGCGCGCTCGCGCCGGCCCGGCTTTCAACCAGTGCATGGAGAAATTCGTGGCGCAAGGTCGCTTCAAGCAGATGGCGCGCGGCAAGGGTGCGCAGGGGCTGCGTGGCAATCCAGTTGCCCTGAGTGAAGGCAGCAACCCAGCCGGGTGCTAGCGTGGCGCTGCGAAACATCAGCGTCGACGCGAAGGCGCGCACAGTGAAGGGTGCGGACGCATTGAGGCCGGAGCGCTCCGATGCCTCGGCGCGCGCGTGGGCCAGCTCGGGCAGATAAGCGGCGTCGGCCGGTTCGAGCGACTCCAGTTGAAAGCCTTGCCCACCAATGCTCTGCCATGCCCGCCCCGTGGCTTCATCTGCGGCCTGCGCACCCGGAAAATACTGCGCCAGAATCTGCGTAACCGAGTGGTCTTGCGCGGCCATCTCCGCCGCACCCCGCTGGCAAAGACCAACTCCATTGCCCCAACCCCGGCCGTGAAAGAGGAATCGGTCGCCCACGTGGCGTACTTCAAACCATGTGCTGGGGATGCGCTCCCAGCCAAGCGATTCGCCCACCGCGAGACGAAACTGCTCTGCCGGAATCGCGGTTGAATCCGCGCGCAGCATGACGACGCGCCCCGAGGGGCCACGCTGGGTGATGGCAAGGCTGCGCCATCCGGAACGCGCGAGACCGTGAGTGGCCAGAGCCGCGGTCAGTTCGGAGAATACGATCTCGGACGCCCACTCATGGCCCCCGTCGCGAGTGCAATACGGATCCGGGCGCGCGGGCAGGTAAGCAAGTGGGCGCGCCCCCGACCATATCTCCGCCGGCGACGCAGTATAGCCGCCGCAATCTTTGCCAAAGTATGCTAGCGCCCGCCGGCCGTGAAACCATAGCGTTTCGCCGGCAGTGGCAAGCGCGGCAGCGCGCGCCATCCTGAGCCGCGCGGTGTTGGCGTTCCAGCGCACAAGCTGGCAGTGCGTGGAGTCGCAAAGATTATAGTCGGTATGGCCGTGCGCCTGGTGCAGCGCAAATGTGCGCACCACAATGGCCAGCGCCTCGAGGGATGCGGCGCTGTCTGCATCGTCGCTCTCGCTGGCAACCACGCGCTCCACGTAGCTTTCGACCGGCATTGTTACGGCCAGCACAAGCGCGCCCGAGCGCGCCGTCACGACGAGCGGCCAGGGCAGCGTCAAAATCTCACCATGTGCGGCGAGGGTTACAGGCGCTGTAATTGAGACGCGGTCCGCGCGAATTGATTTGCGGGGCTCCGTCAAAAACAGTACATCGTCCGCCGCACGAATCGATGCTGGCAGCGTAATTGCAGTGGCAGCGCATCCGGCGCACGTTCGCAAATTGATCGAGTGACCCGGCCCTGCGGGGATCAGCTTCACTTCGCGTTCGTGCCACAGCGACCACACTCCAATCCGTAGCGTGGTCCGCAAGTCTGGCTGCGCCGCGTTAGCCCTTGCGGAAGGCAGCCCAATAGCAAGCAGGCAAAGAAGAGCGACCTTCGTCCGCGAGAGTCGAAGGCTCATCTCCGCTCCTTGCTGGGCGCGTGGGCCAGAATTTCTCCAGCCAGGTGGGCAGCGTCTGCGCCGCGGCCCGCCGGCTCAAACACAACAACCACCACCTGCGGATGTCCGGCTGGAGCCAGTCCCGCAAACCAGCCATGGGTGCGTGCGGACATCGCGCCTTCCGCAGTTCCCGTTTTTCCCGCCACAGATACACCGCCGAGACTGGCTTCTGCGGCCATTCCAAAGCTGGCAGAGTCCATGAGCCCGGCGCGCACTGCCTGCGTCGCCGGCGAGTCGGGATGGGCGGCCATCCGCAGCGCCAGCCAACGGTAGGCTTCGGCCAATTCCAGCGGCGAGATGCGGATGCCCTCGACGCCAAGCAGTGCGAGCTGCTCCTCATCAGCCTTGCGTGGCTCGCGGAACTCGGCAGCGGCTTCGCTCGCGGCAAGCCCCGTCACATCCAGCAAACCCGTGGGCCGGAGAATGCCGGCCCACTCGCCGGGCGCAAGGGTGCGCGCCACCGCGGCAAAGTAGCTGTTGCAGGACCAGGTCAACGCTTCCCGCGCATCGAATGGCGGCGCTGGGGGATGCGGACAGGCGAGGCTGTGGCCGGCCACCACCAGGCGCCGGTTGCAGGCAATGCGCTGGCCCGGATCCCAGCGGCCGGCGGCGATGAGGCCGTAAAGAACCAACGGCTTGAGCGTCGATCCCGGTGCAGCCAGCGTATGCGCAGCCTCACCTAGCCCGTTCGCTGCCAGCAGCCTGCCGGTGCTTACATCGAGGACAACGATCCTTGCCTCCGGAGCAACTCGCCCCGCCGCCTGCACCGCCCGCTGCCACCCGGAGGCGTCGCTCGCGTTGCATGACAAGCTTAAGATCGCGAGTGTCGCAGCGAGAGCTGCCGGAGGAAGGATTCTATGCATATGAGAATTATGCAGTATGCAAACACGAAGCGGCTGACAATTGGCATTGATCGTCCCTGAATCGTATTGAGTTTTGCTCGCTGATACGGTCTTGCACGATTGCATGAGGCGGCTTGGCCCCAGAGCATCTGGCCAGGCCATGCAGACATGGTCCTAGTACTACAGTTGTAGATGCTAAACTGATTTTGCACTGGTCAGTGGTTCACCGGCGTGCGCGATGGAGAAGCGATTTTCGATATGGAAGGGTGAGTTGTTGCGATGCCACGACCGCATTGCGGGGTTGTTTGCGCGC
>DATKTQ010000241.1:0-4431 GCA_035531055.1 Occallatibacter sp. | reverse complement strand
CGCGCAAGTCTTCCGGAACCAGGTTCATGTTCAGCGCCAGCACATATCCCGTCTGCGTGTCGCCGCCTCTGCTTCTCGCATTGGGATTGTTAATCCGTCCAAACGCAGAGGCGCTGTTATCCGCCCCGGCAATGAAACCATCGCTGTGCACAAACTTCGCTTCGAAGGCCGCTCGAACCTTCTCGAACAACTGCGCATACTTCGCCTCGTCCGCGGTCCGGCCCGTCGCCCGCGCCATCTCCTGCATCAGCGTCAGGTCATAAGCCCAGTACGCCGTCGCAATCAACACCTGGTTTGTCTTCCCCTCCGGCGAAAGCCAGTCGCCGAATTCGCTCCCCAGATTCTTCTCCCACAATCCGTCGGGGCTCTCCTGCTCAATCGCCGCCAGATACTTCGTCATCGCCGCCCAGTTCTCGTCGATTACGCTCGTGTCGCCGTTCTGCAGCCACGACGTCCATGGCAAAATCACTCCCGCGTCGCTCCAGCCCGCGGCCAGCCCCATATTCTCGCGCGACGTTCCAGGAGAATAGATTCCGTAGAACGGCGTTCCCTCCTGCGTTCCGCGCATGTCGCCCGCAAACTTCCGCGTGAAAGCCGCCGTGTTCATGTTGTAGCTCGCCGCCCGCCAGAAGACCTCGGCGTCGCCCATCCATCCCAGCCGCTCATCGCGCTGCGGGCAATCCGTCGGCACACTCATAAAGTTCGACCGTTGTCCCCACTCGATATTGCTCAGCAGTTGGTTGATCATCGCATCGCCCGTGGTCATCTGCGCGGTAAACGGAGCATCCGTGTGCAGCACCAGGGCCGTCACCGCGTCTTTCCCCGGCTCTGTCGGAAGTCCCGTAAGCTCCGCGTACCGATATCCGTGATACGTAAACTGCGGCGTGAAATCCTCCACACCCTTGCCCGCCAGCGTGAACGTATCCGTGACCTTTGCCGTCCGCAGATTCTCCGTATACAGCGTCCCGTCTGCATTCAGAATTTCGCCAAAACGCAGCCGCACCGTGGTGCCCGCGGGGCCAGAGACCTGCACCTTCTCCACGCCTGCCATGTTCTGCCCAAAGTCGTAAATGAAAACGCCGGGTTTCGGCTCGGTGACGTGTACGGCCGTCAGCTCCCGCTCCACGCGGATCGGCTCATGCTCCTGCGCCTCAATCCGCACCGGCGCGGGTGAAATCGCCATCGCCGTCTTCCATCTGTGTGCGGAAAATCCCGCCGTATCCCAGCCCGGCTCGCGCCGCCGCGCATCCTGGCTCTCCCCGTCATACAGTTCCGAGTGCAAAATGCTCGACCGCCGCGCCTGCCACTCCGGAGTCGTCATCACCCACTCCACACTGCCGTCTGTGTGCTCAATGCGCAACTGCGCCCGCAACGCCGGCGGCGTCACACCGTAGTTGTTCGGCTCCTGCAGCCATTCCAGCGGCGTCTCATACCATCCCGGCGCCAGCAGCGCGCCCATCGCATTCTTTCCTGCCTTCACCAACGCCGTCACATCATACGTCTGGTAGAGAACCCGCTCGCGATAGTCCGTCCAGCCCGGCGCCAGCACCTGGTTGCCCACGCGATGTCCGTTCAGAAACATCTCATACATGCCCAGCGCCGTCGCATACAGGCGTGCACTCTTCACCGGCTTGCTCAAGTCAAAATCGTGCCGCAGCGCCTTCACTGAATCCGGAATCCATGGATGCCCCGTCACGTCCTGTAACGGCACGGCCGCTTTCCAGCCCGCATCGTCAAAGCTCTTCGCCTGCCATCCCTGCCCCGCGCTCGCTTGCGCCTTCCAGGCTCCGTCGCTTCCAAACGTTGCCGTCGTCCCGTCGCGGTACTCCACATAGAGCGTGGCCATCATCGGCGGCTTGTCAGCCTCTTTCGCGCCGTCATTCCGCGCGTCGTAGTGCACCGTCTCCAGCGCAACTGTGTTTGCCCCTCTGCGCAGCCGGCCGGTCACGTCCACACGCACAAACTTCTTCCAGGGCAGATGTCCATAAGGCGTCAGCGGATTCGCCTCCAGCACGGAAGCGCCATTCACCCATCCGGAAATCGTGTCTTCGCCAGTCGCATACAGCACCGCGCTCCGTACCGGCTTGCTCAGCGTCATTTTCGTGCGATAGGCAATCCGCTCCACGCCTCCCTGCACCGCCTTTGGCTGCCCGGCATCCGCGCTCGTCACCCACTCCGCGGCCGCGTGCCGCACCTCAGTTTCTTCCGGCGTCTCGTAGCCAATCCACTCCCCACGCCAGCCATCCTGCGTCCGCAGTCCTGTCTCCCACCAGCTCACGGAGCTTGGCGCATAGGCCTTCCCGTCCTTGCCCCACACCTTCACCCGCCAGTAGTAGCGCGTGCTCGCCTGCAGCGCCGGTCCGGCGTACCGCACGTTCAGCGACTGCCCGCCTTTCACTCGGCCGCTGTCCCACACGTCCGCCTTTTCCTCCTCCAGCCGTGCGGCACTTGTGGCCACCTGCACTTCAAACGCCTCCTGCTGAGCCCCTCGCGCCGGGTCTTCCAGCTGCCAGCCGAAGCTCGGCGCCGCCGCATCCAGTCCCATCGGCGTGGGCAGGTCGTCCACCTGCAGGTGCGTCGGCCCCGTCGCAGCCCAGCCCTGAGCGGCCGCTGCCGCCCCCAGAACGCACACCATGCCCAGCACATGAATCCTCATCCGTTTGCTCCCCGTCTCGTGTTTGGAACCAGCCCATTGTGCCGCATCGGGCTGGCAAGGGGAAACCCTGCCAGCACCCTCGCCCGCGCCCACCTGCATTCGAACGTCCACTCCATCGCGGCATTTTCTGGAATGGAATAATTTCACCAGAGAACTCTAGGCAGCTCCGGCATCCCGTGTCAAAGCATCTTTTCGCCTCCTCGCCCCCGCCTCCTTCCACTTCTCCCTTTCCACTTTGGATTCAACCCATTACACTGGCTCCAATGTCGGCCCGACTCTTCGTTGCCACCTCCAGCCCAGGCAAACTTCGCGACTTCCGCACCGCCGCCCGCGCCTTCTCGCTCGCCCTTGAGCCGGTTCCGGGCCTCGGGCACATTCCTCCGCCCGAGGAAAACGGCAACACGTTCTCTGCCAACGCTACCCTCAAGGCCGTCTACTACTCCCACTTTGCTCCCGGAGAAATTGTCCTCGCCGACGACTCCGGCCTTGAGGTGGACGCACTGAACGGCGCGCCAGGGGTCCGCTCCGCGCGCTTCGCCGCCGACGCAGGCCTCCACGACTCCCCCGACGCAAACGACAACACCGACGTATGGAACAACATGGTCCTCCTGCAGCGCATGGCCGGCATCGCCCCCCAGCAGCGCACCGCGCGCTACCGCTGCGTCCTGGTTGCCGCGCGGGACGGCGAGCCCCTGCATGCCGCGGAAGGCACCGTGGAGGGCATCCTGCTCGAAGGCCCCCGCGGAACCGGCGGCTTCGGCTACGATCCCCTCTTCTATTTGCCCCAGATCAACCAGACCATGGCGGAAATTGACCTGGAAACCAAGCTTTCGCTCAGTCACCGCGGCCGTGCACTCGATGCGTTACTGCCTTTGCTTCAGCTCGAAGCCCGGGCCTAGAACTTGCTCCACTTTTCGGGTGGAAACTGGTCTCAGTGACTCACTCCGTCGCAAATCGCGGTCCGCTCGCCTTGACGGTCCTAATAGCGGAATCCAATAATGCAATAGGTACTTCACTGAGCCCTTCTTCGCGCAACGCGATCTAGCCTCGATCCAAAGTCTCCAGGAGCCGCGACTCGCATGGCAACCGCCCAACATCCTTCCACGCCCACGCTTAGCCCGGGCGTTCCGCCGCTGCGCGCAGGGAAAGGCAACAGCTTTCTCTTTCGCAAGCTGCATTCGCTGCTGGGTATCATCCCCATCGGCGCCTTTCTCATCGAGCACATCATCTCCAACTTCGAGGCCACCAATGGACCCGTCGCCTATGGACTGCAGGTCCGCTTTCTCAACAGCCTGCCCCTGGTCCGCGTGCTGGAGTGGGTCTTCATCTTCCTGCCCATCCTTTATCACGCTGTCTACGGCGTTTACATCTGGCTGAGCGGTAAGTCCAACGTCGTCTATTACCCCTTCGCCGGCAACTGGATGTACATCTCCCAGCGCTACACCGGACTCATTGCCTTCGCCTACATCCTGCAGCACGTCATCCGCCAGCGATTCATGGGCGTCAGCTTGCCGGAGCATCCCGGAGCCGCCTTTGCCAAAGTGCAAATGGAGTTGGCCAATCCATGGATGCTGGCCGTCTACGTGATTGCCATGATCGCCATTTGCTGGCACTTCTCTTACGGCGTCTGGCTCTTCGCCGCCAAGTGGGGCATCACCCCCGGCAAAAAGGCCCGCAAGCGGTTCGGTTACGTCTGCGCCGCTCTCGGCCTTGGCCTCGCTATCCTCGGTCTGGCCGGCATCTGGGCCTTCGTCGGTCCCAAATACCGGAACACC
>DATKTQ010000240.1:0-2429 GCA_035531055.1 Occallatibacter sp. | reverse complement strand
ACGCCAACCGCACGGCCATCTCGGGCTTCGGACACATCCACATCGGATTCATGCTCGGCCCTTCGCCGCAGGCCGTCGCGGAGAATCTAATGCACGCCGCGATCCTCTTCACTGCCTCGCTGCTTCCCTACCTCGCCTGGCGCTGGTTTGAAGCGCGTTCGACAACAGCCTGAGCGGCGCGAAACCAGGCTCGATTCAGCCCACCAGTTCCATTGCGCGGATGGTCTCCTTGCGCACGGTGAGTTGCTCAATGAGGTCGTAGCGCACTTCGTAGCCGCGGCCGGGCGTGTCGGGTATGGTGATTTCGCCCTCGGGTGACACGGTAATCTCCGGCTCCACGATGTCTTCTTTCCAGTAGCGCGCGGAAGCTGACACATCGCCCGGCAGGGTGAAGTTTTCCAGCGACGAAAGCGCAATGTTGTGTGCGCGGCCGATGCCGGACTCCAGCATGCCGCCGCACCAGACGGGAATGCCCCGTTCCTGCGCGGCGTTGTGCACGGCAATGGCCTCAGAGAATCCCCCCACGCGGCCCAGCTTGATGTTGATAATGCGGCAGGACTCCATCTCAATGGCGGCCAGTGCGTCGCGGCGGTTATGGATGGACTCATCCAGGCAGATGGGCGTGTTGAGCCGCTTCTGCAGCATCGAGTGGTAATAGAAATCGTCGTGCCACAGGGGCTGCTCAATCATGAGCAGATCGAAGGCGTCAAAGGTGACCAGGTGGTCGGCGTCGCGCAGCCGGTAGGCGGAGTTGGCGTCGCAACTGAGCAGAATTCCCGGCCAGCGCGAGCGCACTTTCTCAAACACTTCCACATCCCAGCCCGGCTTGCACTTGAGCTTGATGCGCTGATAGCCCGCGGCCAGTTCCCGCTCAATCACCGTCATCAGTTCTGGAATGCTGGACTGGATGCCGATGGAAACGCCGCAGGAAATCGTCTCCCGCACGCCGCCCAGCAACTGCGCCAACGGCACGCCCTCGCGCTGCGCCTCCAGGTCCCAGATGGCATTTTCCAGCGCCGCCTTGGCCATGCGGTTGCCGCGCACCTTGTGGAAGATTCGCGGGCACTCGCCGCCGTGGTTCGGAGACTCAGAAGCCAGCATGGGCCCCAGATCGTTCAGCATCACCTGCCAGGCCGTGTCTGTGGATTCGCCGGAGAAATACGGCCGCTCGCCCGCGGTGCATTCGCCCCAGCCGGTCAGGCCCTCGGAGCGCACTTCCGCCAGCAGGATTCTGCGGTCGCGGGTGACGCCGAAGCTGGTTTCAAATGGACGGACAAGAGGTAGTTGGAGTTCACGGAGCAGAATTCCATCAATTTTCATAAGTTGCGCATTCCTTGGCACCGAGTCGAATCGAGGTTAAGCCTTGCCTGCTGGCAGCACATCCACATTGGAATTCCATGCACTTGCGTTCCACGTTTCTCACGGAATCTCCGCCTGAGTAAGTGGTCCCAGTTCAAAGATGCCATTGCCCTCCGCATCACGGACATACCCGACGACGGCCAACCCCTCCGCAAATGCTGACTCGAACTTGCGGCGATTTTCCGTTTGCACGGCCAGGGCACGCTCCCGATCCTTGTCGGAGGCCTTCCACTCATAGATGGAGGCTGGAACCAGGATGCGTTCCGCAATCTCGTAAGCGGTTCCGGGCCTGCCCTCAAGTGTGGCCGTCACCCGCGCCGAGTTCAGCCTCCACTCAGCCACCAGACGGTCCGTGGGCAGCCCACCTTGCAACCGACTTGAGGATACACCATAAAAATCCCGGAAATATGAGCGAACCAACGCACCCAGCTTGTGAACATTCAGATGTGCATTGCGGATTTCCAGCGGGTCAAAGGTCCACTCCATCAGCGTGATTCCGCGGGATAGCGCCTCACGCCGTTGCTCCAGCTTGAGTTGCGCGCCAAGGCCCCGGTTCCGATAGCCCTCGCGCACTGCAAGCATGTGGGAGTGCATGTAAGGCCGGGCCACACCCTCTTCCGTCTTTACGCCGGGGAAAGACATGGCGAAAGCCACCATCGACGACGGACCGCCCTCCGGCCCCGCGCCGGGCAACTCCGTATCAAATGCGCCCAGAATCTGCCCGCCGATCTTCTGCGCCACCTGGAAGGCTTTGCGCGGAATCACGTCCGTCTGGTCGTAGCCCCAGGTCTCAATCTGCATCTGGACACAGGCTTCAAACTCGTCAAAGCCCCGGCAGGTGCGAATCCGAATCATCCTTTGCTCCCCGTTTCTGACAATGTTTCCGCGGCGGCCAGCTTGCGCTTTGCCTCAACCCACAGCGCTTCCAGTTCCTCCGGCTTCAGCTCTTCCAGCGGTCGCGTGCTGGCCTGCTCCATCTGCTGGAACCGCTGCCGAAAACGCAGATTGCAGCCACGCAGCGCCATCTCGGCATCCACGCCCAGGTGCCGGCCCAGGTTGACGACGGTGAA
>DATKTQ010000239.1:0-2229 GCA_035531055.1 Occallatibacter sp. | reverse complement strand
CAGATGGTCTCGCCCTCCATTGACAAGCCCGGCGAGCCCTTCTCGTATTACTCCGCGCCCACCGATGAAATCGGCATGATGGACGCCGAAGCCGCCACCGAAATCACTCCCGAGGGCTATCTCCGCACCGGTTTCGGCGAGCTCATGTTCTTCTCCGGCCCAGAGTTCACCCCCACCAGTGTCCGCATCCGTACCCTTGAAGACGGCCACCTGCCCATCCTCCACTACCACTTTGAGCGCGACGGCGTGGTCTACAGCTTCACCATGTTCGCCGCCACGCTCGACGGCAAGCCCCAGGGCCCCCTCGTCAACTTCCTCCGCATCTCCATGCACAACCCCGGCTCGGAACCCAACCGCGCCATCCTGGCCACCGGCATGCGCTATGACGCGCCCAACAACACGGGCGCCGCGCTACACGGCGACAACCGCTTCGATCGCCCCGTTCAGGGCAAGTTCCCCGGCGAATATCGCCAGCTCGGCGTGCTCTTCAGCCACGACTGGGTCTACTCCTTCACCAGCGGCAGCCTCCTCCGAGACGGCCGCCTGCTCTATACCTTCCCCACTGGCTACGAGAATCGCGGATGGACCCTCCACGGCCGCTACAACTATCCGCAGGACGTCAGCGAATCCCGCAAGCTCACCGTCGATCCCACCGTCGCCGTCGGCATCGTCACTTACTCCAAACTCCTCCAGCCCGGCGAGAATTACACCCTAGACTTCAAGATGCCCGTCGTGCCCACCTCCGACGCCTCACAAATCTCCGCCATCGACGCCGCGCAGTTTGATCCCTTCAAGGCCCAGACCGTCGCCTTCTGGAACGCCATCCTCGCCCGCGGCATGCAAGTCACCCTGCCCGAGCGCAAAGCCACAGACACCTTCTACGCCAACCTCATCTACGACCTCATCGCCATTGACCACATCGGCCCCAATTACATCCAGACCGTCAACAAGCTCCACTACCACTCCTTTTACCTTCGCGACGGCGCCGACATTGTGCACAGCTACGACGTCACCGGATACCCGCACATCGCCAAAGAGGTCCTCGACTTTTTCGCCCTCTCACAAAAGCCCAACGGAAACTTCCTCTCCCAGGAGCAGCAATACGACGGCTGGGGCGAGGCCGTCTGGGGCTACTCGCAGCACTACCGCATCACCCATGACAAGGCCTTCGCCGAGTGGGCTCTCCCGCAAATCGCCCGCGCCGTGGATTGGCTCAAGCAGGCCCGCGCCGCCGACCCGCTCCACATCATGCCCGCCAGTGATGTGCGCGATAACGAGTTCGTCCCCGGCCACCTCACCGGCTACAACTTCCTCGCCCTCGACGGCCTCCGCCTCGCCATCCAGATGGCCGACGAAACCGGTCATCCCGATCTCGCCAAGAACTGGCAGGCCGAGTACGACGATTACGACAAAGCCTTCATGAAAGTCCTCGACGTCCAGGCCGCAGCGCACAATGGCTACATCCCCCCCGCGCTCGACGGCCAGAAGGGCGGCTATGACTGGGGCAACCTCCTCGCCGTCGTCCCCGAACCCACCCTCGACCCCCACGATCCGCGCGTCACCGCCACCCTCAAGGCCACCCAGGCCAAGTACAAAGAGGGCATCATGACCTACGCCGATGGTGAGTTCCTCCACCACTACCTCACCATCAAAAACACCATGACCGAGGCAATTCGCGGCGACCAGGAACAGGCCACCAAAGAGCTCTACGCGCTCCTGCAGCACACCAGCTCCACCCACGCCGGCTTTGAGTTCGCCATCATTCCCTGGGGCGACCGCAACTTCCAGGACAACCTGGCCCCCCACGGCTGGTTCGCCGCCGAGTACCGCACCCTCCTGCGCACCATGCTCGTCCGCGAAGCCGGCGACCAACTCCACCTGCTCAGCGTCGTCTCGCCGGACTGGGTCGGCAAGGGCAAAACCATCGCCGTCCGCCAGGCGCCTGCTTATTTCGGCGAAGTCGCCTTCACCCTCACGCAGCCCGAAGACGGCGAAGCGGTCCTCCACCTCAACGATGAATTCACCACTGCGCCAAAATCCATCGTCGTCCATCTGCCCTGGTTCGTGGAGCTGAAGTCGGCAACCGTGGACGGCAAGCCCGCACAGGCCCACGACGGCGCACTCACCTTGCCCGCCACGGCCAGGGAAGTCCACCTCAGTTGGACCGTCAAGCCCAACACCCCGCACCTCAGTTACCAGCAAACCGTCGACGCCTACAAAGCCGAGTAC
>DATKTQ010000238.1:0-6226 GCA_035531055.1 Occallatibacter sp. | reverse complement strand
AGGTCTCGGCCGCTTCTTACTTTGATTGCTGCACCACACTGGAGTCTGCTACGGGCGGAGTTGCACGCGTGCTTGAGCATCCATTCATCAGGGCGATGGAGCACTACATTGTGGATGTGCATATCGCTAATCGCTACTATGTGAATTACGGCGATGCGCATGCAAACGCCGCGCCCACCCCGGAGCTGGCATATCGCATAGGAGCAGGCGTCGGAGACAAGTCGCTGGAGGAGTTCGGCGCTTTTCTCATGCCTCCCGATGCAACCGTCGGCTCGGGCGGACTGGGGCGCCTGTCACGCGCGATCCCCGACATTTTAAGCTCGGCCAAGGTGAGAAGCGCCGCCAAGGCCGATGCGCTGGAGCGCGATGCATGGTATCCGGCGCTGGCGCTGATGACGGCGCGGGTGAAGGGCGGCTCCAGCGATGGCTTCTACCTGGCGGTGCAGGCGGCGGCCAATCAGCGCAGCCATGGGCACAACGACTCGGGCAGCTTCATTGTGTTTCATGACGGCGAGCCGGTGTTCATCGATGTGGGCGTGGAGGCCTACACGGCGAAGACTTTCAGTGCCGAGCGGTACACGATTTGGACGATGCAGTCGGCGTATCACAACCTGCCTACGGTGGGCGGCGTGATGCAGTCGCAGGCGGCGGGGTATCGCGCCGGCGACATTCGCTACGCCAGCGACGATAGCCATGCTGGACTGGCGATGAACCTGGCGACGGCCTATCCCGCGGAGGCGGGAATTACGCGCTGGATGCGCGAGATCACGTTGGACAGGAAGGCAGGCCGCATTCTGCTCAGCGAGGATTTCGAGTTACAGCGGAAAGTCCCGGTCGCACTTTCTTTCATGACGCCACGAGTGCCAACTCAAGGCCCGCAGGGCAGTGTGATCTTGAGCGCGGCAGACAAGTCCGTTCGCAACGTCACCCTCAAGTACGATGCGTCGTTCACTAAGCCGAGCTTTGAGAAGATCGAGCTGAAAGACGAAGGGTTGCAGCACACATGGGGACCGGCAATCTATCGGGTTCTGCTTTCCTCCATCGAGCCGGTAGATGGCGGTAAGTGGGCGATCGCGATGATTTGATTGGTGTCCCTGCGGCTGCATGTCTTTCGTAACAGTGCCGTACACCACCAGCATCGCCGCACCCTTCCGATGGCGCATGGCTCTACCGGGCGTGATCGAGGCCGATCAAAGGTTGAACGGCGAGTTTGTGTGGACGGAGATCGCTCCGGTGTGGAAGAATCCTATGCCGCAAGAACTTTCCATCGATAGGAGTCCGGCGATGCGAACCGAAATCTCAAGAAGACATCTGATCAAAGGGATGGGAGCGGCAGCCCTGGCGCCCGCGCTGTTCCCGTTGGCAGCCGCCGCGCAGTCCGGCGAAAAGCCCTGGTGGCTGGGCAACGGAATGCCGCAGGAAAGCGCGGCCACACCGAAGATCGCCACAGCGATCGACATTCATGGCGGCGTGACCGATGAGGCCATCCGCAGCGTGGTGCAGCTCGGCGTGTACCACGTGCTCAGCGGCGGCGGGCCCATCCCGTGGACGGCGGCGCAGCTTCAGCCCATTGTGGACAAGCTCAAGGCCAGCGGCGTCACGCTGGGCAATCTCATGATCGGCGGCTTTCCCAACACCATCTACGGCCGGCCGGGGCGCGACGAAGAGATCGACAAAATCCGGCAATCGATTCAGGCTGCGGGCCAGGTGGGCCTCCCCGTCATCGAGTACAACTTCTACGCGCATCGCGCCATGGAAGGCTACTACGAGGAGACAGGACGCGGCGGCGCCGGATTGACGGGCGTGGACTACGGCCGCATGAAGGGGCTTCCGCCGCTGCCCGATGAGGGCGCGCATACCCTCGACGAGATGTGGGCCAACATCACCTATTTCCTGAAGGCTGTCATTCCTGTCGCTGAAAAGGCAAACGTGCGCCTGGCGCTTCATCCCAACGATCCGCCCTTCCCGCTGAGCCGCGGATCGCAGCAGATCATGGCGACACTCGCGGGCTGGAAGCACCTGATCGAGATCGTAGACAGCCCGTCCAACGGCATCACCTTCGATTGCGGAGTTACCAGGGAGTTAGGCGAGGATCCCGTCGCGGTCTGCCACTACTTCGGCACCAGAGACCGGATCAACCACATGCACTTCCGCAACCCGCACGTGTTCACGCCTTATCAGAAATATGTTGAAGGCTTCATCGATGAGGGCGATGTAAACATGCTGGCGGTGATGCGGGAGCTGGTCCGCGTGAAATATACCCGGGAGATCTATCCGGAACATCCGCGCGCCCTCGACTACGATCGCGCCCGCGGGCCTATCCACGGCTATCCGGGCGGCGGCGGCTACACGGGAGACGTCTACGACATCGCCTACGCCAAGGCCATGCTGCAAGCGGCATTGCTTTTGGAACGAGGTTGAGGCGCAATTCCAAGATCGGAAGGCAAGAATCCTCCGAGCTTTAGCAATTGGGCAATGTCCACCAGCCATCCGCGTTCCTTCAGCGGCTAAACAGGTTGCGGAAAAAGGCGGAATGGAAGGTGAATTTGAAGGAAAACTCTCCTCAGGGCCTGAAGGCCGGATTGATTTTGGACCACTTTCGGCAGGACTGAAGTCGTGCCCTGTTACAAGCCGACTGATCGGATGAGTTTTTCCGCTCGCCGCGCCTCGGCGAGCAGGCGCGGCGAGTAAAGCCCCGCATACCGCGGGCAGGCGTGCTCTTTGAAAACCGAGCGTTTTTCGCAACCTGTAATGACGTGCACTTTCAAAGCACGGACTGATTCAGGGCATGCTTAGCGCGCCGGAAGGAAACGGCGCAAGGAGGGGACGCAAAAAATAAATGGAATCCCCCGCGAACATAGGAGCCGGCTGAAGCGTCTTACCGGTGTATTCTCGACACATCCCAGAAATCCAATCCGGTTCGCGTCTTTGGGGTCTTCAGACTCGGCCAGGTTAAGAGGAGCGTTGGCATGAGAAACCAACTTGCTGCGCGCAACTTCATGTTGGGCAGGAAGGCACTGCTTGGCCTCGCCTGCATGGCCGCCGGGCTGCTTCCGGCCATCAATGCGCTTCCGTCAAGCGCTCAAGCCGCGGCGGCAGCGCCGGACCACGACATTGTGGGCACGTGGCAGGGCACGCTGCATGTTCCCGCGGCGGAAAGCCATCCCGGGATCGATTTGCGGGTCGTGAACAAAATCACCAGGACGGACGCCGGCGCGCTGAAGGTGGTGGATTACAGCATCGACCAGGGCGGGCAGGGCATGACGGCCACGTCGGCCAGCTTCAAGGATGGAGTGTTTAAGTACGCCATCGAGATGATTGACGGCAGCTACGAGGGCAAGATGGCAGGGGACGGGAAGTCGATTTCCGGAACCTGGACGCAGAGTTCGCACTCGCTGCCGCTGCTGCTGGAGCGGGCGACGCCGGAGACGGAGTGGACGATTCCCAAGCCGCCGCCAACGCTGCCGCCGATGGTCGCGGACGCCAATCCCAACTTTGAGGTGGCAACTGTCAAACCCAGCAAGCCCGATGAACCGGGCAAACTTTTCGGCGTGAGCGGCCACCGCATCCGCACGGTCAACACCACGCTGATGGATCTGATCACCTTCGCCTACGATGTGCAGCAAAAGCAGGTGGTCGGCGCGCCGTCCTGGGCGGACTCGGAAAAGTTCGACATTGAGGGAGAGCCCGACCAGCCGGGCGTTCCCAACCGGGCGCAGTTGCGAGGCATGTTCCAGAAGCTGCTGGCGGACCGGTTCCAGCTCAAGTTCCACAAGGACAAGAAGGAACTCTCGGCCTATGTTCTGACGGTGGCGAAGGGCGGTCCGAAGATGACCAAGAACGAGAGCAATCCGAACAGTCTCCCCGGCCTCTTCTTCCGGGGCCTGGGCGTGCTGACGGTGCGCAACGCCACGATGGGAGACTTTGTGCAACTGATGCAATCGGCGGTACTGGACCGGCCGGTGGTGGACCAGACGGGACTGACAGGCAAGTGGAATTTTCTGCTGAAGTGGACGCCGGATGAGTCGCAGTTTGGCGGCATGGGCGTGAGGGTGCCGCCGCCGAGCAATGCCGCCGATGCGCCTCCGCCGCTGTTTACGGCCATGCCGGAACAGCTCGGGCTGAAACTGGACGCGGGCAAGGCGGAGGTTGAGACGATGGTGCTCGACCACGTGGAGAAGCCTTCGCCGAATTAGCGCTGCGGGAACGGAGTGGCATGTCATTGATCGGGCCCTATTGGGCTGCAACGGAGAAAGGCAAAGGCAAAAGCAGGTCCCTCGACTCCATCCGCCGCGGCGGACTCCGCTCAGGATGACTGCGTTGTGAGGGGTGCAGATGTTTTGAGCCGGATTGGGAAGTCCCCAGGAAAGAGCGGGATTACGGGAACAAAAGGGAGCGGAGGGATGTCTAAGTGAGTAAGTCGACGTCTCGTTGCAACGGATTATGGCGGGGCTCCGCGCCGATTGGACTTCATCCACTCCAGGGGTTAAAACCCCATGTTTTTGGAGCTACTTTCGGCACGACTAAAGTCGTGCCCTAAAAAGAAACTACTCTGGGCTTAGGCTGCCAATGTCTTGATCTGCACTTCGAATCCGAGGTTTTTGAGGCGGCCGATCAGCCGTAGTGCTTGTTTGTCTTTGGCGCGGTTGTCGAAATAACTTGCGCCGAGATCCTGGTAGACGGTTCCGTTTTTAAGCATGTGGTAGGCGGCGGTGAGGATGGAGGCGGCAACCGCGCAGACGGCTTTCTTGGCTCCGCGGCGCGAGCGCAGGCGCAGGTATTGGGCTTGGAGATAACTGTCTTTGCTTCGGCTGGCGCACCATGCGCATTGAATCAGTGTCGATTTGAGCCAGGGTGCACCCTTTTTCATGCGCGTCGAGCGGCGTTTGCCCGCGCTTTGGTCGTTCCTGGGGCACAGGCCAGCCCAGCTGATCAGGTGGCCGGCCGTCTCAAAGCGGCTCATGTCGATGCCGATCTCGGAGACGATGACCGCTGCTGAAAGGTCGCCGACGCCGGGGATGGCGCTGAGCATTTGGATGGCTACGCGAAAGGGTTCGACGTTGCCGTCGACCTCCTTGTCGATTGCGGCGATGGTCGCGTCGAAGGCGTCGATCTGGTCCAGATGCAGCTTGAGCAGGAAGCGGTGATGCCTGGTCAAGCGACCTCGCAGCGAGGCTTCCAGTTCATCGGTGGTGGCTTTGATGCTGCGATGAGCCAGCGTCGCCAGGGCTTGGGGAACGGTCTGGCCGGCGATCAAAGCCTCGATGATGCGTCGTCCGCTGAGGCCCAGGATGTTGGTCACCACCGAATCCAGCTTGATGTTGGCATCCTCCAGCGTCTTCTGGATGCGCTGAATGTGGCTGCTACGTTCGCGCACGATCTGTTTGCGGGTGCGCAGCAGGTCGCGCATCTGCTGGGTAGGCTCGTCGGGCACGAAACTAGCCTTGATCATGCCATGCGCCATCAGATCGGCCAGCCAGGTGGCATCGTTGACATCGGTCTTGCGGCCGGGCACGTTCTTCACGTGAGCGGCGTTAGCCAGGACCAACGCAAACTCGCCATCCGACAAAATGTGCCAGACCGGCTTCCAATAGACGCCCGTCGCTTCCATGGCAATGTGCGTCGCGCCTTGGGTCGAAAGCCAGCCCGACAGAGCCATCAGTTCCTGGGTGGTGGTCTTGAATGTCTTGACGGCAGTGGTTACCTTGCCATCCACCATATGACGAGCGCAGGCCACAACGGAGTCCTTGTGAACATCCAGACCGGCGCAGTGAGCATGAAGAACTTCCATGACCTCTCCTTCTGCGCCGCAGGCGTGGAACCCCTATCCAAAAGAATCTAAAAAGCGTGCTCCGGGGCGGATGAAACGCCCGTGGCGACAATCCGGGGTGCTCAAGGGTTCCGGGTCCGACTGACACTCGGGCTCGCGCGCACCAGGGAACGGCCGACCTCGGTGCCCACGACGCAAGCCTAATGTAATCGAAAGACGACCCCCGTTTCATCCCCCGTGGGTCGGCTATGCCGGTGGACGACTGATACAAAGCCCTGTTTCTCTGCATGCAATAACGCCCCAGTTGAATTTGCAGCGTTTTCGGCAGGGCCGGAGCCCTGTTCTTTCAAAGCCAGGGGTCTGTCTTTCGATCCCGAAGACTGTGCCAGTTTGCGGAGGACTGCGTTCACCATCCTAGAGGCAAAGCGGTGGCCGGATTGCTTGGCCAACTCGACG
>DATKTQ010000237.1:0-5951 GCA_035531055.1 Occallatibacter sp. | reverse complement strand
GGGTCCGACGGCAGCCACGCCGGCCTGTTGGGCCTCAAGAACGGCCTGGTAAGCGGCACGTTCTTTTAGCTTTGGCGTGCCGAAGTGGACCGTGCGGGTCATATCCGAGCAGTAACCTTTGAGGATAACACCGAAGTCGAGAGTGAGGAACCCACGGCGGGGCAGGCGGGCGGTGGTGGCGTGGCCGTGGGGCAGCGCGGAGCGGGTGCCGGAGGCGACGATGGTGTCAAACGACATGCCCTCGGCGCCGAGAATGCGGGCGCGGTGCTCCAGCTCGGCCGCGACTTCGACCTCGGCCATGCCGGGGCGGAGGACGGTGAGGATGTACTCAAAGAGCGAGCAGCCGAGGAGGGCTGCTTCCGTCATGACGGTGAGCTCGTCTTCGTCCTTGATCCAGCGGAGGGGCTCGACCAGGGGCGCGGGAAGCTCGGAAAAGAAGCTGCGGCGGAGGCGGGCGGGCAGCTCCGAGCACCAGCGGGCGAGGTCGGCGACGGTGGTGTGGGTGGGGTCAAAGGCGGCGAAGTCGATGCCGGGCTGCGCGGCCAGCCACTGCACGGCGGCCACGGAGGGCGAGCTGGCGACAATCTGGACCTTGGCGGCGCGGACTTCCTCGGCAGCCTGGGTGGTGTAACGGCCGTCAGTGAAGATGCGCGCGGCGCGGCGCGTGATGGCAAGCGCGGCACTGGAGCCGGTGAATCCGGAGAGGTAACGGAGGTCGGGGAGATGGTTGATGACGAGGCCGGGAATTCCGGCGCGAGTCATGCGGCGGCGAAGCTGACCGATGCGGCGTTGGTGGTCCACCCGGACAGGTATATCACGGCGGGGGCGGGGTGCAGCGTTGAGTAGATTCCGGATCAACGAATCAGGTCCGTTGCCCAGGATTCGAGGCCGTGCAGTCCGGCGGCATGCTGGAATGCCGCGTCGCTGCTGACGAGGATGGCCTGGACGGCAATCGAGTGCGCGGCAATCAGAGTGTCCAGCGGGCCGAGCGGCTTGCCCACGGACTCCTGCCGGGCGCGAAATGTGCCATAGACTGCAGCTTCTTCACTTCCCCAGGACAGGACCTGAAGGCGAGAGAGAAATGCGGCGAGTGCGTTGCGACGCCGCTCGCTTGTGCCAACGCGAGCGAGCCCATACCAGAGTTCCGCCGCGGTGACTGATGAGATGCAGGCGACGTCCTCCGAATCCAAATGGGCGAGGCGGTCGCGTGCGGACGGAGACAGCCCTTTGAGGATGTAACTGACGGTGTTGGTGTCGAGCATGTAGAGGCGAGTCATCAAGTCGGGTCAACGGGCGGGTTAGAGGGGCTCGCGGGTTTCGGCGGTTCCCTGTTGGCGGTCCGTCAGGAACTCCGCGGGGAATGCGGCCTCGTCGAGCGCGGCGAAGATTTCAGGCCAGGTGGCGGGCGGCGACTGAGAGAGGATGAGATCGCCGGTTTGCGGATCGCGGTGCACGTAGACCTCGTTGGCCGTGAAGCGGAACGGGGCGGGAACGCGCACCGCCTGGCTTCGGCCGGACATGAAGACGCGGGTTTTGAGAGGCTTGGTCATCGGCGCACTTTCAATTGATATATAGCATGATATATATCAGTGACAAAGTCAAGGATAGGGCGGCGCGGGCGATGTGTGCGAGCGCTTGATTCCCTGCCCTAGAGTGCCGGGCGGACGGGCTTTTTCTGGTGGGGGTCGAGTTCAGCTTCGGCGGCCTGCTGCTCGCTTTGGCGGTCCATCCACTCGTCGAGGCGGGAGCGCTTGAAGCGCCAGCGATTGCCCAGTTTGAAGGCGGGGACGAAGCCCTCGGAGGCGTACTTATAGAGGGTGTCGGGCGAGATGCCGAGGTAGTCGGAGGCCTGGCGAATGTCCATGACCTCGCGAATCTCAGGGACGAGCAGGTTGGAGCGGGCCGCGGAGTGTCGCATGGTTTCCTCCCTCAAGAGGCGTGCGCCCCAGGGCAGAGTTCCGGCAGAGCAACCGGTACTCCTGTATATACCCCTATTTCGACCGTCGCTTCAAGGTTTTTCAGGGTTGTTACCGGAGATTTCAGGGACTTTTGGCATGTATTGGCGGGTTACCGGCGTGCTGTGGCTGCGGCTGAGGAGAGAAAAAGCCCCGCAGGTTGGGTTCGGCGGGGCCAGGGTGCACAAGGAGTTGGGTGGTTGGTGCAGAAGGTGCGCGAGAGGGCGGAGCTGGCGAAATTCCCCCAGGGCCTAAAGGCCCATTGCGATTGAGTGCGATTGACGTACGCGCTGAAGCCCGTACCCTTCATCCTGCAGAGGCCTGTAGCCCTCACGCTGGGCCTGTACCCCTCAGCCTAATTCTGGTCGTCGCGGCGGTGGAGGGTGGGGCGGTCGTCGCCGCCGTTCGGATTGGTGGTGCTGGCGCGACGCAGCGAAGGCTTGTTTTTGTCGTGCGTGTCGTTGAGGCGGCGCTTGTTCTCAATGCGGGCGAGGCGAGCCTTCACGTTGTCGAACTCTGAGGTGGTGACCAGGTACTCGTCGCGCGCGGGCAGAATTTCAGCAATCTCCTCCTGGGAGTGGAGGATGCGGTCGGGGGTTTGAGGATGGTCAGAGAACGCTTTGGAGACGAGGCCGGGCTTGCGTTTCTGGAGTGCCTGAATCTTCTCAAAGAAGCTGATGAAGGCCTGCGGGTCGTAACCGGCGCGGTACATGTACTCCACGCCGAGGTAGTCGGCCTGGGCCTCAAACTCGCGGGAGAAGTGGAGGAAGGTGATGGGCACGCCGAGTGAGGCGGCCTCGTAGATGCCATAGCCGGTCCAGCCGCCGATGAAGATGAGCGGGATGGTGCCGAGCTGCGCGTAGTTCATGCGGGTCTGCTCACGGACGGCGTGATGGGCGCAGACGTGGGCGATCTCGTGGGCCATGACGCCGGCGAGTTCGGCCTCCTCGTCGGCGGCGAGGATGAGGCCGGAGTTGACGTAAAAGAAACCGCCGGGCAGGGCCATGGCGTTGATCTCGTCGGAGTCAATGACCTTGATGGTGAAGGGGACCTTGCAGTCGGAGTTCTTGACGAGGTTTTGGCCGATGCGGTTGACGTACTCGGTGACGACGGGATCGGTGATGAAGCGGGTGCTTTTTTCGATCTGATCGGCATACATCTTGCCCATCTTGATTTCGGTCTCAGTGGAGTACCAGTTGCCGAAGCCGCGTCCGCCGATGTCGCGGTTGCCGACGGCGCTGACGTCCTGAATGCTTCCCTTCTTGATTTTGATCATGTCGCTGCCGGGCTCAACGACTTTTTCGGGGTCGACATTGAGGTTGGAGTCGCCCTTGACGGGGGTGGTTCCGGGTTTGGCTTTGTCGTCCTTGGACCTGGATTTGCTTTTGTCGTTTTTGTCGGCCTTGTCGGCGGTGGCGGCGGTGGCGGACGGGACCGGAGCGGGGACGTCTCCCGCGACCGGCGCAGTGCCCGGAGCCGGCTTGGCGGACTGGGCGCTCTGCTGGGACGCGTCCGATGCTGGGGTGGGGGTGGTGCTCTGCCCCCAGAGCACGGCCGTGCAGGCCAGTGCAATTGCCGCCAGCATACCTGCTCTCGCTCCGTAAGAATGTGCTCTCATGACCCTCGAACCTCCCGTCTGGACGCAGCCCAACCCGCTTCGCTCCATCTGTTAGACCTTAGTATGCTCCTGAAGGGCAGCAAGGTCACCGAGAAATCCTCGGGAGGCGGGTGGCGTGGGGCCCGCACGTGGGCGGTGAGAAGAGAATGGTCGTCTAAGAAGGGAGAAGGCTGCGGGGTTGGATGCTATTGGAACAACGCAGCTTCTGGATTACAGTGGTGAACACGGCAACAGGAGGCACCATTTGCGGCGCACAGTTTTGGGGTACGCAAGCCTGGCGATAGTGGCACTCTGCGCGCTGGTTCCCTTGCGGGCGCAGGGACCGGGCGCGAAGCGGCCGCTGGCGGAGATGCTGGCGCCGCACAAGCACCTGCCGCCGCAGAATCCCGAGCTAAAGGCGCTTCCGGATGTGGCGGTGGACGCGACCCACATCGGCTCCCCGATGTCGCTGGACAAGGACTGGCGGGTGGGTGTGACGGCGAATCGGGCCGCGGCCAATCCGGACTTTGACGACACGAAATGGGCGGTGCGGAACGCGGGCGACTCGCTGGACGACCTGAAGGATCTGGACCGGCCGCCGGATGTCCAGGGGCCGCCGCCGGGGCCAAACGGAAATCGGCATGGCAGGCCGTTTGTGTGGTTCCGGCTGCACGTAAAGCTGGCGGCCCATCACGGGCCGGTGGCTCTGTTGATAGCGCTGCCCGTGGTGCAAAACACGACCATGGCGATTGGAGCGAACGGTCCCGGCGTGGACGTCTATGCCAACGGTCAACTCATCCGCCCGGAGGGGCCGAACGGCAAAGCGGCGGGGCAGTTCCAGGAGATTTCGCGGATTTATGATCTGAATGTTCCAACCGACCAGACGGACCTTACGCTGGTGGTGCGGACGATGTATATCCCGTTTGGGCTGACGGCGTACACAAGTTTCTTTTCCAACCGGACACTGCGGCTGGGCTACTCGAACGAACTCCGAAACGAACTGGAGCTCTGGTCTATGCATAGCCTGTTCGAGCACCTGCCGCAGTTGGTCATCTCGATTCTGCTGATGGTGCTTGCGCTGTTTTTGCTGGCTCTGTTCTTTTCCCAGCGGGGTCACCCGGAGTACCTGTGGCTGGCGCTGCACGAAGGGATCCAGGCGCCGATCGCGTTTATTGACCTGGCGGGAAGCTTCGCGCGGCTGGACCAGATTTTGTACGGGGCGATGCTGCTGCAGCTGGTGGTGATCTCGGCCTATCTCTACTTTGAATTTCTGATTGCCTTTCTGTCACTGAAGCGGCGCTGGTATACGCAGCTGCTGCGGTACTCGGCAGTGGTACTGGCGGGCGTGGGGCCGGGGATTCTGCTGGTGGGCGACCGGGGCTGGGGCGTGCTGGGGCTGCTGATCCTCATCTACTTGGGGAGCGCGCTGTGGCTGCTTGGCTGGACGGTCTTCATCCTGACCACGTTGATTGCGGCCACGGTGCGGCGGAACTTTGAGGCAGGGCTGCTGCTGATTCCGCTGATGCTGACGATAGTGGGGCTGGCGGAGCCGATTTTGACGGGCGGAATGAGCGACTGGGGCGGGCGTCCGTACCACTCGCCGCTGACGATCCAGGCGGGGATGATTCCTATCCACTTTGCGGCGGTGGCGGATTTCATTGGAATGCTGGCGATTGTGCTGATCATCTTTGTGCGATTTTTGCGCATTCAGCATGAGCAGGAGCGTGCCAGCGGCGAACTGGCGGCGGCGCGCAGCGTGCAGGAGCTGATGATTCCGCAGGAACAGGTGGCGACGCCGGGCTTCGAAGTGGACTCGGTGTACAACCCGGCGCACGAAGTGGGCGGCGACTTCTTCTATCTGCAACCGGAAAAGGACGGTGGCCTGCTGGTGGTGATTGGCGATGTGGCGGGCAAGGGGCTGAAGGCGGCGATGACGGTGTCCCTGCTGATGGGGGCGCTGCGGCGGACGACAGAGCGCAGCCCGGCGAGGATTCTGGAATCGCTGAACCGGGTGCTGAGCGGCGGCGAGGGCCTGACCACCTGCCAGGCGGCATGGTTCGGAGCCGGAGGCGAGCTGGTGATTTCCAGCGCCGGCCACTTGCCGCCCTACCTGAATAGCCAGGAGGTACACCTGCAGGGCAGCCTTCCGCTGGGGGCGATTCCGGAGGTGAGCTACGACGAGGTGCGGCTTTATCTGCACCCTGGGGACCGGCTGCTGCTGCTGTCAGACGGCGTGGTGGAGGCGCAGCAACCGATGGGCGAGCTGTTTGGCTTTGACCGCGTGCACAACCTGAGCAACCAGAGCGCGTTTTACATTGCCGATGCTGCCAAGTCCTTTGGGCAGGAGGACGACATTACGGTGCTGACGGTGCGGCGGCTGGCCGAGGCGGCGGCGTAAA
>DATKTQ010000236.1:0-4145 GCA_035531055.1 Occallatibacter sp. | reverse complement strand
TGCTCTCCGGCGGCAGCTCCGCCGCGCGCAAAAAGCCCATCACATTGCCAACCGCGTCTGTCTGGATCGCCTCCAGCCCAATCGCCGCAAACCGCGCAGCCATCCACGCCGAGCGTGCGTCCTCGCCGAATGGGGGCGCGGGAATCGCCACCAGTTCCGCCTGCCAGTCCATAATTGTCCGCGGATTGTTGTGCATCCACGCAAAGGCAGCATGCACGGCGCGCCGTGCGGCAATCGCCGTCACCCGCGGAAAAGCCGTGCTGTGCGTAAAAAGAGCCATAAGAATAATTCAAGGGTAGCAGGAGCCGGTCCCAACAGTGGCGGAGCAGGGAAGCCCCGCCCAGCTCTTCGCATCCGGCCGCAAGCATCGGCTCAGCCCCCTGCAGCTCCTTCGGCCTGCTCCGCGTACTCCACCGAATGCAGGAACAGTCCCCGAGCCGGAGCCGTGGGACCCGCCGCAGCACGCGAGCGTGCCGCCAGCATCGCTGGAATCTCCTCCACGCGCCGGTAGCCTCGGCCCACATCCAGCATCGTGCCCACCAGGTTCCGCACCATGTGGTGCAGGAACCCGTTGCCCCGCACGCGATACACCAGCATCTCCCCCTCCGCCGTGCTCTGCCCATGCCACTCAGAGAGGCTCAGCGCGCGCACCGCCGGCGCAGCAGGCGGATTGGCCCGCTGCGGCAGCTCCGGGTTGGCCGCAGTCCGGGAGGCCAGGTCTGGGTCCGTCGCCGCAAAGCTCAAAAAGTCATGCTCACCCAGAAATTGCCTCGCCGCAGCCTCCAGAGCCTCCCGGTCGTAGGGCCAGTTAGAGGCGTACACGTAACGCGTCAGGAACGGCGGACACAGGGCCCCGCAAAACACACGATACTCATACGTCTTGGCCACCGCGGAGTGCCGCGCGTGAAAGTCCTCTGCCGCAACCCGCGCCTCCAGCACGCGGATCGCCGCCGGCAGCGTCCGATTCAGCGCACGCCGAAGATTTTCTGCCGGAATCCGCGCCCTCAGGGCAAAGCTGGTCACCTGCGCCAGTGCGTGCACGCCCGCATCCGTGCGGCCGGAGCCCTGGGGCAGGGGACTATCTCCCGTCACGCGTCCCAGCGCCGCCTGCAGCTCGCCCTGCACCGTCACCTCGCCCGGCTGCACCTGCCAGCCGTGGAAGTCGGTCCCGTCGTAGGCCAGTGTCAGCTTCCAGGTCTGCAAGCCCTGCGGGGAATCCGGGGCGGTTTGAGTCGAATCTTCCATGGGTATCTTTCTTGATAACAGGGTAATTGAGCCCGCCCGGTCCGCAAGCCTGGTCAAGCAGTGGGATATACTCAGCTTTTCGTCGCATCGCCCGCGGCCATGCTGGCGCGGGAGAAATTGCAGGCCAAGGGAACGAACCCGAAACCGGGCGCGTATCAGTGAAAGGAAGCGCGGTACGGCCCAGGCGGACGCGAAAAACGCCCGGAAGCGTCAAAAACTGCGTCCGGAGGGGTCCTCCAGACGTCTTGAGTAATGGCACCCCACATGCCTCAGCAACTCGTGGAGAGGAAACATGCAATTGTTCGGTATACGTGTGTTTGAGCAGCAGGAGCATACCACACGCCAGCGCAACCGGCGTGCCGGCCAGCGGCTTCGCGCCCTTACGGCGGCCGTGCTCACCATGGCGGCGGGAGTGCCTTCAGGTTTCGCCCAGCAAACGGCGCCCACCGTCACGGACAAGGCGGCCTCCGCGCTGCCTGCGGCGCCGGCCCCCGTGCTAACCCAACCGCCCAACCTGCGCCAGTCCATGCGCAACTACACCAGGCCGGCGGGACGCACCTGGGGCAATCCCATCGGCTGGTATATGCCCACGTCCATCCCCAAAGCCAGCTTTCAGAACTCTGTGCGCCTGGCGGACCTGGTGAAGGATGGAAAAATCTACCTCAGCTTGTCAGACGCGCTGGCCCTAACCCTTGAAAACAACTACGACATCGCCATCGCGCGTTACAACCTCGACATCGCCGACACTGACATTCTTCGCACCAAAACCGGCGCCACAGCCCTCGGCGCACCCGCCGGCTTGGTCACCAACACCCTCGGCGGCGCCTCCGCCACGTTGACTGCGGGCGGCGGTCCCGGCGGCACCAGCGTCGGCTCCGGCGGCGCAGGCTCGGGCGCCGGCGGCCTCTCGCTCACCACCCAGGGCGCTGGACCTATGCCCGAAAGCCTGGAGCCCTCGATCTCAGCAAACGTCCAGTTCGACCGCGCCCGCCAGGTTTCCACCAGCTTCTTCAACGGCGGCACCAGCTCCACCAATAATTACGACTTCACGTATAACCAGGGCTTCGTCACCGGCACCTCCCTGCAGTTCACCTTCAACAACAATTACGCCACCACCTCCAACGCCATCTCGCTCTTTAGCCCGCAGTTGAACTCCAGCTTCAAGGCCACCGTCACCCAGCACCTGTTGCAGGGCGCGGGCATCTGGGTCAACAAGCGCTTCATGTATCAGGCCATCAACGACCGCCGTATCACCAACTCGTCCTTCCGCCAGCAGATTCTCTACACCGTCAATCAGGTGGAGAACATCTACTGGGGTCTGGTCAGCGCCTATGAGGACGTGCAGGCCAAGGACCGCGCGCTCCAGCAGAGTACCCAGCTGCTGGCCGACGACAAGAAGCAGCTGCAGATCGGCACCATGGCGCCCCTCGACGTCGTCAATGCCGAGTCGCAGGTGGCCACCGACCGTCAGGCCCTCATCAGCTCGCAGAATACCCTGAACTACCAGCAGCAGGTCATCAAGCAGGCCGTGGCCCGCAATCTCAATGACCAGGCACTCGAAAGGGCCCCGGTCATTCCTACGGATCGCGTCAGCATTGAGGAACTGCCCGAGGAATCGCAGCCCGTCGAGCAGCTCGTGCTGGAGGCCTTCAAGCAGCGGCCGGAGCTCGAACAGGCCGTGCTCACCCTCAAGAACGACGAAATTACACTCAAAGGCGCGCGCAACGCTCTGCTGCCCAAGTTCGATGTCTACGGCTACCTCGGTGGCTCCGGCGTTGGCGGTGGCATCAACCCCAACTGCAGCACGCAGTTCTATGGCACATTGTGCGACTCCAACAACTCCACCGGCTGGTCCACAGCCGCCAACAACGCCTTCAACAACTCATCTCCTGACAAGGGAGTTGGCTTCAACCTCACCATCCCCCTCGGCAACAAGCTGGCCCAGTCCGTGCAGGCGCGCTCCCTCATGGAGTTCCGCCAGGCAGAACTTCACCTTGAGCAGCTCTACACGGAAATCCGCATGCAGGTGGTCAACGCGCAGTACGCACTCACCAATGAGCGTGCGTTGGTCAATGCCGATATCGCCGCCGAGCACTACGCCCGGCAGAGCTATGACGATGAGGTCAAGAAGCTCCACCTCGGCGCTTCCACCACCGCCAACGTCCTCCAGCAGGAGCGTGCCCTGGCCATCGCGGAGAACAATCTGATCGCCGCCAAGGCAGGCTACGCAAACGCCCGCGCCTCGCTCTACCAGACGCTGGCCACCACCCTCCAGCATTACGGCATCAACATGCAGGAAGCCGCCACCGGTACCGTCACCGCGGCGCCGCTGGTCCCCGGCCTCATGCCTGCTGCCAAGGGCAATGAGCCCACCACCACGCCGCCGGCCAGCCGCTAAGCTCAGCCCGCGAAACCCGCAAACAGAAAGGCCCGGCCAAGTGCCGGGCCTTTTTCTTGGTCTCTTCGCACTTCCTCAGCGCTCAGCTACCGTGTCCAGCAGGTCAAAGAACTCCGGAAAGCTGATCGCCGCCGACTCCGCTCCGCGAATCAGCGTCTCTCCCTCCGCGCGCAATGCCGCCACGCTAAAGGCCATGGCGATGCGGTGGTCTCCTCCGGAGTCAATCGTCGCTCCGTGCAGCGTTTGCCCGCCCGGCACGTCCAGCCCATCCTCAAACTCTTCCACTTCTGCGCCCATGGCCCGCAGGTTCTGCGCCACCAGCGCAATCCGGTCAGACTCTTTCACCCGCAGTTCCTTGGCGTCGCGGATGCGGATGCCGCCGCGCGTGAACGGCGCAATCGCAGCCAGCACCGGCAGCTCGTCAATCAACTGCGCCGCCAGCGCCCCGCGCACTTCCGTCGACCCCATCCCCTGCGGCGGCGCGGAAATCTGCACCGTGCCA
>DATKTQ010000235.1:0-11088 GCA_035531055.1 Occallatibacter sp. | reverse complement strand
ATGGGCAGGATGACCTTGAGACTGACGCCCACGGCCGAGGTGAGGGAGACGGTCTGCCCGGTGTGCGAAAAGCCGGTGGCAGAGACAGTGAGGTGGTAGTTGTTGAAGGGCACGTTATCGAACTCGAAACTGCCGGTGCCGTCCGTGGTAACGGTGCGGTTCAGCCCGCTGATGGCGTTCGAGAGTTGGACGCTGGCGCCGGGAATTACCGCGCCGCTGGGGTCTGTGACAGTGCCATGCACTGCACCGGCGCTGCCGGATTGCGCCAGGGCGGCAGATGGCGCGAGCGAGACCGCGAGCGTGACTAGTACCGTGACCGCGTGATTGAGTAATTAAGCTTCAGGCGCGCTTGCTTTCTGGTGAACCGCCACCGGATTGTGAGTTTGTTGCGGTTGGTGCGGCGATTCCAGGCTTTGGCTTGGCGGCGCAGTGTGGAGATATCCCCAATCCTTCGTCTTCCCAGGCATTGACGACTAAAGATGCCTATCTCAATTTCAGCTTGGTTGAGCCAACTTCCATGCTTCGGTGTGTAGTGAACGGTAAAGCGATCCCACAACCATCCGCCCACCTCTTCGCCGAAGCGATCCACCAACGCCTTGCGGGTATGGGTGCTCAAGTTGTCCATGACCAGATGGATAGTGTCGGCGGCGGAATAGTGCGCGGCGATCTCCAATATAAAATCGGCAAACTCGGGCGACGCGCGCGTGGGCGTCACTTTGGTGAAATGAACACCAGCCTTGGGCTCGATGCCGCAAAAGGCGTTGGCTGTGCCGCAGCGCTTGTACTCATAGTCCCGTCGCGCTACCCGACCGGGCCGCATCGGAATTGAAGGCCGTGTATCCTCATGCAACACCACCGGCTTTTCGTCGACGCAAACCACTGGCTCACGCTCCGACAGCGGCTTTTCGTATATCTTGAGCACGTCTTCCATCTTGAAGATGTACTCCTCGTCCAACTTTCCCACGCACCACATTTTTTTCCCGCCATGGCTTGAGGTCATGGCTTTCCAGCAGAATCCGTATGGTCTCTCTGCCCACGCGGGGAACGAGTTTGCGCTTGATAACTTCTTCGGTCAACAGCCGCACCGTCCAGCGTGCCCGTCCCTCTGGCGGCGGCGAGCAGACCACGGCGATAATGCGCTGCTGCTCCTGCTGATCCAGACCTGGAGCCTTGCCAGGACGAGACGCATCAAACAACGCACGATTCAGACCGCCATCGATATACCGCTTGCCGATCTGCCACACGGCCTTGGCGGAAAGCCCCAGGTTAGCACCCACTGCGGGTGTGGACTGCCCCTGATCCATCTGACGCAAGGCCAAGGCGCGCAAAGTTGTGCGCACCGCCTGCAACCCGCCGCCCAACAACTTCTCTACCTGCTGCCGATCTCGCGGCTTCAACTCAATTTCAAGTCGCTTGCCTCTGCTCATACTTCAGCTATACAGCCTGCAATGGACTCCGACAAGTATCCACATTGATTACCTATTCATGCGGTCGTAGTACTAGAGCAAGAGCGAGAATGCCAGGAAAAAGACGGCGATGGAGCGGCATAAGGGACCTCCCGAAAATGGCTGAAATGCGTAGGACCGGCGGCGGCCCATGAGGGGGCAGCAGCGACAACGATGCATTCAGGGTTTCCTGCGGCTCTGCGCATGCCGTACGGAAAAGGCGACGGAATGGTGCCGCGGAATGCGGCAACGGTGCGCCGGCGAGTCCGGCGTATGCAGAGTTGACAGGAAAACTAGCAGCCGATGGGCGGGGGGCGGGTGAAAAGCTTGGAATCCCAGTTGCGGGAGATGGCGCGAACGGCAAAGACCGTGCGGGCCATGGCGAACTGTACCAGCAGGAGTATGGCAACGGAAGCCGCGGCAGGCACCACGGTGTGCATCGTGATGCACAGCGGGCAGTGATCGGCGGCGGCGGCGTCCGGGTGGGTATGGATAGCCTGCGCCACGGTGAGCATGGCCACTAGAGCCAGGCACACCAGCGCGACCACGACAACGGCACGAGACCGTCGGCGAGCGTAGCGGGACCGGGTTGGGGCCGCGAAGAGCAGAGGCTCCCTCCGTGTTCAGGATAGCGGAAACCGGAAGCGGAGTCACGCCGGCGGAGGCGGGCGCTGATGTGGAATGCGACAAGAAAAGGTTCGTTGCGTCTAAACTGAGGGCCTATGAAGGATTGGCGACATTGGACGCTGCTGCCGGCCGCGCTGCTTGCGCTGGCTACTGGAGCCCCGTGTGCGGTGGCGCAGGACAGCACGGCTCAGGACACTTCTGCGCCAAAGACCGTGGAACTTCAGCCGGCGCCGCCCCCCCAGCAGTCGAGCGACAAGCCTCTGCCATTGAAACCCGGCCTGCCCAACACGGGATCCAACCATCGCCTGATCCTGAAGGACGGCAACTATCAGATGGTGCGCACCTATGAAATTGTCGGCGACCGCGTGCGCTATCTGAGCCAGGAGCGCGGCGACTGGGAAGAGCTGCCCGCCAGTCTGGTGGACTGGGACGCGACGCGCAAGTGGGAGCAGAGCCACGCCGGGCCGTATGAGGAGAACTCCCCGGCCATGAAAGAGGCCGAGGAGTTGGACAAGGAAGAACAGGCCCAGCGCGCGGACCAGAGTGCGCGCATGCCGCAGGTGGCCAAAGGGCTGGAACTGCCGGACGAGGACGGCGTGTTTGTGCTGGACACGTTTCAGGGCACGCCGGAGCTGGTTCCGTTGGCCTCCAGCGAACTGAACATGCATGGACGGTCGCACCGCGGGCTGACCATGCTGAATCCGCTGGCCGGCGCTCGCGCGGAGCTGGAACTGGACGGCGCGCACGCCAAGGCGCATCTGCACGTGAATGATCCGGTGCTTTATGTCTCACTGGACACCGGCGATCCGAAGGCGCAGCTGACGGCGCATGCATTCACGGTGAAGACCAACGGCGACAAGGTGGCCAGCGGGCCGCACGGAGCGCACTCCTCTTCATCCGGCTTTGCCATTGTGCATGTAGATGAGCGGCGCGCGTTGCGGCTGGTGGGAGCCATCCATGTGAACCCGCTGGGCAAGGTGACGCAGAGCGAAAACGTGATTCCCACGCGCGTGGAAGTGATGCCGGGCGGGCATTGGATGAAGGTGACGCCGGAGCAGCACCTGCTCATTGGCGAATACGCGCTGGTGGAAATCCTTTCGCCGACGGAGATCAACCAGACGGTGTGGGACTTCCGCGTGGACCCGACGCTGGGCGACAATGCGGGCTCGCTGGGCGCAATCCAGTAGGCAGTGGAACTACTCGCGCACGGTGATGCCGAGGGCCTTCATTTTGCGGTAAAGATGGCTGCGCTCCAGGCCCAGCAGTTCGGCAGCGCGGCTGATGTTGCTGCGCGCCTCCTCAATTTTCTTGAGGATGTACTCGCGCTCGTAAGCGTCGCGGGCCTGCTGCAGGGTTGAGAAATCGTCGGTGCCGCGCAAGGCGGCCTTGTGCGTGAGCGGCGGCAGGTGTTTACGCTCAATGCGCAGCGCGCGCGGATTGAGGATGAGCACGCGCTCAATCACATTTTTCAGCTCGCGCACGTTGCCTGGCCAGTGATATTGCGCCAGGGCTTCCAGCGCGTCCTCGCTGATCTCCATGCGGGGCCGGCCGTACTGGCGGCCGAAGTCAGAGAGAAACTCGCGCGTGAGCAGCGGAATATCCTGCTTGCGCTCCCGCAGCGGTGGAACAAAGAAGGGCACCACGTTGAGGCGGTAGAACAAATCTTCGCGGAAGTTGCCCTTGGCGATTTCCTCTTCCAGGTCCTTGTTGGTGGAGGCGATGAGGCGCACGTCCACGCGCAGGGGCTGAGTTCCGCCGACGGGAGTAAACAATTGATCGTCGAGCGCGGAGAGCACTTTGGCCTGCGTCTTCAGACTCATGTCGCCCACTTCATCCAGAAAAAGCGAGCCGCCGTCAGCGCGCTCGAGGGTTCCGCGCTGCTCCGGCGGGCCGCCGGGACGCGCTCCGTGGCGATAGCCGAAAAGCTCTGACTCAATGTGCGCTTCGGGAATGGCGGCGCAGTTCAGCTCCACAAAAAGGCGGTCGCGGCGCAGGCTTTCCGCATGGATGGCGCGGGCGATGAGCTCTTTGCCGGTGCCGGATTCGCCGTAGATGAGCACGCGACCGTTGGTGGGCGCCATGAGGCGAATCTGCTGGCGCAGCGCCTTGACAGGCACGCTCTCCCCGGTGAGCACAGAGCCCACGCTGAACTGGCGCTTGAACTCAAGATTCTCCGTGCGCATGCGTCGCGCCTCGACGGCGTTTTTGAGCACAATGAGGGTGCGGTCCAGCGAGAGCGGCTTCTCAAGAAAGTCAAAAGCTCCGAGCTTGGTGGCCTTGACGGCGGTTTCGATTTTTCCGTGGCCGGAGATGATGACCACTTCCGGGCGCGAGTCAGCGGCAAGCGCGTGAATCTCGCGGAGTACCTCCAGTCCGTCGCGGTCCGGCAGCCAGATGTCCAGCAGCACCACGTCGTAGGGCGCGTCTTCGACCAGCACCATGGCTTCGGCGGCGGTGGCGGCGGTGGCCACGCCGTAGCCCTCTTCCCGCAGGATCTCTTCGAGCGAGGCGCGGATCTCCGCTTCGTCGTCCACCACCAGGATGTGATTCATGAGCGTGCTCCGGTGAGCGGTGTGGCGCCTTGCTCGGTCGCGGGCTGGGCAGGTTGGATAGTTTGGACAGTTTGATCCATGAGCGGCAGGCGTACCAGAAAGCGCGCACCCTTGGGGCTATTGCTCTGCGCGCGGATGGAGCCTCCGTGCTCCTGCACGATTTTTGCGGCGATGGAAAGGCCGAGGCCGGTGCCGCGGCGCTTGGTGGAGTAAAAGGGCAGAAAGAGCCGCTCGCGGATTTCGTCGGTGAGTCCGTGGCCGGTGTCTGCCACCACGACCTCGACGGCGGAACCATCTTCACTGAGGCTGCTGGAGACGGTGAGCACGCGCAGCAGGCTGCCCTGCATGGCCTCGGCTGCGTTGTCGACGAGGTTGGCGAGCGCGCGGCGTATCGCTTCCGGGTCAGCCAGCACCTGGGGCAGGCCGGGCTCCAGCGCGCGGCGCACGGTGATGCCTTCCAGGCGGCCGGAGAAAAGAGCGATTGCCTCCTCGGTGACCTGATTCATGTCGCAGGCGCGAGGCTGCGGCGCGGGAAACTGCGCCAGCGCGGAGAACTGGTCCACGAGGGTGCGGAGGGTAGCCACGCAGCCCAGAATCACCTCACTGCATTTGCGGATGATGGCCGGCGAATCGGGCTGGCCGCGGTCCAGGTGGCGGCCGATGCGCTCGGCGGAGAGCGCGATGGGCGTGAGGGGATTCTTGATCTCGTGGGCCACGCGCTGCGCCACCTCTTTCCATGCCACCTGTCGCTGGGCGCGCAGCAGCTCAGAGGTGTCTTCCACCACCAGCACGGTACCGGCCTTGCCGTCTGCCAGCTCCAGCCGGGCGCTGGTTACGGCCAGGTGCATGGCGCGGCCGCGGGCCGGAAACTCCAGTTCCGTGGAGGAGGCGCCCATGCGCTGTCCGCGGCGAATGAGGCTGGCAAAGTCCTCCACGCTCTCCGGCGGCAGCAACGCGTCCAGCTTTTGGCCGCGCAGGCCGGCGTTCTTCTCGGCGCCGATCAACAGCGCAAAGGCGTGATTGGCCTGCAGCACGGTGCCGGAGGCATCCAGCGTGACCACACCGCTGGGAATGGTTTCCAGGATAGTTTCCAGTTGGCGGCGGCGCTCCTCAATGGCCTGGTTGGCGGCGCTGAGCTGCGCCGACGAACTCTCCGCCATGTGGCGGCTGGCCTCCAGGTCACCGGCCATGTGGTTGAACGATTCCACCAGCTCGCCCATTTCGCCGCTACTGATCAGTTGCACGCGATGGTCGTACTTTCCCGCAGCAATCTCGTCCATGGCATCGGCCAGCGCCTCCACGGGCCGCGTAATCTGCTTGGAGAGAAACAGTGCCATCCACACACTGGAGAAGAAGACCACCACCGTAATCAGCAGCAGCATCAGGATGAAGGTGGTGCGCACCTGGTGGCGCGAACGGAACAGGTGCCAGTACTCGTCGGCGCCGGAGCGGATGCGGGCGGTGGTCTGGCTGAGGCCCCGGGGCATGGGCAGAGCCACCACCACGGTTTTTGCGCCGGCGGTCGCGGCCATGCCGAGGGCATACTCCTGCCCATCGATGCGGAGCACCGACTGGCCGGTGTGCTGCGCGGTGGAGAGCAACACCGCCGAGAGCGGCCCGCTCAGGGGCACGGCAGCTCCCTGCCCGTCCCCGCTGAACCAGGAAAGCAGCGTGGCGGAGGTGGACTCAGGCGGCGCATGGTACGTGGCAATGACGCCCTGACTGCGCTCAAACACCAGGACGAAGCCGCCGGCCAGGGTGACGCGATGGGTGCTGAGTGCACGGGTGATGGTGGCGGCATCGGCGGACATGGCGGCCGAAGAAGCAATGGATTCGGCCTCCACGCGCGCATTCTCCGTGACGTACTGCGCCAGTTCCAGCACCACGCGGGTGGAGTCCTCATGCAGTTCTGACGTGTTGGGAGAAAACCAGCGGTCGATGGAGCGGTTCATGAGCTGGAAACTGAACAGGAACATGAAGACCGCGGGCGTGAGGGCAATGATGACTGCGCCCAGAACCATGCGCGTACGCAGCCTGGCTCCCAGGGCGCTGCTGCTCTGGTCGGCATAGACCTTGAGCACGTTGCGCAAGAGCAGGAGCAGAAGCACCAGCAACAGCAGAAAGACGACGACGGTGAGGGCAGTGAAGGCCAGCGTCTCGCCGGCCGTATCCGGGTTCAGAAACTTCACGCCGGACGGATTGAAGGCCTGCAGCGCGCCCAGCAGCGCGGAAAACACAAGCACGCCCGCCCCCAGCCAGAGGACAGTGCGCCGCCGAGAATCGTACCCGCTCGACATGCCGCGATTATAGTGCGGGGAGAGCCATAAACGAGCAGGAAGTTCGCGGGCAACGCTGTGGTCATTCCACAGGAGGCCTGTATGCCTGGCCGCTCAACGCAAAGGAGGAATAGGATGGCGGGAAGGAATGGAGGAAACCAATCGATGCGCATGCGGTGGGCTCTTGTCACCTTCGCGGCCGCGCTGTTCGGGGTTTGCCCGGTGCTGGTGATGGCGCAGGAGGCGAATGACCCGGGGACAGGCCCGGACACACGACTCTCCCGGCACGACTTTTTCTATGCCGGCGAGGCCAAACAGGAACGGATGTTTATCGTGCGCGGCGGCCGCATCGTCTGGTCTTACACCAGCGACCGCAAAGGCGAGATCAGCGACGCCGTGCTGCTGCCGAACGGGCACATCCTGTTTGCTCACCAGTTTGGCGTAACAGAAATTGACGCAAAGAAGGACGTGGTGTGGAACTTTGACGCTCCTCTACACACCGAGATTCACACGGTGCAGCCGTATGGACGCGACGGCGTGCTGTTCATCGAGAACGGAGATCCTGCGCGGGTGGTGGTGATGGACAAGAAAACCGGCAAAGTGGAACACACGTTTCCATTGCCCGTGGGAGATTCCCACAACATCCATCCCCAGTTTCGGCGCTGCCGCCTGACGGCGAAAGGCACGCTGCTGGTGGCGCACATGGACCTGGGGAAGGCCGTGGAGTACGACATGTCCGGCAAGCCGCTGTGGAGTGTGGAGGCACCGGGCATCTGGGATGCGGAGCCGCTGCGCAATGGCGACGTATTGATTTCCGGCAACAACAGCAAGTATGTGCGCGAGGTGAACCGCAAGGGCGAAACAGTCTGGGAGTTTACCGCTGCAGATGCGCCCGGGCTGAAGATGGACAACATGCAGACGGCCACGCGACTGGCCAACGGCGACACGCTGATTACGCAGTGGGCCAATGAATGGGACGGAACGATGGACGCCGCCAAGGCACCGATTCAAGCCATCGAGGTGACCCCGGCGAAGAAGGTGGTGTGGGTCCTGCGATCGTGGACGCCGCCCGCGGCCCTGGGCCCTTCCACAACCATTCAGATGCTGGGCTCCGGCAGCAAGCGTTAGCCCAACACGGTGGCCGCAGGGGTCCATTGGCGCTGCTGGCTCTCTCCCACGCCGCGATGCGTCAGCGTGCCCATCCAGGTATTCAGCCCATCCGCCAGACCGGCGTCCTGCCGGAGCGCTTCACGCGCGCCCAGGTTGGCCAGCCGCATCAGATACGGGAACGTGGAGTTGGTGAGCGCCAGCGTGGAGGTGTGCGGCACGGCGCCGGGCATGTTGGTCACGCAGTAGTGCACCACGCCGTCCACGGTGTAGCTGGGATTGGAGTGCGAAGTGGGCCGCGCGGTTTCCACGCATCCGCCCTGGTCAATGGCCACGTCCACAATCACTGCGCCTTTCTTCATCTGCGAAACCATGCCGCGCGTGACAAGTTTGGGCGCGGTGGCGCCGGGAATGAGCACGCCGCCGATGACCAGGTCCGCCTCGCGTGTGGCGTTGGCAATGTTGTAGCTGTTGGAGGCCAACGTGTACAGCCGCCCGCCGAAAATGTCTTCCAACTCGCGCAGGCGGTTCAGATTCATGTCAATCAACGTGGTTTTGGCGCCGAAGCCCAGCGCGATGCGCGCCGCGTTGGTGCCCACGATGCCACCGCCCAGGATGGTGACATGCGCCGGCGGCACGCCGGGAACGCCGCCCAGCAGGATGCCGCGGCCACCGCGCTCCTTCTCAAGATAAGTGGCTCCCACCTGCACGCTCATGCGGCCAGCCACTTCGCTCATGGGCACCAGCAGCGGAAGGGTTCCCTGGCGGTCGCGCACGGTTTCATAGGCGATTCCGATGATCTTGGCCTCCAGCAGCTTGTTGGTGAGCGCGGGCAGCGGCGCCAGGTGCAGATAAGTAAACAGGACGAGGCCTTCGCGGAAGAACGCGTACTCCTTCTCGATGGGCTCCTTGACCTTGACGACCATGTCGGTCTTGCCCCAGACGTAGCCGGCCTCGCCGGTAATTTCCGCGCCGGCATTCTGGTACTCGGCATCGTCAAAGCCGGATTGGGCGCCGGACTGGGTTTCCACCAGCACGGTGTGGCCTGCCTCGGTGAGCGCCTTCACGCCCGCGGGCGTAACGCCCACGCGGGCTTCGTTGTCCTTGATCTCTCTGGGAACGCCGATGATCATCGCACAAGCTCCTCTGCCGGATTGGATGCCGGGCGCGTGCCCGGGGACGCAATGCCGGGCAACCCGCCGGATGGGGCGCCGGAGGACAGTCTACATCCGGGCCGTGCATCCGGGCTGTGCATCCGGGCGTCTCTGGAGGGGAAGCCGGCCGTAGCGACGGGCAGGTTTGCGGCGGAGGTGCGCCGAATGCGTTTGGTCCAGCGGCACCGGTAGGTTACCCTCGAAAGCACGCGGGAGCAGTGGAACCATTCGGCCCAATGGCCCGGACCGCTTTGCGGGTCCGCAACATGCCGCCGTGACCCCGATGCACGAAATACAGAAGGACCATAAAGGAGTGCCCATGTTCCCGTCCAAGCTGAGCCTTTGGTGTTGTCTTGCCTTTGCCGCTGCCTGCTGTTTTGCCGCTGCGCCGAACTCGGCGCGGGCGCAGGTGCCCACGCCGGTTTCCGTGCTGGGCCACAACCCGGGAGACGATTTTTATCTGGCCGACTACGAGGACACCCTCCGCTACTTCCACGCGCTGGCCGCGGCATCGGACCGCATGAAGATGTTCACCGTGGGCAAGACCACGGAGGGGCGCGACATCGAGATTGCGGTCATCTCCTCGCCGGAAAATCTGGCCAAGCTGGACGAGTACAAACAGATTGCCGGGCGGCTGGCGCACGCCACGGACCTGGACGACGCGCAGGCGCACGCGCTGGCCGGCACATCCAAGGTGATCGTGCACATTGACGGCGGGCTGCACTCGTCTGAGGTGGCCGGGCCGCAGCACACCATGCTGCTGGCTTACAAGCTGCTCTCCGAAAAAAACGATCCGCAGGTGGACGCGATCCTGAACAACGTAATCCTGGTGCTGTGGCCCACGCTGAATCCAGACGGGCAGGACAAGGTGGTGCACTGGTACCGGCAGAACGTGGGCACCAAGTATGAAGTGAGTCCGATGCCGTGGCTTTATCAAAAATACGTGGGCCACGACAACAACCGCGACGGCTTTATGTTGAACATGAAGGAAGAGCAGGTGGTGGTGAAGGAGCAGCTGGACTTCAGTCCGGAGATCTTCTATTGCCAGCATCAGACGGCGCCGTTCCCGGCGCGCATCTGGATTCCGCCGTTCTCTGATCCGATTTCAAGCAACATCAACCCCATTGTGCGCAGCTGGCTGAACCTGATCGGCACCAACATGACGGCCTACCTGGACGCGCACAACATGCCAGGCGCCATCTCCGAGTCGCGCTTTGACAACTGGTACGCGGGCTTTACGGACTGGGCCAGCGTCTTCCGCAACGAGATGTCGTTCTTTACCGAGACGGCGCTCTACCGCTACGCGACGCCGCACTTTTATACAGTGGACGACTTTCCCAAGGACTTCCGCGACCTGCGCGCGCTGAGCATGTACTCGACGCCGTGGCAGGGCGGATGGTGGCGGCTGAAGGACGCGGTGGACTACATGGTGGGCGCGGACATGTCTGTGCTGGACCTGGCGGAAAAGAACCGCGAGACGCTGCTCTACAACCGCTACCAGGCGGCGCGGGACAACATTGAGCGCTTCCGCAAGGAGCCGCCGTTTGCCTACGTCATTTCCTCCAAGCAGACGGACACGCCGGAGGCAGGCAAGCTGGCGCGGCTGATGATTGAGAACGGCCTGGACGTGTACGCGGCCAAAGAAGGCCTAACCGCCAACGGCGTGAGCTATCCGGCGGGGTCGTGGGTCATCCCCATGGACCAGCCGTTTGCGCCGCTGGCCAAGGAACTGTTTGAGCGGCAGACTTATCCGGAGGCGATTGCCGAGGGAACGTCCAAAGCCGTGGACCTGCCCTACGACGTGACCGGCTGGACGCTGCCCCTGCAGATGGGCGTGCACGTGGATGCGGTAACCGATCCGCTGACCGCGGCACAGCGCGCCGCGCTGACCAAACTGGACAAAGTGGAGCTGCCGGCCACCAGCGTG
>DATKTQ010000234.1:0-15157 GCA_035531055.1 Occallatibacter sp. | reverse complement strand
TTCCCAGTAAAGTCCCCCACCGTGGGGTTAATCTGGGCAATCGCGATCTTCACTCTCTCAGTGTAATCCCCGCGGACACGCCACTCTCCGCCGCTCACGCCCCGGATCGCAGCCGCACCTTCTACCTGCCCGTGCTACGTGCCCGTGCCTTCCAGCACCACGCCCACCGTGCGCACAATAATCTTGATGTCCAGCCAGAGGCTCCAGTTCTCAATGTAGGTCACATCCAGCGACACGTAGCTGTCGAACGACGGGTCCTGCCGCCCCTGCACCTGCCACAGGCCCGTAATCCCCGGCATCACGTCCAGCCGGCGCAGATGGTTAGGCTTGTACTCCCGCACTTCGCTCGCAATCGGCGGACGCGGGCCCACCACGCTCATTTCGCCCCGCAGCACGTTGAGGAACTGCGGGAGTTCGTCCAGCGAATACCTCCGCAGAAGCCGCCCGAACCGCGTCATCCGCGGGTCCTTGGATATCTTGAACAGCCCCCCGGCCCGCTCGTTCATGTGCATCACGTCCGCAAGGCGCTTCTCGGCGTCGCTCACCATGCTGCGGAACTTCAGACAGCGGAACACCCGCCCCTTCTTCCCGAGCCGTTCTGAGGCGTAAAAGACCGGCCCGCGCGAGTCCAGCTTGATCGCAATCGCAATCGCCAGCAGTGCCGGCGAAAGCACCGCCAGCACCAGCGCGGAAAACGTAATGTCCATCATCCGCTTCAGCACCAGCGCCATTCCCGGCGCCTGCCCGCGGTGCAGCGGCACCGTGGGAAACTGGCCAATGTACTCAATCGGGCTGTTCCACACCAGCCCGCCATACATGTCCGGAATCAGCCGCAGGTCAATTCCGTGAATGCGCGCTTTCTCCAGTGCGTCCTGCACCATTTCCCGCTCACACGGCGCGGTAAAGAAAATCTCGTCCACAAACTGCTTCCGTGCGTGCTGGAACAGCGTCTCCAGCGTGCCCACCACATCTCTCGTGGCCGCCGGCGTCTCCGTCCCCGGCATGTCAATAAAGCCCTTGAACGTGTAACCCAGGTGCCGAATGCTCTCCAGGTGGTGCCGCAGCGCGTGCGCCTCCGGACTCGTGCCCACAATCATCACGTTGCGCGTATCCTGGCCGCGGTCAAACCGGCGATACAGCATCATCCGGTACACCAGACGCCGCAGCCCCAGGCTCACCGTCACCAGCCCCACCGTAATCAGGATCACCGCTCGCGGAATATGGCTTGCGTTGGTCACATAGAGCGCGGAAACCAGCAGAAGGCCCGACCGGAAGCATGCCTGAAAGCTCAAGCGCTGCTCATGTAGAAAGCTCGTCAGCCGCGTCGGCGCATACAGCCGCAGCCGCCGGCTCGTCAGAATCAGCACTATCGTGAACCCGCAAAGCATCGCCAGTAGCACGCTCATCTCGCGGTCGCGGAGCAGCGTTCCTTGATACACCCGCTCGAACCCCTCAAGCAGGCCAATACTGGTTTCAATCTTGGCGGCCACCACCACGGACGAAAAAATTGTCAGCACGTCCAGCAGCATCCACGTCTTGGAAGAGCGCTGAGAGACTCGCGCAGCACGCACCGAGCCAACGGCGGTCCACTCCGAGGAGGACGAAACGGTTTCCGACACTCGCTGCCAAAAATCCGACGTCGCCATACTTTTCCCGAATTCCTCAACCTCACTGTTGCAATAGAGTTAAACTTCACCAAAGGGACGAAGATCGTACTTCCCTTTGCAGTGGATACCTCGAGCTCGCCCGAATGCCACCCCCGACACACCTTATGTCTCTACTGGCAGACGTTTACTTCCCTTGACTCACTTTTGCCTGGAAGCTCCCGGTGTCTGCAATTCTCATTCGGGCCCCATTTCCGAACACGGTTCTCCCGACGACTCTCTCGGCCCGTTGCACCCTTGTTGTCTGCGAAACCGCATAAAGGAAAAGCTTTGTCGCTCCACGAACTGCCCGGTAGTTCAGCCCGACTACATCCTGTTGGCCCGAATTTCCCGAGATCCCTGAAAAGTATTGGAAGCACTTCAAGAACGTCAGGCAGGATATTCCCCGATCCCGTTGCAATTCCGGAAGCCTGTTCACCCGCGAACGGGGATGGCTGTGGGTGTTCCTCTATGCTCAGAATGGCTGAACCCGCGTACTCATGGCAAGGAAAATGCCCGCCTGGACGTTACGATCTAGGCACTCCCTCAAGCCGTTGGCAATTTAAACGCATCGAGCTCTAAAAATTGCTGAATATGCGGGTCCTTCGACGCCAGAAAATCCCGCAGCGGCCCAAAAAACTGAGCCTTTCCTTCATGCAGAAAAAGTATCGTGTCCGCCAGCCGCTCGGCAAACCGCATATCGTGCGTCACCACGATGCTGGTAAACCCCAGCTGCCGCTTCAGCCGCTGAATCAGGTCCCCCAGCCGCCGCGCAATCAGCGGATCCACCATCGTCGTCGGCTCATCGTAGAGCACCACTTCCGGCTGCGAAGCCAGCGCCCGTGCAATCGCCACCGCACGCCGCCGCCCCGTGGAAAGGCTCGCCGGCAGCACATCGGAAACATCGTCGGCGCCCACCATCGCAATCAGACCTTCCACAATCTGCTGCACCTGCTCTTCGTCCAGTCCGCCCCGCTCCCGCAGCGGAAACGCCACATTCTCCCGCACTGTCAGGGAGTCAAATAGCGCCCCATTCTGGAAAACCATCGTCACCCGTTTGCGGATCTCCTGCATGCCCTCTTCGTTCAGACCATTGATGGATTCCCCGTTCACGAAGATGGAGCCCACCTGAGGCTTCAGGAAACCCATCAGGATGCGCAAGGCCACCGATTTGCCCACGCCGCTCCGCCCCAGGATGCAGAGCGTTTCGCCCCGCTCCACCTGAAAGCTCACGTCGTCCAGCACTCGCCGCTCGTCAAACCAGATGGAAACGTGGCTGAAGGAAACCATCGGCGGCACCGCACCGCCGTCCAGCGGCAGTTCCACCGCTGCCTGCACCGCCTCATAATTCGCCTGCAGCAGTTCGGGAATCTCGGGATTGGGGATGGCATCGCTCATCGGGTTCTCTTCAGCTTACGCGAAGTTCCCGCAAACCAGTGCCTCCGCCAGCGTCAGATCCTCCGGCGTATTCACGTTCCTCAGCCACTGCCCAGCCGGCACACCCAGCGGATGCATCACCTGTCCACACTGCGCCAGTTCTTCCACGGCCACCACGGCAATCGGCCTGCCCAGCCGCTCCGCCGCCCGCGCAAACGCCGCAAAACAGCCCCCCGTGTGCGCCTCCAGCGTCTCTTGCAAAACCGGCAGCGCCAACCGGTCCACAACCGCCGGAAACGTCTCCGCCCGGCCCAGCGCCGAGGGCACCGTCACCGCTGCACCCGTCATCCGCGCATGGAACACCAGGTACTCCAGCAGCTTCGGCGGCACCAGAGGCATATCCACCGGCACAAACACCGCCAACTCCGCCTCACAGCTCGCCAGTGCCGCGCAAATGCCGCTCAGCGGTCCACCGCCTGGGTCTTCAATGACCGGTGCGTAGCTCTTCAGGTCACTGCGCGCTCCGGCAATCCGCGCCTCCAGCCCTGACTCGCGCAGCGTGCCCAGCACATGCTCCACCAGCGGCCTGCCATCTAGTTCAACCAGCGCCTTGTCCCGGCCCATGCGGCTGGATTCCCCGCCCGCCAGCACAAAGCCCGCCGCGCTCCCGTGCCCGCAGGCAACCGGCAGAGTCAACTTCCCGCCTCCTCCATGAAGCGGATCAGCGACTGAATTCCCAGCTCAAAATTCTTCAGGTGGAACTTCTCATTCGGCGCGTGCAGGTTGTCGTCCGGCAGGCCAAAGCCCATCATCACGCACGGCAAACCCAGGTGCCGGTCCATGTCGCCCACAATCGGAATCGAACCGCCCGACCGGATGAACACCGTCTCCTTGCCCCAGATCTCCTTCAGCGCCCGCGTCGCCGCTTGGATGTACGCATTGTTTACCGCAACCACGCACGGGTCGCCGGAGTGGATCAGCCGCACCTCCACCTCCACACCCGCCGGCGCAATCTTCTCCACGTAGCTCTTGTACTGCGCAAAGGTCTTCGTCGGTGTCATCCCCGGCACTAGCCGCATAGACACCTTCGCCACCGCCTTCGCCGGAATCACCGTCTTCGCCCCCGCGCCGATAAATCCACCCGGAATCCCGTGAACATCCAGCGTCGGCCGCGCCCAGGTCCGCTCCAGCACGCTGTAGCCCGCCTCGCCCACCAGCGTCTTCGAGCCCACCTCCGCCTTGCGGTATTCCTCCTCGTCGAACGGCAGACTCCGCCACGCCGCCAGCTCTTCCTTACTCGGCGGAATCACGTCGTCATAGAAGCCCGGAATCAGAATCCGTCCACTCTCGTCCTTCAGCTTTGCCAAAATATGCGCCAGCGCCACAAACGGATTCGGTGCCACTCCGCCATACATCCCCGAGTGCAGGTCCGTCTTCGCGCCCCGCACCTCCAGCTCCGTATAAATCATGCCTCGCAGTCCCACACACAGCGTTGGCAACCCCGGCGCAAACAGCTCCGTGTCGCACACCAGCGCAAAATCCGCCTTCAGGTCCGCGGGCTTGCTCGCCACATACTCCGCAATGCCCTCTCCACCCATCTCCTCTTCGCCTTCCATCAGCACCCGCACATTCAGCGGCAGTTTGCCCGTCGCCGCCAGCAGGCTCTCCAGCGCCTTCACCTGTATCCACACCTGGCCCTTGTCATCCACCGCCCCGCGCGCATACAGGTTCCCGTTCCGCACCTCCGGCTCAAACGGCGGAGAGATCCACTCGTCCAGCGGGTCCGGCGGCTGCACGTCATAGTGCCCGTACACCACCACCGTCGGCTTCCCTTCCGCATGAAGCCAGTCGGCATACACCAGTGGTTGCCCGTCGGTCTCAATCAGCCGCACGTGCTCCATGCCAATGCGTTTCAACTCCGCCGCCAGCACCTCCGCGGCCCTGCGGCAGTCGCCCTTGTGCTCCGGCAGCGCGGAAATCGAAGGAATGCGCAACAGCGCTTTCAACTCTTCCAGAAATCGTTCCTGATTTTTGCTTGCAAATTCCAAAGCGGATGACGACATCATTCAGCTCCCTTGAAAATTTTGGAACAACGGTGAGTATAGGACCTCGGAGCCTGCTCCGGCTGTGCGCCGGCACCGCCGCGGCCTTCAGTAGCGCGCCACCGCTGGGTCCACCTCGCGCGACCACGCATCAATCCCGCCGCGCAGCGACTGCGCCTGTTCAAATCCCTGCTCCCGCAGCCATGCCGTCACGCTCATGGAGCGGACGCCCGCGTGGCACATCACAACCAGCCGCTCGTCCGGGTCCAGTTCCTGGTGCGCACGCGCCGGCACCTCGCCCATCGGCATCAGCACACCGCCCGCCACCTGCGCCGTCGCAAACTCCCAAGACTCGCGCACGTCAATCAGCCGCGCTTTCTTTTCCTTCAGCAGCGCCGCCGCCTCCGCAGCCGTAATCTCATAGTCCAGCATGCCTCCAGTGTAGGACCTTCACCCCCGCCTGCCCGTCCGCAAACCCTTCCAACGTGGTAGAAAGGTCAAAGCGGCGCTTCCCCCAGCCTGCCCGCACTTGTGCCCGGCCGGCAAGGGAGCCTCGCCCCAGACCGCCTATGCCGAACGAGATCAAGGTCCTCATCGTCGAAGACGAACCCCACGCGCTCATGGGCCTCGCCGAGCTCATCTCCGGCTGGGGATACCGCACAGAAACCGCGCGCGACGGCATCGAGGGCCTGGAAAAGGTCATCGCATGGGACCCGGCCATCGTCGTCACCGACCTGAAAATGCCCCGGCTCGACGGCATCGGCCTGCTCACCCATCTGGCGGAAGAGGGCTCCGGCATAAGCTCCAACATCGCCGTCGTGCTGCTCACCGCCCAGGGCTCTATCCAAACCGCCGTCGACGCCATGAAACTCGGCGCCTACGACTTCCTCCAGAAGCCCGTCGACGCCGCCCGCCTCCGCACCATCCTCACCAACGCCACCCGCCAGCGAGACACCGCCATTGAGCTCGAAGTCGCCCGCCGCCGCCTGCGCGAAACCGGCATCCTCGGCTCCATGGTCGGCAACTCCCGCCCCATGCGCGAAATCTTCTCGCTCATTGAGCAGATCGCCCCCTCCAACGTCTCCGTGCTCATCACCGGAGAAAGCGGCACCGGCAAGGAACTCGTCGCTCGCACCCTGCACGACCTCAGCCCGCGCAAGCCCCGCCCCTTCGTCGCCGTCAACTGCGCCGCCATTCCTGAGACCCTCATCGAAAGCGAAATCTTCGGCCACGAAAAAGGCTCCTTCACCGGAGCGCTGGAGCGCCGTGCCGGCTGCTTTGAACTCGCCGACGGCGGCACCCTACTGCTCGACGAAATTGGCGAAATGCCCGTCGCCACCCAGGCCAAGCTCCTCCGCGTGCTGGAGGAACGCAAACTCCGCCGCCTCGGCGCGCGCACTGAGCAGGATGTGGACGTCCGCGTCCTCGCCGCCACCAATCGCGACCCCGAGGACGCAGTCGCACGCGGTGAGCTCCGCAGCGACCTCTTCTATCGCCTCAACGTCTTCCACATCCACATGCCGCCTCTGCGCGACCACATGGAAGATCTGCCCGCCATGGCCGACACCATGGTCCGCGAAATGAACCAGAAGCACGCCCGCCATGTCTCCGGCGTTGGTCCCTCCATTTTGGAACGCATGATGGCCTACGACTGGCCCGGCAACGCGCGCGAACTCCGCAACACCATTGAGCGCGCCGTCATCCTCTGCCCCGATGGCGCTCCGCTCGATGCCGCCCACCTGCCGCCGGTCTCTGTCAGGCCCGGCGTCGCTCGCGCATCGGCACCAGATGCAAGTCTTGTCCCCGTCCGCGTCGGCAACACCGTCGGCCAGGCCGAGCGCCTTCTCATCCTGCGCACGCTCGAGTCCACCGGACAAAACAAAACCCGCGCCGCGGAAATCCTCGGGGTCAGCCTCAAGACTCTCCACAACAAAATCAAAGAGTACAGCCAGGCCCAGAAGCACCAGACTTCCTGATCCATGCGACTGAAGACCAAACTCGTCCTGGCCATCACCAGCCTGGTTTTCTTCATCTCCGGGTTGCTTTCTCTCGTCTATGTCAGCCAGCTGCTTGACGCCGCCGTCAAGCAGTCTTATGAAGCCAACCGCATGGTCGCCAACCAGGTGCGCTTCGCCCTGCAGCAGGCCCTGGAAACCGGCCTCAAAGATCAGACCGTCGATCCCAACGACCCCCAGCAGTTGCGCAACCTCGTCGCCGGCGTCGTCCACGACAGCGCCGCCCTTCAGGCCGTCATTGACTCCGTCAACCGCTACTCGCTCACCGTCTACGACATCAACGTCGGAGACCGCCAGTCCCGCACCCTCATCAGCACCAATCCGGGCAACCAGGACAAGCCCCTCCCCGTCCGGCCCGATTACAGCCAGCTCCTCAAAGCCAATCCCATCGAGCTCATGCGCGAGGTCTTCGGTCCGCCCCGCGTCTTTGACGTTGTCGTCCCCATTGAGCGCAACGGCGAACCCTTCATCACCGTCCACGTCGGCGCCCGCACCACGCTGCTTCGCGCCGTCTACGAACCCTGGCTCCGCGAAGCCTTCACCCTCATGGGCTTTGCCCTCATTACTTCGCTCGTCGCCGCCTTCCTGCTCAGCAACTTCGCCCTGCGTCCTCTGGAAGCAATCAGCGCCCAGCTCGACTTCTGGACCCCCGCCGAAAACGACGCACTCGAAAAAGGGCAGTCACCCCGCCAGGACACACCCGAGCGCGTCTCCACCAAAATCGAGCTCATCGGCCAGCGCATGCGCAACGTCGAAGAGGTCTTTTCCGCCCTCCAGGAAAACCTCGACCAGATCCTCTCCAACCTCCAGGACGGCATCCTCCTTTTCACCGGCGACGGCCGCGCCGTGCTCGTCTCTGAGGCCGCGCGCCGTTTCCTCCAGGTCGACCGCGACCGCATCCTCGGCCTCCACGCCCGCGAAATCTTTGACCGCTCCACCCTCCTCGGCAGCACCCTCCGCGACGCCTATGACGCAGGCGTCATGCTCGTCCAGGAGGAGGTCCGCACCGAGACAGGACGCCGCATCCAGGCCTCGCTCGACTTCATCCACGACGACCGCACCAGCCAGAGCCTCGGCGCCCTCGTCACTCTCCACGATCTCGAGTCCGTCGCCCGCATCGAGTCCGAGCTCGAGCTCTCCCGCCGCATGGCCGCAATCGGCCGACTCACCTCCGGCGTCGGCCACGAAGTCAAGAACCCCATCAACGCCATCGTCGTCCACCTGGAGCTGCTCAAAAACAAGATCGGGGACGGCAACCCGGCCGCAACCCGCCACCTCGAGGTCATCGACGCGGAAATCCATCGCCTGGACCGCGTCGTCCAGACCCTCGTCGACTTTTCCCGCCCCGTCGAACTCCAACTTCACGAGCAGGACATTCGCCTCATCCTCGGCGACGTGCTCGCCCTCGCCGCAGAAGAGTTCTCCACCCGCAGCGTCCGCCTGGAAACCTCCATCCCCAATTCGCCGCTGGTGGCCAACGTCGACGCCGACCTGCTCAAGCAGGCCTTTCTCAACGTCATCCAGAACGGCGCCCAGGCCATGCCCCAGGGTGGCACCCTGCGCGTCTCGCTGGAAGAGGACGGCCACGCCGCCGTCCTTCGCGTCCTCGATCAGGGCATCGGAATTCCCGAAGATATCCGCGAGAAAATCTTCGACCTCTACTTCACCACCAAGAGCGGCGGCAGCGGCATCGGCCTCGCCATGACTTATCGAATCTTGCAATTGCATCACGGCAGCATAGACGTACAATCAGAACCGGAGCGCGGCGCGGAGTTTCGTCTGCAGATTCCGCTTTCCGCCGCCGAATGGGGTCGCCGGCTTCCGCAGCCGGCGAATGGGGATACGCAGACAAACATTGAGAAAGGAACCGTGGGATGAGGAAGTTCGTCCGAGGCGTTGCGTTCGTGCTGCCCCTCATGCTCACCGCGTGCTTCCACCGCCACCACAAGCCGGTTGCGCCTCAGTCCCTTGCGCCCTACGTGCAGCACACCCCTAAGGCCAGGCTCGAACCACAGGCCATCCCTCCGCAGCCCTCCGCGGCTTTGCAGATCGAGCCCGCCAAACCCATCCTCGTAAACCCGCCGGAACAGACCGTGCATAAGCTGGCGCATCGCCATCACCCTGAAAATAAGAACGTCGAGGAGCTTGCCAACCCCACGCCGGAAGTCAGCGCCATCGGCCGGCTCTCTTCAGGCGATCCCTCAGACCTCCGCGCGCAGACCGAGTCCTCACTCGAATCCACCGACCGAGAATTGAAGAAGATCAACCTCTCATTAAGCGACCCGCAACAGAAAACCGTCGCACAGATTCGCGAGTTCCTCAAGCAGGCCCGCGCGGCCCTCACCTCAGGCGACGTGGACGGCGCGCACACCCTGGCCCTCAAGGCCCGCGTGTTGCTCGACGAAATTGTCCATTAGCTTTTGGCTTACCGCGCGCCCCAGCTCAGCTTGTTCCGCAGCGCCTCAAAAAACCCGCTGTCGCTCAGCCTCACCAGCTTCACCGTGTACTGGGAGCGCTGGCAGCGCACTTCGTCGCCCGTCTGCAACTCGCACGCCCGCTGCCCGTCCACCGTCAGCAGAGCCTGGTTCGGCGTGGACTCCGCCCGCACGCTCACCAGCGAATCCCCGCGCACCACAATCGGCCGCAGCGTCAACAGATGCGGGCAGATCGGCGTCACCACCATCGCATCCACATCCGGAGTCAGAATCGGGCCGTTCGCCGCCAGCGTATACGCCGTCGAGCCCGTTGGCGTGGACACAATCACGCCATCAGCCCGGAACTGCGCCACCAGCCTGCCGTCCAGTTCCACCGCAAAGTCGCCCATCCGCGCAAGGTCACTCTTGGACACCACAATCTCGTTCAGCGCCTCAAACGCGCCCACCTCGGCGCCGTTCCGCCACACCGCCGCGTGCAGCATCGCCCGCGCGTCCAGGCTGTGGCAGTCGCTGCACCAGCCCTCCAGCGTCGCGTACAGGTCTGCCAGCCGTATCTCCGTCAGAAACCCCAGGTAGCCCAGGTTTACGCCCAGAATCGGCGTCCCCGTCGCCGCAAAAATCCGCGCCACGGAAAGCAGCGTCCCGTCGCCGCCCAGCACAATCACCAGTGCCGGCTCCCGCAACGGCATCTCCGTCCGGTCCACCGCCGGCGCATCCGCGCAGTACTCCCCGCCTTCCCGATCCAGCAGCGGCTCATAGCCCCGCTGGCGCAGCCAGGCAATCAGCTCCGGCAAAAGATGCCGCAGCTCGTCCTTCTGCGATTTGCAAACAATGGCAATTCGAAACATGCGGTCCCACAGCAAAACCAGGGTTGGTCTATTCCGAAACCACCGCGCTCAAGTCGACGCGACCAGCAGGGAGCGGCGACCCGGTACAACACCCCCTGGGACACATATCGCCTGGTTTTGCTTTAGTGTACCGGATGCGCCACCCGCCAGCGTCACTTCCGCGCATACAGCAGAAACTCCCGATTCCCCTCTGCGCCCGTAATCGGAGAATCCATCGTCTCCACCACCGTCCAGCCCAGCGCTGTCACGCACCCGGCCACCTTCTCCACCGTCTCGCGCCGCGTCCGCTCGTCACGCACAATGCCGCCCTTGCCCACCTTGCCCCGCCCCGCCTCAAACTGCGGCTTCACCAGGATCACCGCCTCCAGCAGCCCCGGCGCAGCCGCCAGCACCGGCCCCAGCACCAGCGTCGCGGAAATAAACGACACATCCATCACCAGCAGCGTGGCCTCCGCCTCCGCCAGCGCTCCCGGCTCCAGCAGCCGCGCATTCGTCCGCTCCATCAGCCGCACCCGCGCGTCGTTCCGCAGCTTCATCGCAATCTGCCCAAAGCCCGTGTCCACCGCCAGCACGCCCGCGGCGCCCTTCTGCAGCAGACAGTCCGTAAAGCCGCCCGTCGAGGCGCCCACGTCCAGGCATTGCCGCCCCTCCACCGCAATCGGCCAGCGCTCCAGCGCCGCCTCCAGCTTCAGCCCTCCGCGGCTCACATAAGCCAGGTCCTCGCCCAGCATCCGCACCGTCGCCTCCGCCGCCACGCTCACGCCCGGCTTGTCCAACTTCTGCTCGTTCACCAGCACGCGCCCGGCCAGAATCAGCGCCCGCGCCCGCTCACGGCTCGCCGCCAATCCACGCTCCACCAGCAGAACATCCAGTCGCAGCTTCTCCTTGCCGTCGGCCATCCCCGCCTTGTGCTCGCGCTCCGTCATACCCGTCTCCACAAAAGGCAAAAAGGCCATTCCCGTCTGCGGAATGGCCCTCCTTTGCTTCCTCTTGTTCCTGCGCTACGGCATTGTCTGGCAATCCGCCAGCGTGTAGTTCGCCCCATAAGTCGACACCATCAGTGCCGGCGGCAGATAGCACGGCTGCCCCGCGCCCGGCCTGCGGCTCGTCACGTTCGCATTGCCCCGCGTGCCGCTCTGGTTGCTCGTCCGCACGTCCACAATATTGCCCTGCACCAGAATCGTCGTATCCACAATGTCCTGGTCCGTCCGCAGAATCGTCAGGTACGGGCTGTCCGGAGACGCCACATACACCTTGCCGTACAGCGAATTCGAAGTCGAAACCACCGTCCGAGGATGACCCACAACCGCCAGCGTCTTTTCCACCGTGTGGCTGCTCAGGTTCACCACCGTCACAGTGCCGTCACCCTGGTTCGCCGTGTAGGCACGGCTGCCGTCGTTCAGCACCGTCACGCTCGCCGGATAGCTGCCCACCGGAATCGTATACGTCGTGCCAAACGTCGCGCTGTCGTTGCCATAGATGTCCAGGCTCACGTCAATCACGCTGATCGTTCCACCGTCGTAGTTTGCCACCACCAGCTGTTGCGTTGCCTCGTTGAATTCGGCATAGACCGGCCCCGCCGTCGCCGTCATCCCACTGGTCCCGTTCGGCGGCGTAATCCCCGTGTTTGTCACCGCCGTCGTGGAAAGCGGCAGCGTCGGATGGCACGTCACCGTCCGCCCGTCCTGCCCCGTAAACGGCGTGCACGCATCCAGCGTGTTGTTCTGGCTGTTGATCACCGTGATCGTGTCGCTCCCGCGATTCATCACAAACGTCCGCCGGTAGTCCGGGCTCTGCACCGCATACACCGGGCACTTGCCCAGCGGAATCCGAGCCGACACCGTGTAGCTTGCCGCCTCCAGAGCGTCCGCTTCTCCGGTCTGCGTCGCCCCAGCGGGGTTCGTGTTGCAGGTCATGTTGCTGAAAGGCACCACGCTGCCTGAGGCAGTGCCGGAATTGTTCAGGCTGATCGCATAGTTCCGCTGCGCGGACACCTGCGGGCCAATCACCTGCACCGGCGTCGGAGCCACCGGAATCGCCAGCTTGAACGCCTCCGGGCTGCCCGTCATCACGTCCACCACGTTCCCGTCCAGGTCCGTTGTCCACACGCCGAACGTCGGCGCAAACAGGTTCACCGGCTGCGACGTCGTCGGCAGCGTCGAATAAGTGATCTGTTTTTCCTGCAGAAATGTCGTCACCGGAAAATTCGTCAGCGTCCCGTCGCTGTTGATCGTGTAGCCCGAGGAACCCGTCTCATCCACCGCAAACGCCAGCGGATTCGGACCAATCGGAGCCTGCGCCATCACCGTGTCGCCGGCGTAGTCGATCACCGTCGCCACGCCCGCCGTCGTCGGCGAAGGCGCGGATACCACCACCGCCAGAGCCGTCGGCTGCGCCGGTGGACCGCTCGGGTTAATCGGCGTCACCACCGGACGGTAGGTGCTGCCGCATCCGGCAAACAGGGCGGCAGCCGCAAAAGCTGCCCCCGCCTGAACCAGACGCACCCGCGCCCGGCCTGAAAACATGGGAAAAAGACTCATTCAGTATCGTTCCTGCTTACTTCGTGATTGTAAATCAGCGGGCCCAGACTCCGGGGTTATCGGATTGGTGACGAGGGCCTGTTCCGCCCGGTTGCGCACGCTCCCCTGCAGAGCCTCGCACCCCCAAATCCGCCGGTGCTTCTCCCGTTAGACGCAGCCTACGCCCGCTCGCCAACCGCTCCAGCGCCTCAACAGGCTCCCAGCCCGCGTTACCGCCCCACCACCTCCACCACCGCGCTGTCCGGCCCCGCCCACGCCGCCGCTCCCGTCTGCGTCAGCTTCCCCGTCGCGTCGTTCCACTGCAAATGGGTAATCGACCCCGCGCCCTTCTCATACGCATACGTCGTCCCGTCGTCAGAAAACAGCGTAAAGTGCCCGTCCGCCCCCGGATACACGCGCACCGTCGCTATCGCCTGCTTCTCGTGCGTGCTCTCCACCGCCGCACCCATCGGCACAATCGACCCCGCCCGCACAAACAGCGGAATCCTGTCGATCGGCGCCGCCACCGTCACCGTCTGCCCGCCCTTCACCCGCTCGTTCGTCCAGTAGTTGTACCAGTCCGCACCCTTCGGCAAATACACCTTCCGGCTCGTCGCCCCCTGCTCCACCACCGGAGCCACCAGGAACGCCGGCCCGAACATGTACTCGTCCGTCAAATTCGCCACCTTCGCGTCGTCTGGAAAGTCCAGCGGCAGCGCCCGCAGAAACGGCGCGCCTGTCCTCCACGTGTCATACCCAAGCGAATAGATGTAAGGCATCAGCGAATACCGCAACCGCAGGTACTTCTCCAGAATCGGCTCCGCCTCTTTCCCGTAAGACCAAACCTCGTTGTACCGGCGGCTCCCGTGCGTCCGGAAGATCGGCAGAAACGTCGCGTACTCAAACCACCGCGTGTACAGCTCCGGATAGTCGTCATAGCCACCAACATTGTCCCGCGCGTCGCTCGGGTCCAGCAGCGGCGGGTGCGCCGGATGATGCACCGCCGGCAAATACTGCCACCCACCCGTGTCGTTCGACCAGTACGTTACCCCCGACGCCGCAAAATCCAGCCCCGTCGGAATCTGCCGCCGCAGCGTGTCCCACGTCGGATAAATGTCCGACGACCACACAATCGCCCCGTTCCGCTGGATCCCCGTAAACGCATCGCGCGAAAGAATCAGTGCCCGCTCCTGCGGCTCGTCCTTGCGGAACCCGTCATAGAGCGCCTTCGTGTGCAGCAGCGGATACACATTGAAAAACTCCGTCCCCGGCCCAATATGCAGGTACGATCCGTTCGGCGGCAGATCCGGCTCCGTCTCGTCGGCCCAAAGCGAATCAAACCCTTTGCTCAGAATGTTGTCCTTGATCGTCTTCCAATACCAAGCCGCCGCCGCCGGATTCGTCGTGTCAATGTCCGATCCCGCCCTGTCATACGGCTGTCCGTCAATCGGCGTCCCGTCCGACAAATGAATGAACCAGCCGTTCTTCTTCAGCAGCGCGTAATACCGGTCCTCCGGCACAAATCGCGGCCACACGCTGATCATCGTGTCAAATCCCATCGTGTGCAGCTCTTTATTCATCCCTGCCGGGTCCGGCCACAGCTTCCGGTTAAAGTCCATCTGCCCCATATTCGTGTAATAAAACCAGTCCACCACCAGCACATCCGCCGGCAAATGCCGCTCCCGGTACCCCTTCGCCACGCCCATCAGCTCCGCCTGGCTCCGGTACCGCTGCTTGCACTGGATATACCCATACGCCGCCTTCGGCAGCAGAGGTGTCGGCCCCGTCAGCAGCCGATAGCCCGCATAAATCTCGTCCGCCGTTCGCCCCGCAATCACGAAAAATGAAACCCGGTCGCCCACCTGGCTTTCCCACTGCGTCTGCTCGTTGAACCCGCCCGCAAACGTCGTCTTCGACGGGTTGTCCCACAGCACGCCGTACCCCTTGTTCGTCACCAGCAGCGGCACGCACGTCGTCGGACCCGCCGGAGCCGTGTAGTTGTTCCAGCAGTCCACCGTGTGCCCGCGATGGTCCAGGAATCCCTCCTGGTTTTCGCCCAGTCCGTAATAGTGCTCATCGTCCGGCGACACAAACGTCGCCCCCACCGTATAAAACGGGTCATCACCCGGCCTCCGGTCCCTCGCCAGGTCCGCCGTACCGTCCTTGTGGTTCGGCACCGCCTGGCTCCAGCCCGTCATCTCCAGCAGCTTCTTCCCCTCCGTCGTCCGAAACACAAGATGCGCCCCCGGAGTCGACCCGTTGAAGTACTTCGCAATGT
>DATKTQ010000233.1:0-10571 GCA_035531055.1 Occallatibacter sp. | reverse complement strand
GTCCGAACCATGTCGCCAAAGTCGTAAAGTGCCAGCCCCGGCATCACCGTGTCCAGGTCGATGACGCAAAGCCCCTCCCCCGTCGCATCATCCAGCATCACGTTGTTGATCTTCGTGTCATTGTGCGTCACGCGTTCCGGCAGTCCCGCCTCCAGCAGCACCCGCGTCATCGGCTCCTGCCGCAGTGCAAAGGCAATCTCCGCCTCCGCCTGCTTCGCGCGCCCCGCCGCATCGGCGGCAATCGCCCGCTCCAGCACCGCAAAACGCTTCGGCGTGTGGTGAAAATCCGGAATCGTATCATGCAGCCGCGGCGCCGGAAGGTCCGCCAGCATCTGCTGGAAGCGCCCGAACGCGCGCCCCGCCTCAAACGCCTGCTTCGCCGACTCTACCGCGTCATAGGTCCGCGCCCGCTCAATCATGCGGTACGCGCGCCAGTAGCGGCTTTCCTCGTCCCGGTGCCAGGCGCTCCCGTCGCGCGCTGGAATCAGCCGCAGCACCCGCCGCTCGCCGTCCGGCTCGCCCGCCACCTTCGCCGCCAGGTGCCGCGTCACCCGCTCAATGTTTTCCATCAGCCGCGGCGGATCGCGGAAAATGTGGTCGTTGATGCGCTGCAGAATCACGCGCTGCTTCACGCCGCCCTGGGCAAACACCGCGCAGAACGTGTCGTTGATGTGCCCGCTGCCGTAAGGCGCGGCGCTTTCCAATTCTCCGTTGATGGCAAACTGCGCGGCCGCCTCTGTCACCCGGTCAGTCATGCCAAAGCCGTCGCGGATAGTAGCCGCCCGCCACCAGTTTGCGAATGCTGTCCACCGCCCGCGGCCGGTCCTCGCGATACGTCACCCCAAACCAGGAATCCGTGCTCCGCAGCACCTTCACCCGCGCCTCGCCCGCGCCCAGCAGCGCATTCACCGTGCTGGGAATATAACACTCCGCCTTCAAGTCGCCGCTGTACTCATCCAGAAACCGCTCAAAGTGCACCTTCAGCTGCCCGAACACCCGCGGCGTAAATCCCCACATGTTCATGGAGACCACCTCGTCGGCCGTCAACCGCTTCACATTCCCCTCGGCGTCCGTGTTCTTGGCGTGCCCGCCGTCTGGCTCAATTTGCTTCAATTCTTCGATGGTTTCCAGGTATCCGTCCGCGCTCACGTGGCACACGCCGCGCGCAACGGAGCCAAACTCCGAAAGCGTATTCCGCAGCACATAGCCCACCATCGCGTAGTCGTCCCCGCCCGCGCTCAGGTGCCGAGCCAAAAGCTGAAAACTCTCCGGCCCGTAGAAATCGTCCGCGTTGATCACCGCAAACGGCTCATGAATTACACCTGTGGCCATCAGAATCGCGTGCGTCGTGCCCCACGGCTTCACCCGCTCGGCCGGCACCTTATGGCCCTCGGTCAGGTTGTCCATCTCCTGGAACACGCAGTCCACCTGGATGCGCTTGGCGTAGTGCGTGCCAAGCGTCTCCAGGAAGGCCTGCTCAATCTGCTTGCGAATCACAAACACCACTCGGCCAAAGCCCGCGCGACGCGCGTCAAAGATCGAGTAGTCCATCATCGTTTCCCCTTCGAGGCCGATGGGATCAAGTTGCTTCATGCCGCCGTAGCGGCTGCCCAGGCCCGCTGCCATCACCAGAAGTGTCGGCTTTACCATAGCGTCCCGTCCTTTCCTGGAAACTACTTCGCTCCGCGTTGCTTCGGTGTCAAATTCAGTGTCAGCACCTCAAACGGCGCCAACCGGAACGCGTGCTCCTGCCGCGCGTCCAGTTCCAGCGCAGGCTGTCCTGCATCGCTCTTCCACGGGCTCTTCGCTTCGTACGCCTCCGCCGCCCCCGCGGGCAACTCCAGCGAATCCGCCAGACGCAACCGGATCGTCTGCGGCTTGTCGCTCGGATTCCGCAGCACCAGGATACCCATCCTGGGCGTCCACGAAGCCCATCCGTACGCCTCCAGCCATCCCGGATCGCCGCCCACCCAGTGCGTGTCCTTCAGCACGTCTTCGTTCGCGCGCGACCACTTCGCCGCCTCCGCCAAATCGTCCCAGTTCGCCTTCGTCAGCAGATCCGGCGTAATGTAAAGCTCCTGCAACTGCGTTCCTGTCCCAAAGTAGGACCGCACCTCATTCCGGAAATCATTCCCCGGGTCCGTGCTCAAACCTTTGCGGAGCTGCGCATAAACAATCCCGTGCAGCATCAGCGAATTCAGCGGATACAGCGGTCCCCGCTCCACAATGTTGCGGTAAGTCTGCTCATCGCGGAAAGTGATCCACCGCTCGCGATACGATCCCACTCCCGTCACCGAGGTGTCGTCGCCGCCGCGCCACGTCGAGTCCGCATAGCGCAGCCAGAATGGCGAAGGCCACGTTCCCGTCGTCACGTTGATAAACGCATCCGACTTGGCCGCGCGAATCTCGCCAATCAGGTGCATCATCGCCGCAAAGTCGCTGTCGAAGCGGCTCCCCGGAAACACCGAGTTCACGTTGCCCGTGCCGTCAAACTTGAACTGATTCACACCGTACTGCTTCATCATCTCCAGGCACACATCGCGGAAAGCCGCATAGTACTTCGGCCCCGACAGTGCATAGCCGCCGTCCACCACTTCATATCCGGCCGACTTCGCAAACGCGATTCGCTCCTGCTTCGGCGTTTCATAGCCGCCCCATGGAGACATCCACACGCCCGGCTCCGCGCCAATCCGCTCCGCCGCCTTGCGCACCGGTGTAAACCCATCCGGAAATCCGCTGTTGAACTTCCACAGCGAGTGGTGATTGTCCCACCCATCGTCAAAGAGGAATGAATTCATCTCTACCCCGCGCTTCCGCGTCAGCTCCTCGCCAAATGCGTTCACGCGGTTCACCGCAAGCTTCGCGTCGTACGGATGAATGTTGCCCATGTCATACCACGAGTTGTAATGCAGAAATGTCCGGTACGGATGCGCACGCTCGCGCTCCAGATACGCCAGAAAATCCCGTCGCATCTGGCCCGTCCGCGCCACGCCCACCACCGCCGAATATGTAATCGATTGCCCGGCCTTCAGCGGGAGTTCGCGGTCTACCCACGCCGTCGCACGGCCCACCGAAACGCGGCTCTCTGAGAGCGGGTCCTCAAAGCCCATGAACCAGTTCCCCGCCACCACCGGCGAACCCTTCACCGTTCCGCTCACGTGCGCACCTGCCGGCGACACATCCAGCAGTTCCAGACGCCCAATCGCCGCATCCTTCCCCACCGCCGTCAGCGTCAGCACCTCGCGCACATAGTTCCCACCGTCCCGCATCACCACGCGCCACTCCGCCCGCAGCGCGCCGTCAGCCGTCTCCAGCGGAACCGTCACTTCCTCGCCCTTCAGCCCCTCGGCCATCCGCGCCGCGCCGGCATCGCCCGCCAACGCATGCGTGCTCGCCTCGCCAGCCAGCTTCATCTCCGTGGAAAGGTACACGCGCCCGTCCTGCATCTGGATCGCGAACGGCTCGGCCTCGGTCATCTCCGTGCTGTGCAGCCGGTCACTCACCGCCAGCCCGCTCAGCCGCCCGTCCTTCAACCGCACCACGGCCTCCATCGCCGCATTCCCGAGCGCATAGCCATCATCCGTTTGCGTCAGCCGCACAGGCCCTGACTCCAGCGTCTGCGCCCCCGCGCTGCACATGCTCGCCACCGTCAGCGCACACACCGCCATCCACGTCGCCTTCGCCATACTCCTGCAAACTTGCATCGTTCAACCCTCTCTTCTTTCTCTATCTCTGCAATTCCATGCCATCGCTGAAGAAAATGGAAGCGTTTTCTTCGGCCCCCCGGGGGCTCTGCACGCACTACCCTTTCAGCCCCGTGGTACTCGAATCTGCACGCGCACCAAACACAAGAGCACCCATGGCGCCCCGCGTGCTCAACTCTCAGGCCGGTGCCTTCCCCGGCCACGCACCCATCCTACTGCACGGTAATCGCAATTGTCGTCTGTGCGCTGATTGTTCCGCTCGTCCCGGTCACCGTGGCCACGTACGCGCCCGGCGTGGTCCCTGGGATGCTGCTCCCACCCCCACCACCGCTGCTGCCGCCGCCGCAGCTCGACACGCCATAGACCAGCCCGGCCATCAGTACCACCATCCCCAGCAGTTGCCGCCAGCGCCGCCGCCTCGCGGGAATCCCAAACAGCAGCAGGCACGCCAGCGCCGCGCTGCCCGTCAGCCAGCCCGCCCCCGGCCGTCCCGGCTCATGCAGCGCTCCCGTCGTCGCCGCCGTGGTCGTCACCGTCATCGTCGCCGTCGCCGCGCTGGTCCCGCTGATCGTGACCGGACTCGTCGACCCAAAGCTCAGCGTCGGCGGGTGTACCGCGCCCGCCGGGCTGCTCGTAATCGCCGCCGACATCGTCACCGCCCCCGTAAACCCGCCCTGCGGCGTCACCGTAATCGTCGACGTATTGTTCGTCGTCGCCCCCGGCGCGCTAATCGCCACCGCCGTCCCCGACGCCGAAAATCCCGCCGGCACCGGGGTTGTGACATAAGCGTCGACGAAACCCGTTCCCGGACTGTAATTGGTATCCCCGCTGTAGCTCGCCATCAGCGTGTAGCTCCCGGTGGTGAATGTGTTGGCCGGAATCGTCATACTCGCTGCGCCAGCTGTCATCTGCACAGGCCCGGAATCGTATCCTCCGCCAGATAGATCAATCGTCCCCGTCGGAGTTGCCACGTTGGGTTGCCCCTGCGCAGTTACCGTCACGGTCTCCGCTTCGTTCGCGGCAAAGTCTGGGGAAGTCGGTGTAAACATAAGATTCGTCCACGCAATCAGTGTCACCGTGCCCGTGCCCGTCCCGCTCGTATACGTCGAATCCCCAAGATATGTCGCCGTCAGTGTGTTTGCCCCGGGCACCAGCCCATAGCCATTAATAGAAAAGGTCGTCGAGCCGTTCGTCAGCGGTAACGTCAGCTGGAAGAACGAGCCATTTGACAACGTCACCGTCCCCGTCGCCGTCGGATCCCCGCTGGGGCCGGTCACATTCACCGTTACTGTCACCGGATAATTCACGATTCCGCCCGGCGTCACCACCGCCACCGTCGGCGTCACCGTGCCGGACGACTCCACCGTCACCGCCAGAATCCCGCTTGCCTGTCCGTAATCCGAGTCTCCGCTGTACTGCACGGCAATATTCGAGCTTCCCAGCGGGAGCGTGTTGGCCGGAATCGTGATTGTCGCGGAGCCGTTCGTCAGGCTCACCGCCGGAACCAGAAGCGAATTCAGGTAGAGTGACACCGTCCCAGTCGGCAACGGCAAACCCGTTCCCTGTGCGGGCGTAACCGTCACCGTCAACGGCTGATTCACCTGGAAGGTCTGCGAAGCCGGGTTGATCGTAAGCGTCGTCTGATACTTCGCCACAGGTACATCCGTCGCAGACGACGTCACCCCAGCATAGTTGCCGTCCCCGCTGTACACCGTCGTAATCGAATTCGATCCACCAGGCAGGGTGCTGGTGGTGTAGCTCGCTGTAGCCCCGGCAAGTGCCGTACTGCTTCCCGCCGTCCCGGTAAGCGGCACCGTTCCCAGCGTCGTCGTGCCATCCATGAACGTCACTGTCCCCGTCGGCGCCGCTCCCGCGCTGTCGGTCGTGTACGTCACGCTCAGAGTCACGCTCGCCCCGACGGTCGGGAAGAACGGCGTGGGCGTAATTCCCGACGCCGTCATCACCGCCGGCTGCACCGCCAGGCTCACCGGCGAGCTCGTACTCGCGTTAAAGCTCGCATCCCCCGGGAACACCGCCGTCAGGCTGTTCGCCCCTGCGGGAATCGTCGTCGTTTGCAACTCTGCCACGCCCTCGCTGCTCAGTTGCGCCGCCCCCAGAGTCGCGGTCCCGCTTTTGAACGTGATCGTCCCCGTCGCCGTGCCGTCCGGGCTCGCCAGCGACGCGCTGTTCCCATACGGCTGCGCATCCAGCAGGTAGATGTATCCGTAGTACGGCGTCGCCGCCGTCTGGCCGGTCGCCGGATCGTAATACCCCACCACCTTCAGATTCGTTGTGCTGCTCTCCGCGCCTACCGTTACCGCAATCGCGTTCGAGTCGCTCTGGGCAAACGTACTGTCGCCGCCATAATGCGCGGACACGTTGTAGCTCCCGCCCGGCAGTGCATTCGTCGTGCCGCTGATCGCGCCGCCGCTCAGCGAGAAGGTGGCAATCGCCTCCTGCCCCGGATAACTCGCCGGGCTCAGGTCGTCCACCAGCGCCAGGTCACCCGTCGGCGTACCGCCGGACCCGCTCACCGTCCCCGCCACCGTCACGCTTTGCCCGTGTACGAAATTTAGGGCCGTAGTCGCCCCGTTCAGTTGCAGCGTAGAGGTCGTCGTCACCATCCCCGCTGTCAACCAGTTATTTACCATCTGCGTTGCGTCTACACTTCCCAGCCCGCTCGCCTGGTCGTAGCCCGTCTTCGCGTCATAGCCAGTCAGAAAGAACTCAGACAGCGGATTCGGACTGCAATTCGTCGAACCGCTCACGCAACTTACTGAGTTATCTCCCGTCGCCACGTCATGAAACACCGTCGAATACTTGCTCTTGGCCAACTTATACAGCACATAGTCGGCCTGCCCCAGCCGCGAACCCGTCTTCTGCTCCAGCAGCGCCAGCATGCCCGCAAACGCCGGAGCCGCGGCAGAGGTTCCACCTATCCCGGTCAGGTAGAAGTTATTTCCCGTAGCCCCCGCCGCACAATCGGTCAAAGGATTCCCGGAGGCATCAGTGTCCACGTTCGTGCAAATCCCCCATAGCGCGCCGTAAAATCCGTTGCCCGCCAGAAGCGAGACATCCGGCACATTCCGCCCCGCCGTGCTTCCAAACCCGCTCTGCCACGTCGGCGCAGGGTAAAACGCGCTCACGCCACCTCCGCCTGCCACTATGTTGTTCTGCGTCTGGTAGTTGGACACAACGGAAAGGGCAACGTTCTGCGAGATCGAAGTATTCGGATAGGTCGAATTATTCCACGGCTCTTCGGGAATATATTTCAACGCGCTCCGATGATTCGCCAGCGTATTGGTCAAATCTACATAGTTCGTAAAGCTTGTGGGGAAATTGGAATAGAGAATGTCGTAATCCGTGCCGCCCACCGAGATGTTATAGGGAGTGGAACTAATCCCATTCACCGCCAGCCCCAGGGTCGCGTCTGTCTCCAGGTGCGGGTTGTCGCAGTCCGCCGAACCGCTATCGCCTGAAGCCACGGTAACGGAGATACCTTGTGCTGCTGCCTGCTCCCATAAGTCCGAGATATATTGATTACTCGCCGCTCCCAGGCCCGCTTCGCAGGCCCCAAAGCTTACACTCAGAATGTCCACCTGGTTATCGTCGATTGCCCGTTCGGCGGCAAGAAACAGCCCCGACTGATAAGTCGTATCTGCCGCTGTATACAGAATTACATTCGCATTCGGCGCAATTCCTCCGGCCACCTGCGTATCTAAATAGGCCTCTATCGCGTCCGCGTTCTGCCCCGGATCCGCACCGTCTACCACCACGGCCGTCGCCTTCGCAGACAATCCAAACGTCGCGCGGTAGTTCACATTCTGCGTCAGATCGATATTCGAATCCCCCGCAATGCCAATAGTCACTCCCGTGCCGTCATAAGTTGTCCCGGAGTGGTTTGCATTCAGCGTTGTCGGCGTGTCATAAATTGTCGCTGCATCCGCGGGACCAAGAAAGAAGTAATACCCGGTCGTCGTATTGCCAACGGTAAAAGCCGGCCTAATTGAATGCGTCGCCGGGTTATACGCGCCGCCCGGCCCGCGAATATATTGCGGCTCCGGCTTGAAGCTGTTCAGCGAGGCCAGCCCGGCCACCACCGGCGCCAGTGCTGCGGGAATCTGCGGATCCGTGGCATTCGCCCAGTATTGCTTCCCCTTCAGTACGTAGCTGTGGATAGAAGTATGGAACGCGCCCTGAATCTGCTCCACCGTGCCGGAAAGCACGATGGCCATTCGTCCTTTGGATACCTTGTCAACCTTCAATCCATGACTGGCCAGCCAGGACTGCACAGTCGTCATGTCCGCATCACTTACGCCAAACCGCTGCCCAAACTCCGCTGGAGTTAAAAACTTGTGATAACTCGCCGAACTGGGGTCCTGTACGGACTCGAGATAGGACTGAAGATAAGCCTCCTGCTGCTTGCTCCTCTGAAGCACCAGAACCACCCGGTCCGCAGGCATCGAAAGTGGGGCAGGACCGTGGTCATAGCGCGCCTGTGCCACCGGACTCGTATTGCCACGCAACGTCACCCGCGTGGAATCGTCCACTGGTGCCGTGATGCGCGAAAGAGGCTGGGCAACCACCGACTGCGCCGCCATCCATGTCGGACAAAGAACCTCCACCGCAGCAATCATCAACGCACAGAAAAATGCCGCCCGCCAAGGCAGGGGTCTCTTCATCATCGCCATCCTCAAAAGTCGCTTGCTTCAGCCGCTCTTATGCACGCTTCATGGCGCAGAGCATCTCACATGTTGGCTTTGCTGCAGGCTACCACAAGCTGTGCCCGGCAGGAGTTGCGAAATGGATCGCAAGGTTACCCCGGTGTCGCCCGCCCTCTCGTCATCCTTGCTGCGGCATTCCCGCATAGCTGCCACCTGACTCCGCCGCCTCTCTCGATTCCTGTTGCGTCCAGCTTCTGCCTCGTTCGCGCCCTCGGCGCGCTCTTCTGCCTCGTTCGCGGCAGACCTCCGAGCAAAGTTCCCGCCCCTGCCCCCACGGCGCTATCATCACTTGCATGTCCAGGAAACTTCGCTGGGGAGTCCTCAGCACCGCCGCCATCGGCGTCAAAAAAGTTCTGCCCGCCATGCAACTCGGCCAATTCACCACCGTTGACGCCATCGCCTCGCGCGACCTTGCCCGCGCCCGCGCCGCCGCAGATTCGCTCGGCATCCCCCGCGCCTACGGCTCCTACGAGGAGCTCCTCGCCGACCCCGACATCGACGCCATCTACAATCCCCTGCCCAACCAGCTTCACGTCCCCTGGACCATTAAGGCCGCCGAAGCCGGCAAGCACGTCCTCTGCGAGAAGCCCCTCAGCCTCACCGTCGCTGAGGCCAAAACCCTTCTCGAAGTCCGCGCCCGCACCGGCGTCCACATCGGCGAAGCCTTCATGATCCGCACCTACCCCCAGTGGCTCCGCCTGCGCCAGCTCATCGCCGAAGGCCGCATCGGCCCCCTCCGCGCCATCACCAGCTTCTTCAGTTACTTCAACAACGACCCCGCCAACATCCGCAACCGCGTCGACTCCGGCGGCGGCGCGCTCTACGACATCGGCTGCTACTGCATCCACCTCTCCCGCTATGCTTTTGCTGAGGAGCCCGTCCGCGTCGTCGCAAAAATCGAACGCGATCCGGCCATGCATATCGACCGCCTCACCTCGGCCATCCTCGACTTCCCCACCGGCCAATCCATCTTCACCTGCAGCACCCAGCTCGTCCCTTACCAGCGCGCCCATTTCCTCGGCACCACCGGCCGCATCGAGCTGGAAATCCCCTTCAACGCGCCAAACGACCGTCCCACCCGCCTCTTCGTTGACCAGGGTGGCGACCTCTTCGGCGCCGGCATCACCACGGAGACATTTCCCGCCTGCGACCAGTACACCCTGCAGGGTGACGCTTTTTCCCGCGCCGTGTTGGACGGCGGCCAGGTCCCCGTTCCACTGGAAGACGCCATCCGCAACATGGCTGTCATTGAGGCCATCTTCCGCTCCGCCCAAACCGGCCAGTGGGAGTCGCCCGCCAGCTAGCAGCGCAAAAAGCTCCTTCGTCTTCGCATCTTCAAGTTTAGGATTTGCCTCAGCACGGCAGACTGCCGCGCCGTCGCGCTCAGCGGTTTTCGCCCGCCCGCAGCACTGGTTTGACAGGCCGGTTGTAGCGGCCCATCAGCGCATTCCATCGGATGATCGCCAGCTCTTTCAGCATCTGCATGCCGTCTTTCAAATAGCTCATCCGCGACCGCTCGTCATGCGCCCAGCTCACCGGCACTTCCTGCACTTTCAGCCCGCGCTTCAGCGCAATAAACAGGATCTCCGGGTCAAAACCCCAGCGCTCAATCGTCTGCAGCTGGAACACCGTCTGCGCCGCCGTTCGCGTAAACGCCTTGAAGCCGCACTGCGTATCCGCAAACGGCAGGTGCATCACCATCCGCGTCACCGCGTTGAAGCACCGCCCAAAAACCTGCCGATAGAGCGGCTGCCGGTGCGTCTGCCTCCCGCTCTCCAGCCAGCGCGACCCGATCGCGATATCCGCGCCGTTCTCGATCGCCGCAAACAGCCGGTCCGCTTCCTCAATCGGTGCGGAGAGGTCCGAATCGGTGAACATCACCACCTCGCCCCGTGCCTCCATCATGCCGTGCCGCACACTGTAGCCCTTGCCGTGGTTGCCGGGGTTTTCAATCAGCCGCAGTTCCGGCCAGCGCTGCGCAAACCCCCGCACCAGCTCGGCCGTCGTATCGCGCGACCCGTCATTCACCACCAACACTTCCGCCTGCCAGCCCCGCTCCCGAATGCACCCGAGCACCCGCTCCAGCGTCGCCGGAATGCGTGCGCTCTCGTTGTAAGCCGGGATCACAATGCTGTATTTCGGA
>DATKTQ010000232.1:0-4897 GCA_035531055.1 Occallatibacter sp. | reverse complement strand
GTGATGTACCAGTACGGGGCGCAGGTGTGCTACTGCTCGCAGTTTGACAAGCTGCCGAAGGCGATGGCGGAGGTGCGGCCCACAGTGTTTGTGGGCGTGCCGCGAGTGTATGAAAAGATTCGCCAGGCGGTGGAGCAGAAGTCTGAAGTGTCGCCGGTGAAGAAGCGGATGCTGGCGTGGGCGCTTGGGATGGGGGCGCGGCACGGCGATGCGGTGTATGCAGGCCGGGAGCCGATGTCGCTGGCCTGGAAGTTGGCGCGGAAGCTGGTGTTCAGTAAGGTGCGCGCGGCGTTTGGCGGGCGGGTGCGCTATTTCGTTTCAGGCGGGGCGCCGCTGGGCATGGACACGGCGAGGTGGTTTGCTTCGGCTGGGATTGCGGTGTGGGAGGGCTATGGTCTGACGGAGACTTCGCCGGTGATTGCGCTGAACAATCCCGTGAACCAGAAGATGGGTTCCGTGGGCAAGCCGCTGGGCAACGTGGAACTGCAGTTTGCAGAAGATGGCGAGCTGCTGGTGCGGGGAGCGGCGGTGTTCGTGGGCTACTGGCAAAAGCCGGAGGCCAACGCGGAGTGTTTTGATGCGGAGGGCTGGTTCCGCACGGGCGATATCGCTCGGCAGGATGACGATGGGTTCCTGTACATCACGGACCGGAAGAAGGAGTTGCTGAAAACTTCGGGCGGAAAGCTGGTGGCGCCGCAGCCGATTGAGAACAAGCTGAAGGCGAGTTTTCTGGTGGGGCAGGCAGCGCTGGTGGGGGACAAGCACAAGTTTCTATGCGCGCTGATCTCTCCGAATTTTACGGCGCTGGAGGAATGGGCGCGGCAACACGGCGTGCCGGCAGGAACGCGGCAGGAACTGGTGGCCGACAGCCGCGTGGTGGCAGCGTATGCGGAGATTGTGCGCGGCGTGAACGGCGGGCTGGCCAACTTTGAGACGATCAAGCGTTTCCGGCTGGTGGCTGACGAGTGGTCGCAGGAGACGGGCGAGCTGACGCCAAGCATGAAGCTGAAGCGGCGTGTGATTACGGCGCAATATGCCGCCGAGGTCGCCGCATTCTACGCGGACGAAGCAACCGCACGCGGCGAATAGGCGAGATGAGTTGCGGCTCTGGACGGCGCAGGAGGGCCCGCTTGCCCCACATGCGCTGCAGGCCGCGGAAGAAGGGCGCTCCCCAGGCGCCGACGGCAAGGATGCTGCCGAAGAGGATGACGGCGTCAATGCTGAGGCGGCCGGCGCGGGACCAGTAGGCGTCCGGCTCCAGGTTGAGCCATAGGGCGAATTCGTCCAGAGTGAGCGCGGCGCCTACCCCGTAACTGACCGACATGAGGCGGCTGAGAAAGATGGACATGGGCGAGTGGGAGCGGCCCAAGTCGAGCAGCCAGCCGTAGCCAACCAACAGCAGGATGAGGATGCCCCAGACGAGGTGGTGGATGTGGAGTCCGCGCACCATGACCCACTCGAAGGGGCCGCGGTTCTGGATGACAAGCCGCACCAGAAGCCGCACTCCGAGGAAGGTGATGAAGAAAGAGACCGACGCGATGAACATGCGGCGGCGGGGCCGGTCGGGGATGGTGGAGCGGATGAGGTAGCCGAGGCGCGTGAGCTGCAGCAGAACCAGCAGGACCACGACGACCATGCTGGCGAAGACGAGCAACAGGAGGGCACCACTTCCGGGCATGCCCCATTGAACCACTTCGGCATGGAGATTCCAAGGCGATACGCCGGGCGGGGTGCGCGGAGACGAGAAAAACGTGAAATCTGTCCCGATTCAGCTTTACAAGAGCGGAGTACACTGGTTAAGGCGTCAGAAGCGCGCACTCCGGCAGTGACTGACGCTTGAAGGCTGCAACCCTGTTTCGGCACGGCCCCCGGCGGCTGGGCCAATTTGATGAGGAGATGATTTCGATGCGAGTAGCTTTGTTGACCGGCGGTGGGGATTGCCCCGGCTTGAATGCGGTGATTTACGCCGCGGTACGGAAGGGAATTCAAACCTACGGCGATGAGTTTATCGGCTTTCTAAACGGCTGGAAGGGTGTGCTGGACAACAACTGGATTCCGCTGACGCTGGAAAGCACGGACGGGATTCAGTTGAAGGGTGGCACCATCCTCCACTCCTCGCGCACTAACGTGAAGAAGATTCCGGGCGGCATTGAGAAAGTTCAGGAAGTGCTGAAGCTGAACAAGATTGATGCGCTGATTGCCCTGGGCGGCGACGACACTCAATCGGTGACACTGTTCCTGAGCGAGAACGGCGTGCCCAGCGTGGGCGTGCCCAAGACGATTGACAACGACATCAACGGCACGGACATGACCTTCGGCTTCGACACCGCGGTGATGATTGCGACTGAAGCGGTGGACCGCATCCACACGACGGCAGACTCGCACAACCGCGTGGTGGTGGTGGAGGTGATGGGCCGCGATGCGGGCTGGATTGCCTATGCCTCCGGCGTGGCCGGCGGAGCGCACGTGATTCTGGTGCCGGAGCTGGAGATTGACATTGACCACGTGTGCGCGCTGCTGAAGTACAACTATGACCATGGCAAACACTACGGCGTTGTGGTGGTGGCGGAGGGATGCCACCTGCCGAACGTGGGCCAGGTGATGGGCTCGGCGGAAGTGGATGCCTTTGGGCATGCACGGCTGTCCGGCATTGGCGAGGCGCTGGCGGACGTGATTCAACAGAAGACGGGCTTTGAAACGCGCTCAGTGAACCTGGGTCATACGCAGCGGGGCGGCGTGCCGACGGCGTTTGACCGCGTGCTGGGCCAGCGCTACGGCCTGCATGCCATCGACATGGTGCACGAGAAGAAATGGGGCCGGATTGCGGTGCTGCACGGCACCGACATCACGGACATCACGATCAAGGAAGCCATCTCCACCAATCGCCGGCTGGATGAGCGCTTCTTCAGCGTGATTCGCAGCCTGGAAGCCAAGGTGTAACAGCGGCGCGAGGCCGGGCAGGCCGAACAGAGCCATCCTCGAAGACGGGGATGGCTCTGTTGTCTACGGCGACGCGTGGAAGGCAGGGAGGAAGCGGATGCAGTATCGCCGCTACAAGCCGGAGGATTTTGCGGAGTTGTACGCCGTGGAAGAGGCGTGCTTTGAGGCGCCTTTTCGATTCAGCCGCGGGGCGCTGCGCAGCATGCTGGAGAGCGCGGACACGGCGGCCTGGGTTGCGGAGGCAGAGGATGCCCTTGCGGGCTTTGCAGTGGCGGACTGGGGTCTGGCGCGGGGCGGAACGATCGCGTATCTGCAGACGATTGAGGTATTGGCGCAATGGCGCGGGCAGGGCGTGGCCGCGGAGTTGCTGCAGAGGGCGGAGGAGTCTGTGCGGGAGGCGGGGGCTGGAGCGCTGTGGCTGCACGTGGACTCAGAAAACGCGGCGGCCATCCGGCTGTATGAGCGGCATGGGTATGTGTGCGAAGGCAGGAAGGAGCGCTATTACCCGAAGGGGAGGGCAGCGCTGATTTATGCCAAGGGGCTGGCAAGCTGAGCCGCGCCGGTACAGAAGAGGGCGCGGCTGTGTAGCAGGCGCTAGCTCTGGGTTTTGTGAAGCGGCTGCTGGACGCTGATGTGCGTGCGTGCTTCTGACTGAAGCTGCCGGGAGACGGCCTGCACCTGGCCGAAGACGCGCAGGAGGTTGCCGCCGAGAATCTTGCGGCAATCCGCAGCCGAGTACCCGCGAGCCATGAGCGCAGCAGTGATTTTGGGCAGGTCGGCGGGGGAGTCCATGCCTTGCGGAAGCTGGCCATCGACGCCGTCGAAGTCCGAGCCGAGGCCGACATGATCGATGCCGGCGACCTTGGCGATGTGGTCGATCTGGTCGATCAGATCCGACAGCGGCGGGGGTGGAATGCGGTCGGCAAATTTCCGTTGCAGCTTGGAGATTACGCCATCGGGCACCGGCTTGCCCTCAGCCTTGTACTTGTCCTTGAGCGCCTGTACGGCCTTGGCGACCTCCGGCTTCTGCGCGATTTGCGCGTTGCGGTAAGCCTGCGACACAAATGCGGAGTAGAAGTTGACCTGGACAACGCCGCCCTTGGAGCCGGGCCCGCCGGAGCGGGCGATGGCGCGGAGCATGTCGTCGGTCATGTTGCGCGGCGCATCACACAGGGCTCGTGCGCCGGAGTGCGAGGCGATGACCGGGGCGCGGCTGATGACGAGGGTGCGATAGAAGGTCTTGTCGGAGACGTGCGAGAGATCGACGATCATGCCGAGGCGGTTCATCTCGCGGACGACCTGCACGCCGAAGTCGGAGAGGCCGTCTTTGGTGTGCGGGACGGAGGGGTCGGTGTCGTCGCCGGAGGAGTCGGCCCAGCCGTTGGAGTTGGCCCAGGTGAGAGTCATGTAGCGCACGCCGAGGGCGTAATACTGGCGCAGCAGGGCGAGCGAATCCTCGATGGAGTGGCCGCCCTCGATGCCCATGAGCGCGGCGAGTTTGTGCTGGCGGTGGGCGCGGAGAATGTCCTGGGGCGAGATGGCGAGCATCATCTGGTTGGGGTGGCGGGCGACTTGCTCTTTCACGGCGTCGATGAGGACGAGGGTGCGGCGGGCGTAGTGGCCCTTGTATTGGCCGGGCTCGACCCAGATGGAGAAGAACTCGGCGCCGAGGTTGCCTTCTCGCGCGGTGGCCAGGTTGAAGTTGCCGCCGTGGAGCGGATCGTTGAGGTCGAAACCCTCATCGACGAAACGCTGCGGTGTGTCGGCGTGGGTGTCAATGACGAGGGCGGACTGCTGAACCTGTTCGGGTGTGAGCTTTTTGGTCATGTGCGGGGACGCTGGGGATGCGGGCTTGGCCGGAGTCTGGGCGCAGAGGAGTCCGGGCGTGGCGAGGAGCAGTGAAGCGGAGAGCAGGGCGAACGCGCGGGGTTGCATAGGCTTGGGGAAAGTGTAACGC
>DATKTQ010000231.1:0-2043 GCA_035531055.1 Occallatibacter sp. | reverse complement strand
CGCTCAGCGACTGTCTGTTTTGTCAAGGGAAGTGGAAGGGGTTGATGGAAAAGACGGCGCGGTGCGCCTCGGAAAACGCAAAGAGCGCGTTTCCCGCTTTCCCACAACACGGCTGCTGCGAGCATGGAGTGATCGTTCCCGTTTTCATGCCGCCTCCGCCTGCGGCGGCGCGGCTTGCTGGCGGCGTACCTCGCGGGCCTTGGCGTTGAGGCGCACGAGCAGCTTATGGGCCACGGCGATGCGCACCACTTTGGGCGGTTTGCCTGCCGCCCGGAGACGTTGCTGAAAAGCGATGAAATCCGGTTCGTGGCGGCCCACCACGCAGCCCACGATGAACAGGATTTCGCGCACCGGAGCACGTCCTCCGCGCACCATGCGCTTGCCCTGGTGCTGGCCCGAGTCGTTGGCCAGAGGCGCCAGTCCCGCCAGTTTGGAGATGGTCTTGTTCGACAGCGTGCCGATCTCCGGCATCTCCGCCATCAGCCGCGCCACGGTGCGGTCGGCCACGCCTTTGATGGTGCGGAAGGCCTGATTGAGGTCGCGCCACAGCGGATCGTGTTCGATGAGCGCGGCGATGCGCTGTTCCAGATCCTCGATCTGCTTGGCGAGGAAGACCAGCATCTTGCGGAAGCTGGCCGCGACCACGCGATCGATGACCAGCCGCTGCTGATTCAGTTGTGCGGTGCGCAGGTCGGTGAGCTGGCGCAGACGCGTGACCAGCGCGCGCAACTGCTGCTGACTCTGGGGAGCCAGGCAGGCCGGCTGCGACTGCTTCACTTCGGCGTACCAGGCGATCATGCCGGCATCGATGCGATCAGTCTTTTCCAGCGACCCCATGCTCTGGGCAAACTGGCGCACCGCGCGCGGGTTCAGGATAGCCACCGGCAGGCCTTGCTCCGAGAGCTGTGCAAAGGCCCGCCGTTCGTAGCCGCCAGTGGCTTCCATGGCCACCAGATCGGCCTGATGCGCCTGGCAAAAGGAGGCTAGCGCCGCGATGCCTTCCATGGTGTTGGCAAATGAGCCGGTCGCGCCTTGCTGCCCGATACGCGCCTCGAGAGACTTCGAAGCAATATCCACTCCACAAATGATTCGTGTCACGATAACCTGCCTTGTATGTGCGATTGGAAGTCATGCGACTGTCCGGTCGTACGTGACTTGGGCAGCGGTCCCTGGGCTGAGCGACGGTGGAAACACCTCAGGATGAACGGGAGCCGTCCGCCCGCGGGGGAGTCGATGCCTCGACTCCCCCACTGCAACAGTTTCACCGAAACTGCCGCTTATTCAGAGATACAAGGATGACAGCTTCTGCTGGATGCGAACTTTTGAGGCGGGATACTTGCGCGTATTTGAGAAATATCTGGAGGCGGAAAATGGCCCCGCAGGAGGTTCTGCGGGGCCGTTATGGTTGGTGCGGAGGTATTGCTTAGCGGTTCTTGGCGACTTCTTCTACGGTGACGGGATCGAGGAAGGGCATGGCGGCGCGGAGTTCCTTGCCGACGATCTCGATGGGGTGTTTGGCTTCGGCTTCGCGGAAGGCCTGGAACTCCTTGCGGCCGGAGTTCTGGTCGGCGAGGAAGCGCTTGGCGAAGGTGCCGTCCTGGATGTCCTGGAGGATGCCCTTCATGGCCTTCTTGCTCTCTTCGTTGATGACGCGCGGGCCGCTGACGTAGTCTCCCCACTCGGCGGTGTCGGAGATGGAGTAGCGCATGTAGGCCAGGCCGCCGCGATAGATGAGGTCCACGATGAGCTTGAGCTCGTGGAGCACTTCAAAGTAGGCGCTCTCGGGCTGGTAGCCAGCTTCGGTGAGGGTTTCATAGCCCGCCTTGATGAGGGCGCTGACGCCGCCGCAGAGCACGGCCTGCTCGCCGAAGAGGTCGGTTTCAGTTTCTTCCTTGAAGGTGGTTTCGAGGACTCCGGCGCGGGTGCAGCCGATGCCCTTGAGGTAGCTGAGATTGAGGGCGTGGGCGGTGCCGGTGGCGTCCTGGTGGATGGCGATGAGGCCGGGGACGCCGCCGCCTTCGGGGAAGATCTCGCGGACGCGGT
>DATKTQ010000230.1:0-4527 GCA_035531055.1 Occallatibacter sp. | reverse complement strand
CTGTCGCGTCCTGAAAAACGCAGACCGCCGGCCGTTCCGTTTTGCGGGCACAAGCTCTGAACCCAGCCAGACCTGCGCCGCGGGCACTATAATCTCGCCCATGCGAGCCATCCTGGTTGTCTGTTCCCTTGTGTCTCTTGCCGTGTTTTCAGCGTCCGCGCAGAGTCCCGCTCCCGCTTCCGCCGCGGCTCCGGCAGCCGTTCCCGCAGCCCATGTCGCAGCGATGTCCGACGCCGAAAAGGCGGAGATGGCTGGCCAGGTTCGCGCGGAAACCCTGCGCGCCTGGAACGGTTACAAGAAACACGCCTGGGGCCACGACGCGCTGAAGCCGCTGAGCCGCAAACCCTTCGACTGGTATGGCCACTCGCTGCTGATGACGCCCGTCGACGCGCTGGACACGCTGGAGCTGATGGGCCTGAAGCCGCAGGCCGACGAGGCGCGCGCGCTCATCGACACGCAACTGAATTTCAACCAGGACATTTACGTCAAGGATTTTGAAATCACCATCCGGCTGATGGGCGGCCTGCTTTCCAGCTATCAGCTCACCGGCGACAAGCGCTTGCTTGCGCTGGCCGACGACCTGGGCCGTCGCATGCTGCCCATGTTTGACTCGCCCACCGGCATGCCTTACGAGTACGTGAACCTGCGTACCGGCGCGGTGCGCGGCACGCACAGCAACCCGGCGGAGATTGGCAGCCTGCTCATCGAGTACGGCATGCTCGCGCGCCTCACCGGCAAGCAGATCTACTACGACAAGGCCAAACGCGCCGTGGTGGAGCTGTACAAACGGCGCTCGCCCCTCGGTCTGGTCGGGTCGGAAATTGACGTGACCACCGGCGCATGGCTCGACCCCACGTCGGGAATCATGGGCGGCATCGATTCGTATTACGAGTACCTGCTCAAGGCCTACATCCTTTTCGGCGACATGGACTGCGCGCACATGTGGCGCGACAGCGTCTCTGCGGTGAACACTTATCTGGCAGACCAGCGGCCGGACGGCCTGTGGTACGGGCAGGCGAACATGAACACCGGCAAGCGTACCACCACGTACTACGGCGCGCTCGATGCCTTCTTCCCCGCGGTGCTTGCGCTGGACGGCCAATGGAAACGCGCCGAAGCGCTGCAGGAGTCCAGCTATCGCATGTGGAACCTGGCCGGCATTGAGCCCGAGCAGCTGAATTATGTCACCATGAAAATCACGTCTCCCGGCTACGCGCTGCGGCCGGAGATTATCGAGTCCACTTACTACCTCTACCACTACACGCACGATCCGAAATATCTCGCCATGGGGCAGACGTACTTCAGCGCGCTGGAGAAGTATTGCCGCACCGACGACGGCTTTGCCGAGCTGAGCGACGTGCGCAGCAAAGCCAAGGCTGACCGGATGGAGAGCTTCTTTTTTGCCGAGACGGCCAAGTATCTCTATCTCTTGTTTGCGCCCGAGTCCACGCTGGACTTCAATTCGATCGTCTTCAACACGGAGGCACATCCGATGAAGCGCAGCCTTGGGCACAAATAAGGCAGAGATGTCTCGCTCTTACGCGGCCCGGCGCGTGCCCCAGGTGGCGTAGAGATACCACCCCAGCCACGCCGGCGTGGTCCACAGGTAGCCCCAGCCGGTGATCTGCACATTGGCCATCACTTCCACCAATGCCGCCGTGCCCACCAGTGCAATTGGCACCAGCGAGCGTCGCGCATCCTCAGCGCGGAAGATGCCGCCAATCACCGCGGGCAGCAGCGCCGCCTCGTCTGTGAGCCAGGCATACGGCGTGCACATGCCGCCCACCAGCAGCACCAGCAGTCCGTGGTCCAGCCAGTTCCAGCGATCGCGCCGCTGCCAGAAGTAGACCAGCGCCCACGCACACCCCAGCACCTCCGGCACCCACTGTAGCCACACCGAGTGCAGCCCGAACAAAAAGCGCAGCCCTTCGCCCAGCGTCGGCGTCAGCCGGTTCTCAATGGACGAGGCGCGCAGCATCGCCAGATACTGCTGCCAAACCCGCGGGTCAAACCACAGCGTCACCGCCGTGTTCAGCGCCAGCAAACCCGAGAAGCCCGCCAGAATCCGCAGGCCCTGGGCGCGGTTTCGCAGCATCCACAGCAGCAGCACCAAAACCAGCGGCAGAAACAGGTGCGGCTTCAGCGCGCACAGCAGCAGGCCCGCACCGGCCAACTCCGGCCGCGAGCGGTGGAACAGCAGGAAAAGCATCACGCCCAGCAGAAAAAAGATGCCCAGCTGGCCCGCTTCCAGGCACGCAATGGCTGGCGCAAAGAGATATCCAGCCAGGTGCAGGCGCGAGTCCCGCCGCCCAAACAGAATCCAGATCATCCAGATGCAAATCGACAGCACCGCCAGCTGCGCCATCAGCCACACAATCAGCCCCGTCTTGGCGCCGAACAATCCCAGCGGAATCAGCAGCAGAAAGGCCACCGGCGGGCTGGGCGTAATGCGCGGCACATCCTGCGTGTAGCCCACGCCGCGCTCCAGCCGAAGCATGGCTTGCGTGTTGTAGGGATCGGCGTGGTGGATGAGCTGCTGCCCGGTGGCCCAGTAGCCGATAAAGTCCCGCCCGGCGGCGTTTTGCGGAGTCAGATTGGTCACATACACCAGCGTGATGAAGACAAAGCCGGCGGCCACAATGCACGCGGCGGCAAAGACGCGCCACGGGCTCCGCGGAACACCGCCAGAGCCGGCGGAAGGCGGGTTCGGCGGCCCTTCAGGGTCCGGCGGTGGGTTTTGCACCATTTCCATTGCAACCAATGTACAGGGAGGCCGCCGATGGGTCTACGGTGGGCAGCGCCCCAGCCTTCGTGTCCAGTCTTTGTGTCCAGTCTTCGCTCTGGCTTCCTGCCAACCCCGTCCCGGCAGCGGCATTTCGTTGACTCTGCGGGCCGATTCGAGTATCCTGAAATCCTTGCGCGGTGTTGCGCTTGGCGTCTGTGTGTGTGTGCGGGCCTCCGGAAATCGGGTTTTGCCGGCGGGGGGATGCGAGCCCATACAGACCGTGCTGGAAGTTCCTGAAAATGCAGGGTTTTCCGGGCCAGGCCACCGGCGGCGGACATCGGGTTTTGCGAGTGTCCTGTCCGCCCGGAACCCCCGATGGGGTCAGCAGGCGCAGTCCTCACGCGAACAGGGTTTGTTTGGCTGTGGGTGGAATCGGGTCCCGTGCGGTTGGCGCGGGCGGGCGCAGGTTGCGCAGTGGTTTTTTAAAAAGGATTTTTGCCGAGGCTTTCCGCGGGGCAACCCAGGTACGGCTCAGGCAGGTTGATTCGAGGGTAGAAGAGAGATGTCAACGTTTGTTCCGAGCGGCAAAAATATTGCCCGCAAATGGTATGTGGTGGACGCCAACGGCCAGACACTGGGCCGGCTTGCCACCCAGGCTGCCAGCGTGCTGAGCGGCAAGCTGAACCCGCAGTACGTGCCGTACATTGACATGGGCGACCACGTTATTGTCATCAATGCGGAGAAGGTTCGCCTCACCGGGCTGAAGAGCCAGAACAAGGTCTATCGCCGCTACACCGGTTTCCCCGGCGGGCTGCGCGAGGAGTCGTTCACGCGCCTGCTCAGCCGCAAGCCGGAAAAGATTCTGGAAGAGGCGATCAAGGGCATGCTGCCCAAGACCAAGATGGGCCGCGCGATGGGTTCCAAGCTGAAGGTGTATCGCGGCGACAAGCACCCCCACGAAGCGCAGCAGCCGGTGGCAATGGCCCTCGTCAAGTAGGCGAGCCGTAACCGTTTTTTGGCCGCAGATCCGGAAAACCGGCCGCGGCGGAGAGAGTCAAAAAGAGCATGGCAGATCTGGTTCAATACTACGGAACGGGCCGCCGCAAGTCGGCGATTGCCCGCGTCTTTCTGCGCCCCGGAACGGGCGAGTGGAAGGTCAACGGCAAGGCATTTGAGGAGTACTTTGTGACCGAGCAGCAGCGCGCTTCCGCCAAGCGGAGCCTCGCGCTGGTCGAGCTGGCCTCAAGCTTCGACGTCATCACCACCGTGAAGAGCGGCGGAGTGGCGGCGCAGGCCGATGCCGTGAAGTTGGGCATTGCCCGCGCCCTGGTCGAGTTCAACCCGGAGCTGCGCAAGCCGCTGAAGGCGGAAGGGCTGATGACCCGCGACGCGCGGCAAAAAGAGCGCAAGAAGTACGGACAGAAGGGTGCTCGCAAGCGGTTCCAGTTCAGCAAGCGGTAGAGTTCGGGGCCGGCTTTCCGGCCTCTGGTGTCAAATCCCCGCAACAGCGGGTTCAATCCGGGCCAGACAAAGGTCAGTCCGGATGCAATTCAAAAGGAGTCCCATTGGCCACCATCACCATGAAGGAGCTGCTCGAAGCAGGTGTTCACTTCGGGCATCAGACCAAGCGCTGGAACCCCAAGATGAAGGAATACATCTTTGGCGAGCGCAACGGAATCTACATCATCGACCTGCAGAAGACCCTCAAGCTGTTCAAGGACGCGTCCAAGTTTGTGACCGAACTGTGCGGCAGCGGCAAGACCATTCTGTTTGTGGGCACCAAGCGCCAGGCGCAGGATGCC
>DATKTQ010000229.1:0-12442 GCA_035531055.1 Occallatibacter sp. | reverse complement strand
AAGCCTTCTCTCCCGGCATCTCATAAATGAATCATTGTGCAAAAGTTATTCAGGGTGCTCGACGCTTCGATCACCCAGACTTTTGTCCATTGCCACGAAAATCGCTGCCGCTTCCGCTAGAGCAATCGGCAAAACAATCAGCACTGTGCTAAACGGAAAGAGTGCGCGGATCATGTAAAGAAACAGGCCATGGACGACAACTGCCGCCGACATCATGCCCCAGAAGATACGACGATTTCTTGCTGGCCATAGACCTAGAAAGAGTGGTCCAAACACAATGACGGTGTAAAGCGCCATCTGAATGACCACAGCGTAACCCGGCCAATAACCAACCCCCAAAGCGCTCGCGGCACCGACAGTAAGACAAAAGATCGAAATTAAGTGCTTCTTTTTAATGCAACCTCCCACTCATGCGCTCATTTGCACTTACCAATATACTCTTTGAAGCTGTCTATGCCATCCTTGGCGGAACTCACAATGATATAGGCACCTGCGACTTGACCTGCGAAAGGCACAAACTCATCGCCAACAAACACTCCCAATCGGGCAGATACTCTCCCCACGGCAGTGGCGACAGTTACCTGAACCACTGGGTTTTTCGCGGCCTCCTTAACCTGCTCAGCTGTTTCCCCGGCCGGATCACTTCCGGGCGGTTTTGCACCAAGAGCGGCACCAAGAGCGTTGATAACGACATTAACCTCGCAATTGTACTTCCGGACTGCATTCGGGTCGTTTGGGACATTCAAACATGTTCCGAAAGGACACAGAGTGAAGCCACTCCCCGTGGATCCTTGCGACCCAGAGTTGCCATAATAGTATTGCCCTAACCCGAGTGAGCCCGGAAACTGCCCGCCCGACAGGTCAACTTCATTAGTATTGCCATTGACATCCACCGATGGGCCCGGGACGTACCAAGTGCCGCCCGCGGCAATACATTGCTGTGCAGTATCTCCACCATCCGCGGCAGAATCATCAGACGTACCATCATCCCACACGCAATTGTCCAATCCGGTCGGATCAATCGAGCGTAACGGATCATTCTCGACGTATGCATACCTGTCCAGCGACTGTGGATCAGCCAGACCGACCGCTCCCCAGCCCAGCGGATCCGGGCTCAGCCAGCGGCCCGCCGAGGGGTCGTACTTCCGGAACAGGTAGTCGTACACGCCCGAACCGGCCGACCCGGTGACCATGTTCTGGTCCTGGCCGGTAAAGCTGCGGTCGGGCGTGCTGCCCGCCTCGTTGTAAGTCTCGCCAAAAGGCGCGTAGGCCGTCTTCGAGTAGACGGTGTGCGTCCACGTGGTGGCGAGGCGGCTCGAACCGAGCCAGTCCTTGTGACGAATGAAATTCAATCCACTGGCATTGTAGACCGCTGTCTCGCCCCCGGGAAGAGGCAAAGTGCCCTTGACCAGGCCGCTGCTGTAGACGGCCAGCAGATCGCCCGAGGGCAGAAAGACAAACTGCTTGTAGACGCCGCTGACGCCCGTCTCGACCATCCGGCCCAGAGCGTCATAGGTGGCCGAGGTGCTGTTGACCGTAGCCGGCTGGTTGAGCGCGTCCCAGGTGAGCGTGGCGGGCGTGCTGGTCAACTGGTTGCCGTTCTTGTCATACGTGGGCGCGGGCGAGATGCCGGGTTTGTGCGCGGTTTTGCACCGGGGATGCGGGGAAAATGCGTGCGCAGCAGCGACTAGAATTGAGGTGACATGGCTGAATTTACGCATTTGCATTTGCATACGGAGTACTCGCTGCTGGACGGGGCGTGCGATGTGCACAAGCTGGTGGACCGTGTGGCGGCGCTGGGGCAGACGTCGGTGGCGATGACCGACCACGGGAACATCTACGGCGCGGTGCACTTTTTCAACGCGGCGAAAGAGAAGGGCATCAAGCCGATTCTGGGATGCGAGCTCTACGTGTGCAAGGCGGAGGACCACCGGGCCGACACGCCGAATGACCAGTACAACCACCTGCTGGTGCTGGCGGAGAACGAAGAGGGCTATCGCAACCTGGTCCGGCTGACGAGCGAGGCGAGCCTGCATGGGTTCTATCGCAAGCCGCGGGTGAGCAAGCGCTACCTGGCGGAGCATGCGCAGGGGCTGATCGGTTTTAGCGGTTGCCTGAGCGGCGAGCTGTGCGAAGAGCTGATGGCGGGCCACTACGAGAAGGCCAAGGGCGTGGCGCAGCAGTACGAAGACATCTTTGGGCGCGGGAATTTCTATCTGGAGATTCAGGACCAGGGGTTGGAGCAGGAGCGGAAGATTCAGGCGGACCTGTTCCGGCTGGAGAAGGAACTTTCGATTCCGATGGCGCTGACGAACGACTCGCATTACCTGTGCGGCGAGGACCACCACGCGCATGACGTGATGCTGTGCGTGCAGACGGGGTCGAAGGTGCACGACGCGGAGCGATTCCGATTCGACAGCGACCAGTTTTTTGTGAAGAGCGCGGACGAGATGGCGCGGCTGTTTCCGGATGCGCCGGGCGTGACGCAGCGGACGATGGAGATTGCCGAGCGGTGCAACTTCAAGCTGCATCCGGTGGAGAATCCGTTTCCGGAGTTTGCGGTGCCGGAAGGGCACACGATTGACAGCTACTTTGAGCAGGTGTGCCGGGAGGGCTACAAGAAGCGGCAGGAGACGGCGATTCGGCAACTGGAGTTGCGGGGAGTGCGCCGTTCCGCTCTGCACGAGTATGAGTCGCGGCTGGAGTACGAGATCGGCATCATCCGTCAGATGAAGTATTCGGGCTACTTCCTGATTGTGTGGGACTTCATTAAATATGCGCGTGACAATGGCATTCCGGTGGGACCGGGCAGAGGTTCGGCGACGGGATCACTGGTGGCCTATGCGATGGAGATTACAAATATCGATCCCATGCAGAATGTGCTGCTGTTCGAGCGGTTCTTGAATCCGGAGCGCGTGACTATGCCGGATATCGACGTGGACTTTTGCCAGAATCGGCGCGGCGAGGTGATCGAGTATGTAACGCGCAAGTACGGGCGCGAGCAGGTGGCGCAGATTATCACGTTCAACACGATGGCCGCGAAGGCATCCATCAAGGACTGCGGGCGCGCGCTGGATATGCCGTACGGCGACGTGGACCGCATCGCAAAGCTGGTTCCAGCAACGGTGGGTATGACGCTGGAAAGGGCGCTGGAAGAGTCGCCGGATTTGCGGAAAACCTATGACGGCGACAAGCAGGTGCGCGAGCTGATTGATACGGCGATGAAGCTGGAAGGGCTGGTACGCGGAGCCGGGGTGCATGCCTCGGCTGTGGTGATTGCGCCGCGTCCGCTCACCGAGCTGGTGCCGCTGAACCGGACAAAGAACGACGAAATTGTGACCGCCTATGACATGAAGGCGGTGGAGAAGATGGGCCTGCTCAAGATGGACTTCCTGGGCCTGGCGACGCTGACCGTAATTTCCGATTGCCTGAAGCTGATCGAGCAGACACGGGGCGAGAGACTCGACATTGATATGGTTCCTCTGGACGACCCTGAGACATTCAAGAAGGTATTTCACACGGCGTTGACGTCGGGGGTGTTTCAGTTTGAATCGGGCGGGATGCGGGACATTCTGCGGCGGTACAAACCGGACAGGGTGGAGGAACTGACTGCCCTGAATGCACTGTACCGGCCGGGCCCGATGGACATGATCGACGACTTCATTGAGCGCAAGTGGGGGCGGCGCAACGTGGAGTATCTGTTGCCGGAGCTTGAAGGAATTCTGAGCGACTCGCTGGGTGTGATTGTGTACCAGGAACAGGTGATGCGCATCGCCAACGTGCTGGCCAGTTACAGCCTGGGCGAAGCGGACCTGCTGCGGCGCGCCATGGGAAAGAAAGATCCGGAGGCGATGGCCAAACAGCGAGACCGCTTTTTGAGCGGCGCGGCGGCGCTGGGGCTTCCCAAGGGGCCGGTGAACGAAATCTTCGACCAGATGGCGAAGTTTTCCGGGTACGGATTCAACAAGTCGCACTCGGCCGCGTATGCGCTGGTGGCTTATCAGACCGCGTATTTGAAGACGCATTATCCGGTGGAGTTCATGGCGGCTCTGCTGACGAGCGAAACGTCGAAGCCGGAAAATGTGGTGAAGTATATTGGCGAGTGCAAGGAGATGGGCATTGCCGTGGAGCCGCCGGATGTGCAGGTGAGCGGTGCGCAATTCACGCCGCATGGAGAGGCAATTCGGTTTGGCCTGGCGGCGGTGAAGAACGTGGGCGGCAATGCGATTGAGTCGATCACCAAGGCGCGCACGGAGGCGGGCGGACGCTTCACAAGCCTGTGGGAGTTCTGCGAAAAGGTGGACCTACGGGTGATGAACAAGCGAGTGATTGAATCGCTGATCAAGGCGGGCGCTCTGGACACCATGGGCAAGCGCGGGCCGCTGATGGCTGCGGTGGACAAGGCGATGGAGCGTGCGCAGAAGGCGCAGCGCGACGCGGCGCAGGGGCAGACGGGGCTGTTTGGTCTATTCAATGAAGGGCCGGCCGCGGGCAAGAGCGGCGACGACCTGCCGAAGGTGGCCGACTGGGAAGAGGGCGAGCGGCTGGCCAACGAGAAGGAGGTTCTGGGCTTCTTTGTTTCCGGGCATCCGCTGGACAAGTATGCGGAGAAGCTGCGAAATCTGCCGGGAGTGATTTCCGTGGCGGAGGCACTGGAGCGCAAGCCTCCGGAGCGGCGCTGGGGTAAGGACGTGGACCCGGCAGACGAACTTCAGGTGGCGGGGATGATCCATGGGCTGCGCGTGCAGAAGAGCCGCCGCGACCAGAAGCTTTATGCGCAGGCGTCGCTGGAAGACGCGACGGGCAAGATTGAGCTGATCTGCTTCTCGCGCGATTATGAGCGGCTGTCGGAGCAACTCAAGATGGAAGCGCCGGTGCTGATTCGCGGCATGCTGATGGGCGAAGAGGATTCGGCTCCTAAGATCTCAGTCAGCGCGGTGCTGGCGCTGGAGGACGTGCAGGTAAAGCTGCCGATGGGCGTACGCATTCGCATTAACCTGGAGACAGCCAGTGACCAGACACTTACAGAGCTGAAGAGTGCGGCGGATGCGGCTCCGGGCCCAGGGAAGGTGATGCTGCATCTGGAAAAGAGAGGCGAGTACGCAGTGATTCTGGAGCCGGAGGCGATGAGCGTGGCGGCGGACCGCGGATGGGTGGAGCGTGCGGAAGAGTTGGTGGGCAAAGGAGCAGTGCAAGTGGTTAACTAACCGGAAGATCGATGAAGAGACAGTAAGCGACTAAGTGCGCGTATGGCGAATTAAGTTAGTAACTATCAGGGAACAATGATCGACATAGAGAGCGAAAGGTAGTGGTCGCATGTCCTGCGGCGTGGAGAGAGTACGCTTTTCGATTTGAACAAGGCGCGAAAAGGCACGTCTGGAGCGTACGAGAGCGCACTTAGAGTGCCTTAGAAATAGGGGAACAATTACGAAAGTAAGTTGAGATGTTCGACTTGCGTATTGCGTATATCCCCGCGAACATGACGAAATTGTCATGTTATCTACAACATTCGTGTATTGACATTTGGAATAGCGCCCCTTACGTTCATCCCCAACATCCGGGTTCCATAATTTGGGAGGTAAACGTGTTCCGAAAGAGCTCTCTTTCAGGTTCCAAGAGTCGTGTGCTTTCATTCGCCGTTCTAACCATTGCTGTGGTTCTTCAGCTTTCGGGATGCGGGGGTGGATCTTCTCCGCTAAGTGTGACTGTGACGGCGGCTTCGACGACCGTGGACGGAACCAACTCTGTGAATCTGACCGCCAGTGTGGCGAACGACAAGAATGGCGCGGGTGTGTCCTGGGCCGTAAGCGGGGGCGGAGCGCTGTCAAACAGCACGACCGGCTCGGCCACCTACACGGCGCCCGCTGCAACGAGCTCTGCACAGACCATTACGGTGACCGCGACCTCCATTGCCGATGCGACGAAGGCTGGATCGTTGACGCTGACTGTGCCTGCTACACCGACAATTACGAACAGTTCCCTGGCCGCGGCCACGGTGGGCAGCGCATATTCGGTTACGATGGCAGGCTCGGGCGGCATTTCTCCTTATAAATGGACTCTGACGTCTGGAACGTTGCCGGCAAGCATGACTCTGACCGCAGCCGGCGTGCTCTCTGGCACGCCCTTGGCGACGGATGTGGGAACGCTGAACCTCACCTTCCAAATGACGGACTCTGGAACGGCGACGGCACTTACGGCTAGCAAATCGCTGAGCCTGACGATCAATGCGGCACCGGCCATGGCGTTTACGACAACAACGCTGGCGAACGGCACGTACAACGTGGCATATACGGCGAACGTGACGGCGACGGGCGGAGCAGGAACATTGACATACTCGCTGGCCAGCGGGCCGCTGCCGACGGGATTGAGCCTTTCAGCCGCAGGTGTAATTTCTGGAACGCCGACAGTGACGGGGACCTTCCCGATTACGGTGAAGGCAGCAGACGCATTTGGTGATTCTTTAACGCAGAGCCTCTCCTTGAAGGTGGTGTATCCGGCCCTGACTGTGACGGCTGCCACGCTGGCGACAGGCTACGTGGGGTCGCATTACTCGCAACAGATGGCAGCGACAGGTGGCTCCGGCACGGGATATAGCTGGGCGGTGGCCGGCGGTTCGAGCCTTCCGGCTGGGCTTACGCTTTCCAGCGGCGGTCTGTTGAGCGGCAGTCCCACGACGCAGGGGACAACCAACTTTACGGTGACGGTGACGGACTCCGCCAGCAACACGGCGAATGGCAGTTTCTCGGTCACTGTGGACGCGGGCGTGAGCATTACGACTGCGACCACGCTGCCGACGGGGTATGCGGGGTCGAGTTACTCGCAGCAACTGGCTGCGACGGGGGGCACGGGCACAGGCTTTACGTGGGCAGTGTCGAATGGGTCAACTTTGCCGGCGGGACTGACGCTTTCCAGCGGGGGGCTGCTGAGCGGCAACCCCACGACAACCGGAACGCCGAGCTTCGGCATTACGGTTACGGACTCGGCCAGCAACACGGCCAGCGTGACGTTCTCCATGACCATCTCAGCGGGGGTGAGCGTCACCACGACGACTCTGCCTTCCGGCTACCAGGGCACGGCCTATGCGGGTGCGACCCTGGCGGCGACGGGCGGCACGGGCTCGGGGTACACGTGGACCGTGGCGAGCGGATCGAGCCTGCCGGCAGGGATGAACCTTTCCAGCGGCGGCGCCATCTCTGGAACGCCAACCGGGTCCGGCACCTCAAGCATCGTGTTTTCGGTGAAGGATTCGGCAAATAACACGGCGACCGCGACGCTTTCCTTAACAGTCGTGGCAACGCTGGCGGTGAGCACCACCAGTCCGTTGCCTTCCGGCACAGTGGCGGTGGCCTATTCGCAGACGCTTACGGCGAGCGGCGGATCAGGTGGCAATCAGTGGACCACCGACTCGGCAGGCACAACGGCACTGACAGGAGTTGGGCTGACTCTGGGCCTCAACGGCACAATTTCCGGCGCGAGCCCGACCGCGGGCACAACCAGCTTTACGGTGACGGTGACGGACTCGGCTTCGCACACGGCTACGGCGAGCTTGTCGATCACGGTTTATGCGGCACTGACAGTGACCACCACGACCCTGCCTGCAACCAACGCGGGCGTGGCCTACAGCCAACAGCTGGCGGCAGGGGGCGGAACGGGAACCGGCTACACGTGGACGGTCACCTCGGGTGCTTCGTCACTGACGGCAGTGAACCTGGCCGTTTCCTCAGGCGGCCTTATCACGGGCACACCCGCGGCAACCGGGACAGCAACCTTCACCGTGAAGGTGACCGACTCCGGGAGCAGCACGGCGACGCAGAACCTGACGATTACCGTGTACAGCGCGCTGTCACTGCCAGCGCCGAATCCAAGCTCACTGCCTTCCGGCTACACGAATGTGGCGTACACCGGATCGGTGACGGGCTCCGGCGGAAGCGGGAACTGGGCCGTCTCAGTGATATCGGCGATTTCGCCAGCAAACGGCACGTTGGGAGCGACTCCCAACAGCCCCACTGCGACCGTGAATGTGGCTGGAACACCGACCACGGCAACCACGGAATCGTTCACCATGCAGCTGACCGACACCTCGACAAGCAACTCTGTGCAGCAGACTTACACCGTGGATATCACCACGCCGACGCCGGTGACTCTGCCGACCACGAATCCCAGTTCGCTGCCTTCGGCAACCGTGAGCCAGAGCTACTCGGGAAGCGTCTCAGCAGCAGGCGGCGTTTCTCCGTACACCTGGTCCGTGAATGGAACTTCCATTCCGAGTAACGGTTCGCCAGTGAGCATTGCCAACGGCATCTCGGTTTCCGACACGGGCGGGAGCGTACTGAACGTTAGCGGCACGCCAACGACCACGACCACGGTGAACCTGACCAACGTGAAGGTGACTGACAGCGCGAGTTCTACCGCGACACAGTCCTACTCCATCACGGTGAACAGCTCCGGTCAGTCGGTAAGCGGGCAAATCAGCCTGAACAACAACTGCGGAGGCAGTCCAACGCTGCCGACGTTCACCGTGAGCATCAACACGTCTCCGGTGCAAACGACTACGACCGACAGCAGCGGCAACTACATGTTCAGCAGTGTGCCGAACGGGACGTACACCATTACCCCCTCGATCACCGGACCGAGCTCTGCGTTCTATCCGGCAACGCAGACAGGCGTGACGGTGAACAACGCCAATGTGACGAGCGAGAACTTCGGCGTTTCGCTGGGGTACACCGTGTCTGGCACGGTGAGTTACAGCGGATCGCAGACTGGTCAGATCTACCTCACGCTGAATAACAACAATTGCAGTGGGAATCCCTTTGGCACCAGCATCTCCTCAAAGGGCGCGTACACCATCAACGGCGTGGCGCCAGGAACCTACACCCTGGCAGCGGGGATGGACGTGCTGGGCTACGGCAGCAGCAACGCGAATGACCCTTCGGGTTCCAACGGCAGCGTGGCGGTTTCCAATGCCAACGTGACAACCGCTTCGGTTACGATGACCGATCCTTCGGCGGTCACGCTCACCACAGGTCCCACGATCCAGTCAGTGAATCCTGTGGATCAGGGTGCGCTCGTCTTCTTCAAGGCAATCACCGACAGTAATGGCGTGGAGATGCCAACTTCCTACACCGTGCAATGGAGCACCACGAATACCTTCACCACAATTGCCGGGAGCCACAGCTTTGCAGCAACCGGCGCGAAGGGTAACGGCGCATGGATACTTTCCGGACTCACCAACACCGCTTACTATTTCCGCGCGGAAGGCGTGGCAGGCAGTTCGACGAGTGCCTGGTCAACCGTCGTTGGGCCAGTCACCATTGGCGCGGGCACAACCGGCAACACGGTGACCGGCACGGTCACCTTTAGTGGAACGGCCACCGGACCGCTGTATGTAGGCTTCTTCGACCAAAGCACCAATAGCGTGTATGCGGTGCGCTATGCGAGTCCTTCGAGCCCTCAGACGTATTCGGTCAAGGTTCCAACCGGGTCCAACTACTTTCTCTTTGGGATTCTGGACCAGAACAGCGACGGCTTGATTGATGCCGGGGACATCCAGAACACGGATGGCGGTAACTCCGCTTCTGTATCCATCTCCGGCAACACCACCATGAACCTCACATTGCCCAGCGCCGGCAGCACGAACACTGTGACGACGCAGCACTGGCAGCAGACGACCGCAGGTGGCCCCTACAGTGGGTATCAGCTCAGCTTCGATGTGAGGGCGGGTAACAAGCTGCCTGTGGCTGTCCAGTTGGTATCAGGCCCCAATGTCAATAGCCCGATCGACATTGGTGTCTGCGGTAATTGCGGCACACCGCAATTCCAATACCATTTGGGTATCGACGGCGTGCGGCCGACGGTTGGGGATACTTACACCTTCCATGTCACGTACAGTGACTCTTCCACGCCAGTCACGGTGACGGCGCTGGTGACTGCGGTGCTGGATACGTTCCCCACGGCCATGACACCATCAGGGAGCGTACCGGGCAACACGACACCAACATTCACGTGGACCGACCCCGCAAGCGCCAGCAGTTACACATACTCGTTCTATCTGTCGGATAACAGCGGGAACACAATCTGGCAGGTACCGGGTAACAACTCGAACTCAAATGGGCTCGACAGTTCGATCACATCGATCGTCTGGGGTACCGATCCAACCGGAGACAGCAGCAACACGCCGACTGTCCCCAGCCTGACCACGAGCACGACGTACAACTGGCAAATTACGGTACAGGACGCCAACGGGAACTCCGCACAGCAGCAGGTTTACTTCATCCCGTAAGCCTTAGCCCATAGCGCATCCAACAGGGGCGGTCAACCAATCGGTTGGCCGCCTGTTTGTTTTGTGCGGGAGAAAGAATTGACTCGACGTTTCCCTGAGGGATGCGCGTGGCCTTGTGAAATTACGCCTGGCAGAGCCGTGCGGCCCAGATGCGCAGGGAGGCAGCGCTAAGCGGCTGGGACTGCGCGGCGGCTAGCTGCACGGCAAAATTGCCAACGGTTGAGCTCTCAGGATGATCGGCTTCCACCGGCAGGCCGGCGTGTTCCGCGGTGAGCTGCAAGAGAAGCTTGTTGCGGCTTCCACCGCCGAGAATGTGGATGCTCGTAAGTGGACGGCCGGTGATGCGCTTGAGATCCGCCAGGACCTCCGCGTAACGGGCCGCGAGGCTTTCCAGAACAAGACGGACAAAGCGAGGCTCGTTGCCTGGAGTGTCTGGAATGGGCTCAACTCCGACGTCGGCAAGCTCGCGGTTGATGCGCTGAGGCATTTCGCCCTCGAGCAGCAGCGGGTCCGCATCGACAGAAAGGAGCGCGACTGGCGGCGGACACGCAGAGGCGGCCTGGAGGAGCGACTCAAGTTCGCAAGGACGGCCTTGTGCGACCCAGTGGTCCATGCACTGCCGGAGTATCCATAGGCCATTGACGTTGGCGTGAAACAGGAAGCCTCCTCCGGCCGCGCCTTGATGCGTGAAGCGAGCGCGGAGCGCATCCGGCGTAGCGATGGGAGCAGAGAGGAGCGTCCCCACGAGCGACCAGGTGCCGCAGGAAATGTAGGCAGCGGAATCGAGCGAGTGTGGGATGGCCGCGATGGCGGAAGCGGTGTCATGGCAGGCCGGTGCGATGAGCACAGTGTCGCGGAAGGCAGGGAGCTTTGCGAGCGAGCTTCGCAACGGGCCGAGGATGGTGCCGGTGGAAACGATGGGCGGCGCGGCGTCGAGGGGGATGCCAAGTTGTGCGATGAGCGGCTTGGACCAGTTGCGGTTGGTGAGATCGACGAGGCCAGTGTGAGTTGCGTTGGTGTACTCGGCCACGCGCGGTGCACCCAGCCAGTAGAGAACGTACTCGGGCAGGCAGAGCCACGGCGCGCGCGGGTCGATGCCGGATGCGGGGTCGGCGAGAAGCTGATAGAGCGTGTTGATGCGCAGCGGTTGCGCGCCGGTGGTGGCGAAGAGGGCTTCTGGTGTGTCGATGGCGTCGACTGCGGCTTTCGAGTTGACCGTGCGCTCGTCGCGGTAGCAGAAGGGATCAGCGAGTGGCTGGCCGGCAGCGTCGAGGCGAACGTAATCCACAGCCCATCCATCCACGGCAAGCGAGGCGATTCCTTCGGGCGCGAGATCGGCGGCTTTGCGCAGTCCTTCTTCCAGACCGGCGAGGATGCGTGTGAGCGGCCAGCGGAGGGTTTCGCCCTGATGGACGGGGCCGTTGGGGATGCGATGGACGAGGTCAATGATGGGGCGGCCCTGGACCCAGCGAAGCAGCGAAACCCGACAGCTTTCTGCGCCGAGATCGATGGCGATACGCGGACGCATTTCGATGGGCGACTCCGCGGGGCGCGAACTCACCGGAGGAATGCCTCAGGGAGTCCGCCGTCGACGGGGAAGATGTGGCCGGTGGTGCATTGAGTGCGCGGGCTGGCCAGGAAAAGAATGGCCTCCGCACAGTCGGCGGGATCAATGGGCTGATGTGTGAGGGTGCGCTGGGCGTAGAAGGCGGCCAGCAGGTTGCGCAGTTCGTCGTCGCTCATTGACTCGTCAAATGGTATGGCGTATTTGGCGAGTGAGGTGCGGACGCGTTCGCGCGGAAACATGGTGGAGCCTTTGACGACGGTGGCGGGGCTGACGGCGTTGACTCGGACCTGCGGCGACAGCGAGACGGCGAGTTCGCGGACCAGATGCGAGAGGGCGGCTTTGCTGACGTCGTACGCCTCACTGCCGCGCTTGGGCACCACGGCGTTTGCGGAGCTGGTGAGGACGATAGAGGCGCTGAGGGATTGCTGCTCAAAAAGTCGCGCGGCCTCGGTGGCGAGCAGGTAGTTGGCGGTGACGTTGATGTCGAGCGTGGTGGCCCACTGCGCGTCTGCGATTCTGCCGTCGGGCGAAGAGGGGAAAAGCGCGGCGGTGTTGATGAGGATGTCAAGGCCGCCGAAGGCTGCAACGGTGGCGCG
>DATKTQ010000228.1:0-9709 GCA_035531055.1 Occallatibacter sp. | reverse complement strand
CGGGGAAGATGCTTCTGGTTCCACACGTCGTAGACCGCGTGCGGCTTGTTGGGAAGATGAAAGACCATCCAGGGCAGATTGGACGAGGTGGGCGCATCGGCCAGGTTGAAGACGGCCAGGTAGGTGTGCGGATGCGGTCCGCCGGTGCGTGCGATCCAGAAGCGCTCAGGGAACTTCGCGGTTTTGGTCGCGTCCGGTGTCATGCCCGGCCCGCTTTCTACCGCCTGCTGGTTCATGTCCAGCACTTCTTTGTTGGTGATGAGCGAGCGGGTGAAGTCGTCTAGTTTTGTCAGGTTGGCGCCGAGGATGAGCGGCGAGCGGCTGATGGCCCAGAGGGTCATTTCAGTGCGCTGCTCGTCGTGGGTTTCTCGGGACTGGCGCGGCTTGCCCAAGCCGGGATGCGGTCCGAGCCATCCCCAGGGGAGCATGTCGTCGTCCGGCCAGTTGCCGGGCTTGACGTAGGGAGCCCACTCCGCCAGCCGGGCAAAGGCGTCGCGGATGCCGAAGGGGAACTCGCTTTTTCCATCGTGCGGGAAGGTCCATCCGTCCCAGTGATCGTCCGAGATGCGCCACATCTGGGAGTATTTTGCGACTTCGGCGGCGTGGGAAATCTGCGTGGGGCCGGGGGAGAGGCTGAGGACGATGGGTCGTCCGGATTTGCGAATGGCCTCGGCAAGCTGGCGGATTTCGGTGGGGCGGTAGGGATGGTCAGAGATGCAGTCCACCTTGAGGAAGTCGACGCCCCAACTGGCATAGAGCTTGACCATGGAGTCGTAATAGGCCTGGCCGGCGGCGTTGTCGCGGATGCCGTAGTTGCCTTCGTCCCAGGGGCAGGTGTCGGCGGTGTCGGCGGCGTCTGCAGCGTGGAAGCTGGTTCCGGCGATGGGCAGATTTTCCTTGACCACGCCGCGGGGAATGCCGCGGATGAGATGAATGCCGAACTTGAGGCCCAGCGAGTGGACCCAGTCGGCCAGCGGCTTAAAGCCCACGTCTCCGGCCGAGGAGGGAAAGCGGTCGAGGGCGGGGATGAGGATGCCGTTCTTGTCCCAGACGTATTTGCGCGCCGCGACGGAATCACCGAGAGGCTTTTCCATGTACCAGCCTTCGTCAATGACGGAGTACTGCCATCCATATTGCTTTAGCCCGGCCAGCACCGTGCTGTTGGCGCGGAAATCGGCCTCGTCGATGGTGAGGCCGTAGGCATCCCAGCTATTCCAGCCCATGGGCGGGGTGGGCGCCAGTTGCTGAGCGCGGCCGGGGCAGGCGGCCAGGGTAAGCGCGACAAGACAGGCGACGAGCAAAATGCGGCTGCGAGACATGCCGAAACGTATACCACAATCGTGCGTCCGACGCACCAAACACAGGTGCCGCACGTACTCCCGTGTTGGCTGTGGTGATGCGCGCCCGTGCGCGGAGTTGGAATTTGGGCCTATAATTCACGACGAAAACCAAAACAGCTGGCAGATGCCAATCCCCGACACCTGCGACTGAGGAGAGTGTCATGTTGAAGGCGTTCCTGCTCCTTGCAGCGTTTGTATCCCTCGGACTCGCTGCCCCTTCCGTCGCGACGAAGACAGCCCACGCGAAAACCCATCCGACCCCGCAAGGGGCCGCCGCCGCTGCCGCTCCGGCCGCACCGGCCACCACGTTTGCCGCTCTTGCACCGGAGGCACAGGCCAAGGTCAAGTCCCTCTACAAGATGGATTGCGAGCTGTGCCACGGGGCAGACGGCAACGGCCAGACCGAAGTTGCCAAGAGCATGCAGCTGGTGCTGGACAACTGGACGGACGGGAAGATTCTGGCCGCAAAGTCGGATCAGGTCCTGTTCGACATGATCCGGAAAGGCACGGACAAGATGCCGCCCGAGCCTTCGGGGCGCGCTACGGACACTGAGGTACGCAACCTGGTTTTGTACATTCGCAGCATGGCCAAGGAGCACCCGGATGTGGTGCCGGCGGCTGCTCCTGCCGCTCCGGCTGCCAATCCCGGCACCTAAGGAGCGAGCGCCGGACGCGACACGGGCAACTCCCCTTGGGTAGGTTAATCTGATGCCGGGGGAGACGGATGCGTTTGCGATTGGGAGGCCGTGGGGCTCTGTTGGGCCTGTTGCTGGCGGCCGGGCTTTTGTCCGGGCTGCGGCAAGCGCCGTGCCAATCCGTCCAGCCGTCGCCTCGGTTGCCTGTGGTCCAGGTGGACCACGGCGCCAACTCCCCAACTGCCGAAAAGGCGCATTATGTGGTTCTGGTTTCGCTGGACGGCTTCCGTTGGGACTATGCCCGCAGGGACGGAGCGACGCATCTGCTGGCGCTGGGCAAGCAAGGTGTGTGGGCTCCGGAAGGCATGCTGCCCAGCTACCCTTCGCTGACGTTTCCCAACCACTATGCCATCGTTACCGGGCTTTATCCGGAGCACAACGGGCTGGTGGCGAATCGTTTTCTGGATGAGTCCAGGCATGCCCGCTACGCAATCAACGACAAGAAGGCGGTGACCGACGGCGCCTTTTACTCGGGCGTGCCGCTGTGGAGCCTTGCCGAAAGTCAGGGGATGCGCTCGGCGTGCTTTTTCTGGCCCGGCTCGGAGGCAAAAATCGCGGGCTACCTTCCCACGTTTTACCTGCATTTTGACGACAAGATCGACGACAATGCGCGCGTGGACCAGGTGCTGGCGTGGCTGCGGCTGCCGGCAGCCGAGCGGCCCCACTTCATTACGCTGTACTTTTCTGAGCCGGACCACGAAGGGCACCAGTTTGGCCCCGATGCGCCGCAGACGCGCGCCGCGGTGCGCAAGGTGGACGCTCTGGTGGGGCGGCTGAAGGCGGGTCTGGACGCGACGGGACTGCCGGTGAACCTGGTGGTGGTGAGCGACCACGGCATGGCAAAGACCGAGGGCGGCTGGATTACGCTGGACCAGTTTGCGGACCTGAGCGGCTTTGAGACCGATGGTGCGCTGCTCTATGGCAAGAGCGAAGCCGACCGGGTGCGCGTCTACAACAAGTTGAAGAAAGCTACATCCCAATTCATGGTGTTCCGACGGGCGCGCGTGCCTGCCGCGCTGCACTACAACGAAAATCCGCGCGAGGGGGATCCGGTGGTGATTGCCACCGGACCGTATGCCATCCGCGCGCACGGACCTCCAGCAGGCGCGGCGGACCGCGCTCCGACCGCGGGCATGCACGGGTTTGACCCGCGCCGGATCCCAGAAATGAAGGCCAGCTTTTTTGCAGCCGGGCCGGATATTCTTCCGGGCCATACGGTGCTTCCTTTTGAGAACGTGAATCTGTATCCATGGATTGCCCATTTGCTTGGCCTTACCCCGGCCAAAAATGACGGCAGTTTGAACATTCTGGCCGGGACGCTGCGCGACAACGGCGCCGAGGCCGTGGATTGAGGGAAGAGGCAACCGCGAGATGAGCTTAGTGTTGGGGATTGATGGCGGCGGAACACGCACCCGGGCCTGCATTGCCGACGGAGACAAGGTGCTGGCCTTCACCGAGAGCGGCTCCATCAAGCGCCTGCGCGTGGGCCCGGTGGTGGCGGAAGCCAACCTGCGCTCGCTGCTGTCGGAAGTCTACAAACAGGCCGGGGTAAGCCTGGTGGAAGCGGCCTCTGCCGGTGTGGCCAGCGCCACCATGCCCGGCGTTGCGGCCTGGATCACCTCAGTTTTCCATGACTTTGGTGTGGAGCGGTCCGAGGTGGTGGGCGACGAGGTGATTGCACTGGACGCTGCATTTCGCGGCGGGCCGGGCATTCTGCAGATTGCCGGGACGGGGACCAACTGCATTGGCCGCGCGCCGGACGGTGGCCGGGAGAGCGCCGGCGGCTGGAGTTCGCGGCTGGGCGATGAAGGTTCCGGCTACTGGATTGGGCTGCACGCGGTGCGCTGCGCGCTCAGGGCTTATGACCGCGAGACGCCCACGCAGATTCTGGAGGTGGTGGGCCGCATCTGGGGGACGCGCAGCCTGGCGGAACTGGTGAATCTGGGCGACAGCACGCCCGGGCCGGACTTTGCCGCGCTGGCCCCAGCCATTTGCCAGCTTGCCGAGGACGGGGACCCGGTGGCCGTGACGGTGATGCACCAGGGCGCGGAGGAGCTGGTGCAGAGCGTGCTGCTGGTGCGGGCCAAACTGCGCCGCAAGCACGGGATAACCGGGGAGGTTCCGGTGGCCTGGATTGGCAGCGTGCTGGGCAAGGCGCGTCTGGTTCGAGAGCAGTTTCTGGCCGGCCTGCACGCGGCCGCGCCGGAGATGCCGGTGGGCGAAACGGAAGTGGTGGGCATCCAGGGCGCTCTGTGGCGCGCGCAGCGGCTTGCGGCAGCGGGCTAAGCTTTAACGCACGCGCTTGCCGGCCACCACCGAGCCCTGCAGCCGCCCTGCGGCATCTACGGCAACCAGGTTGGCGGGCATGCCCGGTGCCACCGCGCCGGCCTGCCGGTTGAGGCCGGTCATGGCAGCGGGGTTCACGGTGAGCATGCGCAGCGCGTCTTCCAGGCTGGCGTCGGCAAATTCAAGGAAAAGTTCGAGGGCACGATCAAGCGTGAGCACGCTGCCGGCGAGCACGCCGCGCGCCATCGCTCTGCCTGCGGCGACGGTCACGGCGAATCCGCCCAATTGATACTCGCCGTCGGGCATGCCGGTCGCGCTCATGGCGTCGGTGACCAGGATGGCGCGCTCCGGCCCCTTGGCGCGCCACCAGAGCTGCACGATCTCCGGCGCGGTGTGGATGCCGTCGCAGATTAGCTCGGAGTACAGCGCGGGATTGGTGAGCACCGTGCCCAGAATGCCGGGCTCGCGGTGGTCCAGCGCGCGCATTGCGTTGAAGGTGTGCGTGGCGCTGGCGGCTCCGGCGGCAATGGCGGCGCGGGTCTCCGCAGCGGTGGCGTCGGAGTGGCCCACGGAGACGCGTACGCCGCGCGCAGTGGCATGCGCGGCCAGTTCCACGGCGCCCGGCAGCTCCGGCGCCAAGGTCATCAGGCGAACTTTGCCTTCGGCGGCCTCCCAGAGGCGGTCAAACGTGGCGATGTCGGGGGCCAGCAGGTGCTCCGCAGGCTGCACACCGCGCTTGGCGTGGGAAAGGAATGGCCCTTCCAGGTGAATGCCCAGGGGCTGGGCGTGGCCCTCGACCGGCGTCTGGGAAATATGCTTCGCAAGGCCCTCGACGGCCCGCAACGTGGCGTCCAGCGGAGCCGTAACCGTGGTGGCCAGAAAGCTGCCCGTGCCGCGCGAAGCCAGAAAGCCGCACACGGCGTCCAGGGCCTCGGGCGTGGCTTCCATCAGGTCATGTCCGGCTGCGCCGTGAATGTGGACGTCAAAGAATGCCGGCGTCAGCGTGGCTCCGGGAAAGTGCATCTCCGGCACGTCCGCGGGAAACTCCGCCGCCGCACGCGAAGCGACGGAATGGATCCGCCCATCCTCCACCAGAACCGCGGGATGCTCGAGAATCCGCTCGCCATCCCAGAGTCTTTCCGCAGTTAGCACCTTACGCATACGCATTGATTATGGCAGGCGTGGCCCGGCCCGTGAATTCTTTGCGGGACTGGAGCTCGCGCTGGCGGGCGGACATGAGGGCCGATTTGTAACCGCAGGGTGAAGCGCGGACCTGACCGGCTTTGCTATTGTTTTGCCATGCGAATTCGGGCTATATTCACCGTCGCCACTTTTCTTCTTGCTTTCACCGCTGCATCGCTCGCGGCGCAAACGCGCGATTTGCCCACGAGCAAGCTTTGGATTGGGCCCATCCCCGGCCATCCCGAGCAGCTGAACAGCCTGCCCATGTCGGTGGCGGTTTCTCCGGACGGCCGCTACCTGGCGACCGTGAACGCCGGCTACGGCACGGTGGAGTCAAAGTATGAGCAGTCGCTGGCCGTGCTGGACACGCAGACGGGGAAGCTCGAGGATTTTCCGGACGCACGCACGCTGGTGGGCGCGCACCAGACGCTCTACTCTGGGCTGGTGTTCAGCCGCGACGGGCAGCATTTGTATGTGAGCATGGGTTCGCTCACGGACCCGCTGGGCAAGGCCGAGGGAGACACGGGCAGCGGCATTGCCGTCTATCGCTTTGACCAAGGGAAGATTGCGCCGGAACGCTTTCTTCATCTACCTCTGCAGAAGTTGGCCCCGGGGCGTCAGACCAAGCTGATCGGGGAAAAAGAAGGCAACATGGGCGTGCCGTTTCCGGCGGCGCTGGCGCTGGTTTCCGTAGGCGGGCAGGACAGGCTGCTGGTGGCGGATAACCTTTCTGACGACGTGCTGCTGCTGGACCCTGCGACCGGCACCATCGAGCACCGCTTCGATCTTTCCGAGAGCAATGCGGTTCCGTCCACCTATCCCATCGCGCTGGCGCTTTCAAAGGATGGACACCGCGCCTACGTGGCCCTGTGGAATGCGTCGGAGATTGTGGAGCTAAACCTGGCCGACAACACGATTGGGCGCAAGTTGGCCCTGCTGAAGCCTTCCAGCCCCGTTGCGCCGGGAACACATCCCTGCGCCTTCGCGCTCTCGCCGGACGGTCGCACGCTCTACGTGGCGTTGGCCAACCGGGATGCGGTTGCCGCGGTGAACGTGGGCGGCGGGCAGTTCCGGGTGAAGGGCTACTTTGACACACGCCTGCCGGGGCAGAGCTACTTTGGCGCGGAGCCGGTGGCCGTGGCGCTGAACTCGACGGGTAGCCGGCTTTACGTGGCCAACGCCGCCAGCGATGCGGTGGCCGTGATAGATACGCGCAAGCTGACGGCAAAGGCCGCGCGCAAGGGCATGGTGGAACCGGACGGATTTTTCCCCACGGACTGGATGCCGTTCTGCCTTGCGTTTCTGCCTTCGCCCGCCGGCGGAACGCTTTACGTGGCCACGGCAAAAGGGAAGGGCACCGGCCCCAACGGCGCGCCCATGAAGGCCGTGACCGCGAATGGCAGGCGGTTCCTGCGTCCTTACACGTACATTGCGACAATGCTTCACGGCTCGCTGGCCACGGTGGAGGCTGCGCAGATTGCGAAGAATCTGCCGGAGTGGACGCATGTGGTGCTTGTGTCCAACCGGATGAAAGCCGCGGCGCAGCAGATTCATTTTGCGGGAGGGAAGCGCAATCCCATCCGGCATGTGATTTACATCATCAAGGAAAACCGCACCTACGACCAGGTGCTGGGCGACCTGGAGCAGAACGGAAAGCCCGTGGGCAACGGCGACCCCAGCCTGACGATGTACGGTGCATCCATTACGCCGAACATTCACCGGCTGGCGTTGCAGTTCGGCGTGCTCGACAACTTTTATGACTCGGGCGAGGTCTCCGGCGACGGGCACGTCTGGTCCAACGCCGCGATCGGGACTGACTATCTGGAGAAGACCTGGCAGCAGTCCTATCGCGGCGGCGAGCGTACCTATGACTACGAAGGCGTGGTGGCGGAAGGGCTGCCGCTGCTGCAAAACATTCCGGACGTGAACGAGCCCGCCAGCGGCTATCTCTGGGGCGATCTTGCCGCGCACGGCAAGACCTATTATCACTTTGGCGAGTTCATCGCCAGCACCTTCTGCGATGAGTTGAAGACCGCGAATCCGCAGATGGGGCCCATGCTGCAGGGCCAGAACTGCACCCACCCGGCCATCCTGCCGGGGCAGACTCTGCCGGCGGATTGGGGCGGCGGCACAAACAAGTGGCCGTGGCCGATTCCGCTGATTGCTTCCAACAAGGCCACCAAGCCGGAACTGGTGGGGCACTTTGCGCCGGAGTCGCCGGACTTTAACCTGGCCATTCCAGACCAGATTCGCGTGAACATTTTTATGCGCCACCTCAAGCAGTGGGTTGCAGACAAGGAAAATGGCAAGGACACGATGCCGGGGTTTGTGATGTTGCGCCTGCCGAACGACCACACTGCGGGCACGCGACCCGGCGGACCCACGCCCAGGTCCTCGGTTGCCGACAACGACCTGGCGGTCGGACGCGCCGTCGACGCCATTTCGCACTCTCCCTTCTGGAACGACACGGCATTTTTCATCCTCGAGGACGACGCGCAGGACGGCGGCGACCACGTGGACGCGCATCGCAGCTATGCACTGGTCATCAGCAAGTATGCACCGCACGGGCCTGCCGGTGCGCCGTTTGTAGACAGCCATTTCTACTCGACCGTAAGCGTGGTGCGGACCATGGAGTCCCTGCTGGGGCTGCCGCCGATGAACAACAACGATGCGTTTGCATCGCTGATTGCGCCGCTGTTTACGGGGGCTGGCGACCAGCCTGCCTACACCGCCGACTACGCCAACCGCGACAACGGCCTGATTTACACGGCCAACAAGAAGAATGCCCCCGGCGCGAAGGAAAGCATGAAGATGGACTTTCTCCATGCGGACCGCGCCGACGCGCACAAGCTCAACGTGATCCTGTGGAAGGATGCGATGGGCAGCAAGCCGGTGCCGACCATGCTTCTGAAGCGCAGCAAGAGCGCGGCAAAGGACGACGACGACTAGCGCAGGCTGCCGCGCGGCCCTGCTTCTTCTCCGGTACCCGCCTCGTGCGTGTATGGTGGTATGCGGCAGAAATCCGCAGCGTTGGAGGCAGATGTGCAGGCGTTGAATCGCAGAAATTTTCTTCGAGTGGCCGGGGCAGCCTCGGCCGGGACCTTGATTGCACCCCGCATGCATGCGCTGGTTGCGGCGCAGGACGAGTCAGCTGGGCCGGTCGCGGCAAACGATCACATCCAGATTGCGCTGATTGGCGCAGGCGGCCAGGGGCAATATGACACGGGCGTGGCCCTGCAGGTGCCCGGCGTAAAGCTGGTGGCGGTGGCTGACTGCTACAACGGCCGGCTGGAGCGCACGAAAGAACTGTGGGGCGACCAGCTATTCACCACGCGCGACTACCGGGAGATTCTGGCGCGCAAGGACATTGACGCGGTCATCATCGGCACGCCGGACCACTGGCACAAGCAGGCATCCATCGATGCGATGAAGGCCGGCAAAGACGTCTATTGCGAGAAGCCGATGATTCATCTCTACTCCGACGGGCCGGCGATGATTGAGGCTTCGCGCAGCACGGGCCGGATTCTGCAGATTGGCAGCCAGCGCGTGAGTTCCGCACTGTATGAAAAGGCCAGGGAGCTGCTTGCTTCGGGCGCCATCGGCACGCTCAACATGGTCACGGCGCAATGGGACCGCAACTCTTCCATGGGTGCCTGGAACTACACCGTACCGCCGGATGCCTCGCCGGAGACCTGCGACTGGCCGCGCTTTGAGGGCACCGCGCCGCACATTCCCTTCAACGCCGAGCACTTTTTCCAGTGGCGCAAGTGGAAGGCTTACGGCAGCGGCGTGGCGGGCGACCTGTTTGTGCATCTGTTCAGCGGCACGCACTTCATCACCGGCTCCCACGGCCCCACGCGCGGCATGGCCACCGGCGGGCTGCGCTTCTGGAAGGATGGCCGCGACGTGCCCGACGTGATGCTGGGGCTGTTCGATTATCGCGAGGGGTTCAACCTGAGTTTGCGCGTGAACTTTGTGGACGGCGGCGAGGAGAGTGAAGGGCTGCTGTTTACCGGCTCCGAGGGCACCATGCAGATTGGCGGCAATGCGGTGACGCTGAGCCGGGTGCCGCGCGAGAAGGAGCCCGGCCTCACCATCAACACATTTCCCAAGGCCATGCAGGAGCAGATTGAAGAGGCCTATCGCAAGAAGTATCCAATGACGCACTTTGAGGGTGAGCCGCCGGCGGACTACGAGAAGTTCGTC
>DATKTQ010000227.1:0-2258 GCA_035531055.1 Occallatibacter sp. | reverse complement strand
TCAGGCCTGCCCGTGGAATTCACCGGCACAGAACAAGAAGCTATTGCGCAATACGGTCAGGCGATTGTGGACCGGGTGAACTTTTCTCGTGGTCGGGTAAGACCCATGGCGGCCGTAAGCGCCTCACTCGGCATTCATATCTGGAAGCGAGATGCCTCAGTCCTGGACATCCAGGCGAGTGGAGACAATCTCAACAACCGGCTCAACCTGATTGACTTCGCGGGACTTTTTTCCGGCAATGCCGTTGCGCCGCCACGGAGTTACAGCGTGCGCCTGACGCTACATTTCTAGTCATCATGGAGTGACCGGTCCAATGCGCTGGTCGTGGGTTAGGCTGTGAATCTGAAAAGAAACACAACTCAGAGCCACAAGCGGAGAGGAACCGGTCATGAAGGAAAAGGTACGATTTTTGGGATTGGATGTCCATGCCGAGACGATTGCCGTCGCGGTCGCGGAGCCGGATGGCTCGGTGCGCAGCCTGGGAACGATTGCCAACCGCGCGGAATCGATCCGCAAGCTGGTGAAGAAGCTGGGCGCCGTGGATCAACTGCGGGCCTGCTATGAAGCCGGTCCAACCGGCTACGTACTCTACTGGCAGTTGGCGGAGTTGGGAGTCGAGTGCGCGGTCATTGCTCCGACGCTGGCGCCGAGGAAGGCGGGCGACCGGGTGAAGACCGACCGGCGCGACGCCTTGAGGCTGGCGCGCAGTTATCGGGCCGGAGATCTGACGGCGGTATGGGTTCCGGATGAAGGTTCCGAGGCGCTGCGAGATCTGGTGCGGGCGCGCGAGGCGGCCAAGCAGGACCAGTTGCGGGCGCGTCATCGGCTGAGCAAATTTCTGCTGCGCACGGGCCGGCGGCCGGCAGCCGGGGTGAAGGCGTGGACGCTGGGATACCTGGCCTGGGTGCGGCAGCTGCGCTCTCAGCAGGTGGCCCAGGAGTCGACGCGGCTGGATTACCTGCACGAAGTCGAGCACATGGCGGAGCGGGTCAAGCGGCTGGAGCAGGCCATCGCGGAGGCGATCCAGGTGGCTTCGCCGGAGCTGCAGGAAGTCGTCCAGGGGTTGCAGGCGTTGCGCGGCGTGGCCCAGATTTCGGCGGTGACGATTGCGGCGGAGCTGGGCAATATCTCTCGCTTTGAAGGCGCTCGGCAGCTGATGGGTTACAGCGGCGCGGTGCCCAGCGAAAACTCCAGCGGCCAGCGCAAGCAACAAGGGAGCATCACCAAGACCGGCAACGCGCATCTGCGACGCATCGCCATCGAAGCGGCCTGGAGTTATCGTCTGCGACCAGGCATCGGACCGGCGTTGCGCAAGCGCCAGCAAGGCGTGCCGGAGGAGATCAAAGAGATCGCCTGGAAGGCGCAACACCGGCTGCACAAGCGCTACATGCGGCTGGCCGCGGCTGGCAAGGACCAGCGCAAGATCGTCACCGCCGTGGGGCGCGAACTGCTGGGCTTCATCTGGGCCATCGGGATCAAGGCGGAAGCTATGAGCAAGCAGCCGATGGCGGCCTGAGGAAGAGCAAGAACAAAAGCAAAAACTTTCCAAAGAATGAAAAAGGCAAGAACCCCACGCATGAACAGCATCGCCCAATTCGAGAACAGGGCCAGCCGCAGCCGGAGCCAGCACGTAGGAGAATCCTCGTATGCTCTATGCGACAGGCCCAGCCGGACTCGCGACTCTAGTCCGAGGCAGCTCCCGACGGATCACGATTATGCGGTTTCGACCCGCGAATATCAGATGGATCAATCGTCGCTCAAACCTGCCCCGGCTGCGGCTGGCCCTGTCCTCGAACAACGGCAAAAACAACAACAACGGCAAAAACAACCCCACAGATTCGCAGCGGTTGACAGGGTCACTCCATATCAGAGCATTTTCAGGGATGGTATAGAGAGATTTGGGTGCCCATCCTAGCCGCGTCCTTTGCGGCTAGGGTGGGAGGAGGAGAACCTCCCTCTACAGCAACTATGAAAGTGCTCTAGGGTGGGAGAGAACGATATTCGCATTACATCAACGTAAAACCCCATCAAAATCCGATAATGTTGTAGCCACTGTCCACATGGATCACCTCACCGGTGATTCCGGAAGCCAGATCCGAGGCCAGAAACGCCGCTGTGCTGCCCACCTCGGCCTGTTCCGTGTTGCGGTGCAGCGGAGCCCGGTCCGCATGGTACTTCAGCATGTCGCCCAGGTTGCCGATGCCGCGCGCCGCCAGCGTTTTGATCGGCCCCGCCGAGATCGCATTCACGCGAATATT
>DATKTQ010000226.1:0-3456 GCA_035531055.1 Occallatibacter sp. | reverse complement strand
GTAGGGCTCCGGATGGCCGTTTCGCGCGCGTTCTGCGCCAAGCCGCGTGTGGATGGAGCCATTCATGTACTCGACCTCTTCTGCGGCGGAATGCGCGTCACCAAAGCCGGCGTTGACGGTGATGTAGGGCTCGGTGTCGATGAGTTTGCAGAGTGTCATGAACTCGTCCATGCCCACGTCATTGGTCTGCATGGCATTCCACGCGTGGTCAAACATGGGCGGACGCTTGTCGCGGTCACCCACCCCGTCGTACCAGCTCCAATCAGAAAGGAAATTGCCGCCGGGCAGACGCCAGAAGCCGGAGTGAAGCTGACGTAGCAGAGCGATGGTGTCAGGCCGGAAGCCCTGCACGTTGTCGGCAGGCATCAGCGAGACCGTGCCAATGTGGAAGTTGCCGCTGCCTGTGCCGGTGATTTCAAACGAGGCGTCGGACGTGTCCGTCTGAGCGGTGAACGCGAACGGGAAGGATTTGTAGGCCGCGGTGAGAGGCCCCACTTGCACGGTCCGGCGATTGCCTGAGCCCTCGCCCCAGAGGAAGTCCACTTGCACTTTGGCGCCTGGCGTGCCGCGCAACAGCACATGGCCGACGTAGCGCTTGCCTTTGACGAATGCGAGGCCGGTCTGGCGAATGCCGTGCGGCGTGGAGGCATCGAGCGTGATGCACGGACTCTGGTCGCCGACGAAGGGATGATCTTTGTCCATCACCACAGCGTCATCTGGGCCAACAGGGCGCCACTTGCGCAAATGCACGCCGCGGAACCCGCCAGCCTGATGGCTCTCGTCGTCGGGCTTTGAATTGATCGGGAAGTAGAACTTGCGGTCGTCGAGCATCTCTGACCAAAGGCTGCGATAGATGAGCGGACCGATGTGTTCGATGAACATGCCAAACTCATACTTCGAAACCGGCGGAGCGGTCTGCAGTGCATCCACGCTGGCGACGATTGGCAAGGGAGCTCTCGTCTCCGCGTTCTGACCGAACATTGCCGCGCATGCCAGACTGAATGCCACGGCGGCAAACAGCGCATAGTGTGCTGATCTCAACTTCATTTGCCCTTCTCCGTTAAATCTCTGCTGTGGTGAATCGGACGCATGGAATTTCTCGCGCTGCCGCGCCGGGATGCTCTTGAATCAGGAAAGCAATGCGAGGATTGCGAACAGTCATACTGTCTCGATAACTTCTTCATCCACAAACCTCGCGCCAACTCGTGCTGCGGACCTCTACATGTCTTGAATCGAAATCGGAGTAAAGCAAGATCGCTGCCGCTCCCGCGATTAGCAGAAGGCCGAGGCCCATCTTCTCCAGGATTGCAATCATGAGTGGAGTTTCAAATGGGGAAATTCCTTGCCCACACACCCTATATGGCTGCTCGGAGCAATGCAAGGACTTCTTTACGTTCAGGGACAGTCTCGCCGGATTACTCAACTTCTAACTAAAGCAGTGGCCAACAGCATCCTTTCATTGCAGCGTGCCCCATCAAGGCTGAGATAGAATCTGCCGGCAGTGCGCCCGCGCGGTTTCATGACTTCACCCGCGGACGCTGGCAGGAGCGCTCCGCCTCGCAAATCGCCACGCAAAGTTAACGCGGCGTCCATCCTCCGCAGGCCGAGAGGCGCGCAGCACAACTGGAACTTGCTATTGATGGCGTGGTCGATTCGCACAAGATCTTCGCGAACATTCGTCGGCGCCGGAATCGAAGCAATGTATTGCGTGCCGTTGTTATCGTTCTGCCGGGGGAAAGTCCTGGGCCCAGAAGGTCTACTCGGCTTGGGGGCCCACGATGCGCCGGGGTATGATGCCTCATGTTCTTTCAGCGAAGCAGAGGCTTGGTTTGCGCATTCGTGCTCTTCGCCATGCCGGCGGTGGCAAGGCCCGGCAATGCGAATTCGCCCGCCCCCGCAAGCTTGTCCGCAGTGCAAATTGTGCAGCAGATGCAGCAGCGCAACCTTGCCCGGAAGGAAGAACTGAAGCATTTCCACGATCTGCGCCACTATCATGTGGAGTATCGAGGCTACTCCGCCAGGGTTTCCGCCACAATGGACGTGGAGGTCACTTATGACGCCTCCTCGGGAAAGACCTTTCGCATCCTGTCTCAGAGCGGATCCAAGCTGCTCTTCAAGCACGTCTTAAAGCGCCTGATTCAGAGTGAGGAGGAGGCAGGGCGAGAGCAGAAATCCACTGCCCTGACCCCGGCGAATTACTCATTTCAGTTGGCAGGGAATGACACCATCCAGGGAAGGCCGGCTTACATCCTGCACGTGGAGCCACTGGTGCCAAGCAAGTTTCTCTACAAAGGCAAGATATGGGTGGATGCGGCGGATTTCGCCGTGGAGAGGATTGATGCAGAACCGGCGAAGAATCCTTCCTTCTGGATCACGCGCACCCAGATTCGCCATCAATACACCAAGACCGGGGACTTCTGGCTGCCCCACGAAGACCGCAGCGAGACAGATGTGCGAGTGGGAGGCAAGGCGGTCTTGACCATCGACTACGGAACTTACCAGGTCGAGCCCGCCCCCTTAAACGAGCCCCCGCAACACTGAGGCGGATTTCCGAGACCCTTCTGCGCTCAGATGGAACAGGGTCTTGATCTTCTGCAGGGGTCCCACATCTGGCTCTCATCCCAACCACGAACCATTGGCGCCCCATGTCTCGCTTTTGAGGCATGGGAAAGCACGAACCCATCCCCGCCGGCTCCCCAAAATTTCTCCGCACCGTTTTGCCGATCATTTCCCCCTTCCGGCGCATACTGGAAGGTGTCCTCTTGTCCCTGATCCCTGATCTCTGACAAATGAAAACCGCCCCGCAGGGGCCGGGGACCCCCTCCCCCCCATATGTTTATTTGCAGTTTTCCACAGCAGTTTTGCAGATTAATTCCAAAAGTCTGAAACAGCCCTCACCGCCCGCTGCTGCCAAAGCCCTTCTCCGCCCGCAGCGACTCTTCCAGTGTCTCCACCTGTTGCACTGGACCCGTAAGCACTGCAACTGGAATCATCTGCGCGAATTTCTCCCCGGCCCTCAGCTCCACCGCCGCCTCGCCCAGATTCGTCATCAGGATAAGGATCTCGCCGCGATACCCGGCATCAATCACGCCCGCCGTCGTCGCCAGCCCCCGCGCCGCCATCGACGACCGGTCCCGCACCAGCAGCCCCAGCGCCGCGCCCGTCTCCGGATGCCGCGCCTCCACCGCAATCCCCGTCCGTACCCGCACCGTCTGCCGCGGGTCAATGTGGACGCCCTTCAGCGCAAACAGGTCATAGCCCAGATCCTCGCCGGGATGCGCCACCTCCGGCAACCGGGCTCCATGTTCCAGCAATTTCACTCGCAACATGTCTTCGATGGTAGCGGATGCCGACGGCCGCCCGCGCAACCCCCAGAAACGGGCCAGCCCCGGCGGGCATATACCCAACCGGGGCTGATCGTTTTAGATTCGGCAGGAAAACCTGTAAGCCGAATTC
>DATKTQ010000225.1:0-3165 GCA_035531055.1 Occallatibacter sp. | reverse complement strand
TGCAGAAGGTGGAGAAGATCAGATTAAGAATGTCATCCGGGGTGGTCTGGCCGGTGAGCGAGTCCAGCGCCCACAGGCCACGGTAGAGATCGATGAGGATCATCTCGTGCGGAATGGCAGCGTCATTGGCTTTTGAGGCGTCTGCCAGCGCGGCGCGCGTGGAGGCAATGGCCTGCTGGTGACGCAGACTCGTCAGCAGGCCGGGCTCAGAGGCGGCGCCTCCCGTGGCCAGTGTCACCAGCCGCTGGCGCAGCGCTGCAATGCCCTCGCCGGTGAGCGCGGAGGTGGGCAAGGCCGGCACATGGGCCCAAGCGGCCTCGGCCAGGTCCGCGGAGACGCGATCACTCGCTGCAAGGTCACTCTTGTTGATGGCGACCAGCGCGGGCCGTCCCGCGACGGCTGTCAGCAGCGCGCGCTCCTCGTCGTTCAGCGGCTCGGTTCCATCCAGCACCACCAGCACCAGCGCGGCATCGGCCAGCGCCTCGCGGCTGCGGGCAACGCCCAGCATCTCCACCTCTTCACTGGCCTCGCGCAGGCCCGCCGTATCCACCAGCTCCAGCGGAATGCCCTCAAGCGAGATGCGCTCGGTGACCAGGTCTCGCGTGGTGCCTGGCGTGGCCGTCACAATGGCTCGGTCGCGCTCCACCAGGCGGTTGAAGAGCGAACTCTTTCCGGCGTTTGGCCTGCCCATGATGGCCAGCGTCAGGCCGTCGTGCACAATGCGCCCGCGGGCAAAGGTGGCCTCCAGTGCGGCCAGCGGCGGCTCCAGCTGGGCAATGCGGCTCGCAATCTCCCCTTTCGGAGCCACGTCCACATCGTCTTCGGCAAAATCGATGCCCGCCTCGAGCAGCGCAATCAGCTCCACCAGCGCCTCCTTGGTGGGCCGCACGCGGCGGCTCAGCGCCCCGCCCATCTGGCTGGCTGCCTGCCGCGCCTGCGTTAGCGTCTGCGCATCAATCAGGTCGCGCACCGCCTCGGCCTGCGTCAGGTCCAGCTTGCCAGCCAGAAGGGCGCGCTGTGTGAACTCACCCGGCTCGGCCAGCCGCGCGCCCAGGTCCAGCGCGCGCCGCAGCAGCAGTTCCAGCACCACCGGCGAACCATGTGCGGCAATCTCCACCAGGTCCTCTGCCGTGTAGGAGTTGGGCGCGGCAAACCAGGTCACCACGGCCTCGTCAATGCGTTCGTTGCCTGCGGAGAGCTCATCCAGCACGTCGGCCAGCCGCGCGCGCGCGTGCTCCAGCGGCTGGCGCAGGTTCACCAGCTGCGCGGCATACTCGGCGGCCAACGGCCCGCTCAGGCGCACAATTCCAATGCCCCCGCGCCCCGGTGGAGTGGAGATGGCTGCAATGGTGTCCGTGGCTGAAAGGTCTTCCGGCATGGCTGGCTCCAGTGTAAAAGGTGCGCAGCCATTTGCGCGCCAGCTACTGTGTCAGTCCTTGCACCCCAGCCAGAGAGGCCAAATGGACGATATAATTCGTGGGAGCTGCTTCCGGAGAAAACCTTTACATTGGGGCTCGCGTATCCGGCAAAAAGCGGTCTCTACAGTAGCGCACTTTCGATTCCGCGGCAGCCAGCCTCCGGTTCCGGTTCTGTGCCGCGCTGCAGAGGAAAAATTTGGGATTTTACCGTGGCCGGCGCAATCCGATCATGACGGTTGGTGCCATTATCTTTCCGTATTGTTTCAGGCGCCCCGCGGTCCCCGCAAAGAAGGCAAAATGCAGGAAAGACGGCGTTTAGCAGGGATAGGTGGGACCGGCGCAGCACATCCGGTTCCGGTATGGATGGGTGTGTGGCTGTGTGCGCTGGCGGTGTGCCTTTTCGGCGCAGCCGCGGCGGCGCAACCGGCCGCGCAGGCCGTGTGGCAGGGCGCATTGCACGATGCCGCGGGCGCTCCCATCTCCGGGGCACGCATCACACTTTCCAGCGGGCAAGTCACCGAGCACGCAATCACAGGCGCTGATGGCCTCTTCCGCGTGGCGAACGTGAAGCCGGGGCCATATCAACTGCAGGTTCGGGCGCAAGGCAAAACCGTCAATTACGCGCAGCCGATCACGGTGACAGCGGAGACTCCGGCCGCGCTGCTCACGCTCTCCGCGCGCGGGGAGCTTACCCTAACGGCGCAAAACATCCAGGGCTCTACGGGCGGCGAACAGCTCTCCAGCCAGGCCGTCAGTTCTCTGCCGCTCAACAAGCGTGATTTCAGCTCTCTGCTTCTGCTGGCCGCCGGCACCATGACAGACGCCAACGGCGCCACCAACTTTACCGCACAGTTTGCCATCAACGGGCAGCGCGGCGTGGAAGCCACCTTCGCCATGGACGGCTCCGACATCAGCGATCCGGAGATGGGCGGCTCCACTTTGTCAAACTTCAACGTGGATGCGGTCGAGGAGATCCAGTCCAGCTCCGGCTGGATGCCGGCCGAGATTGGCCGCGGTGCCTCCGGATTCACCAACATCATCACCCGTTCCGGCGCCATCGGTTTCCACGGCTCTTTATTTGAGTTTGTGCGCAACTCCGCATTCGACGCGCGCAATTACTTTGACCATCCCACGGCGGCCTACCCCGGCCGAATTCCGCCTTTCCGCCGCAACGAGTTCGGCTTTACCAACGGCGGACCCGTTTATATCCCGCACATCTACGACGGCCGCAACCGCACCTTCTACTTCACGGAGTACCAGGGCTTTCGCCAGGTGCTGGGCACCACGCAGGTGATGCCCGTGCCCACAGCCGCCGAACGCACCGGCGTGGACAAAGTGACCTACTCCGACGGCTCCACGGACACCCTGCAGGTGCCCGTCCCGTCCACCATCGCCGACATTCTGGCGCGCTATCCGCTTCCCAACGATCCCTCCGGCGCCTACGGCGATCGCACCTACGCCACCGCGTCCAAGGTGGTGACCAATGCCGACCAGTTCTCCCTGCGCATCGACCACAAAATCTCGCCGAAAGACCAGTTCTTTGCGCGCTTCACCATGGACAACATCATCGGACCAACCACAAACCCGGATCAGACAGCCATCGATCCTACCTTTGCCGTGAACTATCTGGACCGGGAGCGGAACGTAGTGGGTACGTACACGCGCACCGTCTCTCCACGGCTTGTGCTGGAGTCGCTCATCGGCATTACGCGCTCCACTCCAGGCTTTCCGGCGACCAACTATACAG